>JBKBUN010000009.1:0-38007 GCA_046289925.1 Burkholderiaceae bacterium | reverse complement strand
GCGGCCCATTTGCAGCCGACGATTCCCAAGTCCGACAGGCTCCTAGGGTGAAAGGCTGCCAAGCGCGCGGGCAGTGCTTCGGGGGCAGTGCGCGCGCGCTGCGTGTCGCGCGCACAGGTGGCGCACGACGCGGTTGGATTCCCTCAGCGCAAGACGCTCGTCTTCGGTGAGCGGCGTCTTCGGTGAGGGACGCAAGGCCGAAGGCTCTTCTGCCGGCGTCGCCGCACGGCGCGGGCCAGCCCAGTTCCTGGATGGTCCGGCCCCACTTTGCGCACATTGGTACACGACGGCCGTCCCCGCAGGTGCATGGCTTAGTTGTCCTGCAGATCGCGGATCGCGGCTGCGAGCGCGGCAATGCCCGCGGCGATCTGTTCCTGCGTGGACGTGACGAACGACAGGCGCAGCGTGCGCGGATCGGCGTCGCTGGCGTAGAAGGCCGCGCCCGGCACAAAGGCCACGTTGCGCTCCACGGCCTTGGGCAGCAGGTCGATGGCGCTCATGCCCGCGGGCAGGCGCATCCACAGGAACATGCCGCCGTCCGGGCGGTTCCATTGCACATCCAGCCCCGCCATTTCGCGGGTCAGCGCGGTCAGCATCGCCTCGCACTGCGCCTTGTAGAGCGTTCGGATCGTGGGCACATGACGGTCCAGGAACCCGCACTTGATCACCTCGGCCACGAGGCGCTGGTTGTAGCCCGGCGTGTGCAGATCGGCCGCCTGCTTGGCCTGCAGCAGTTTGGAGTACACGGCCTGGGGTGCCACGATGAAGCCCAGGCGCAGGCCCGGGGCGAGCACCTTGGAGAACGAGCCCATGTAGATGCAGCCCTCGGGGTTGCGGGCCGTGAGCGGGGCGGGGGGTGGGTTGTCGAACCACAGGTCTCCATAGGGGTTGTCTTCCACCAATGGCAGGCCCAGTTCCGCGGCGGCTTGTACCAGCGCTGCGCGGCGAGCTTCACTCATCGTGCGGCCCGTGGGGTTTTGGAAGTTGGGCAGCACATACAGAAAGCGCGCCTTGTCTTCGCCCGTGCCCACCTTGGCGCGCAGATCATCGACCAGCACGCCCTCGTGGTCGCTTTCCACGGCCACCACCGTAGGCTCCATGGGGGTGAAAGCCTGCAGCGCACCCAGGTAGGTGGGCGTTTCCACCAGCACGCGGCTGCTGTCGTCGAGCAGCACCTTGGCGATCAGGTCCAGCGCCTGCTGCGAGCCGGTGGTGATCAGCACCTGGGCGGGGTTCACATCCCAGGGCAGGAAGTCGGCAATCGCCTGGCGCAGCGGCGCATAGCCTTCGCTGGCGGCGTATTGCAGCGCGGCCGGACCATCCTGTGCGAGCACCGCGGCCGACGCGGCTGCGAACTCGGCCACCGGGAAGGTCTTGGGCGAGGGCAGGCCGCCCGCCAGGCTGATGATGCCCGGCTTCTCGGTGACCTTGAGGATCTCGCGGATCACCGAGGGATTCATGCGCGCTGCGCGGCGCGCCATGCGCCAGGGCGTGGAGGTGGGCCGGTCGTTCAGGTTCATGCAGAAGTCTCCTGGATTGAAATACGCGGGGGGCATCGATCGCAGGCTCAGCGTGTGGTGCCTCTGGCAGGCCGTGCGTGCACGGGCATGCGTCGGCCTGCAAACACGGTGGCAATCACGGCGAGCGCAAAGCCCAGCGTCACAGCATCCAGCCGTTCGCCCAGCAGTGGCACCGCAAACAGCATGCCCAGAAACGGTTGCACCAGCTGCACCTGGCTCACGCGCACCGTGCCGCCGAGTGCCAAGCCGCGGTACCAGGCAAAAAAGCCCAGCCACATCGAAAACACCGCCACATAGCCAAATGCGCCCCAGGCGGCGGTCGATACCGGTGCCAGCGGGCGGCTCCACCACGCGGCAGGCAGCGACAGGGGCAGTGCGATCACCAGTGCCCAGCAGATCACATGTTCGGCCCGCAGGCGTTGCGACAGCTGCGCGCCCACGCCGTATCCCACGGCGGCGCAGGCCATGGCGCACAGCAGCAGCAGGTCGGCCGGGTGCAGCGCGAGGCCGTTGAGCCCCGAGCGCAGCAGCGCAAAGCCCACCACCAGTGCGCTGCCCAGCGCCGCACAGGCCCAGAAGCCTGCCGATGGCCGCTGGCGGTGCAGCAGCGCGCCTACGGCCGCCGTGGCCAGGGGCAGCACGCCCACGATCACGCTGGCGTGTACGGCCTCGACGTGGCGCATGGCCAGCGAGGTGAGCAGCGGAAAGCCCACCACCACGCCACCCGCTGTGAGGGCCAGTGGGCCCCAGTCGCGCCGTGCGGGCCAGGGTGCGCGGGTGGCCCAGAGGAACAAGGCCGACAGCGCTGCCGCCAGCACCGCACGGCCGCTGGCGATGAACAGGCCGGACATCTGCGGCGCCTCGGGCGTGCCCACGGCCAGCCGGGTCATGGGCAGCGTGAGGGCAAAGATCACCACGCCCAGCAGGCCCAGCCACAGGCCCCGTATTTCCTGTGCGGTCATAGGGTGAGCATCCAGAGGGCGGTGGCCACGAGCACACCGGCCAGCACGCGGTTGAACCACAGCATTCGCTGGCCCTGGGCCAGCCAGCCCCGCAGCAGCGAGCCCACGAGCGCGTACGTGAGATTGCTGCTGAAAGCGAAGAACACCATCACCGCGCAGATGATGGCCAGCCGCTCGCCCGGATTGGGCGCAGGCTGTCCCGCAGCATTGACCACCCAGCCCGCCGTCAGCGTGAGCGCCAGCATCCAGGCCTTGATGTTCACGAATTGCAGGCCCACGCCTTGCCAGAAACCCACGTTCAGGCGCGTCGTGTCCACCGATGTGAGCTGGCCGGCGCGCGCGAGCTTCCAGGCCAGCCACAGCATGTAGCCCAGCCCTGTGGCCGTCACCGCCCAGCGCAGCGCCGGCACGCCGGTGACCAGCGCGCCCAGGCCCAGGCCGCTGGCCAGCATCAGCAGGGTCCAGCCCGTGGGCACAGCCAGGCAAAAGCGCAGCGCCCTGCGCAGCCCCAGGTTGGCCGCCAGCGCAGTCGACAGTGTGGTGTTCGGCCCTGGCGAAAAACTCATCGCGGTGCACAGCAGCATCAGGGCGGTCAGCTCGGAAATGCTCATCGGCCGGTCCAGGGGCGGGGGATTGCGTGAAAAGACCCAGCCACTGTACCCTCGCAAGCAATACACATCCCATACAGTTTGCTAGCGCAGTGTGAAATCTGTATTGCCCGACAAGGCAATACAGACGCAGCCCCATTGCGCTGCACAACGCGTATCAGTGTCCGTTTTGATTGCCAGGTGCCCCCATGCTCATGCGCAGCCCCACCCAGTCGCTCACCGAGCAGCTTTCCACGCGTTTTGCCGAGCGCATTCGCACCCGTCTGCTCGTGCCGGGGGCGCGGCTGCCGTCGGTGCGGCAATGCGCCAGCCAGCATGGCGTGAGCCCCTCCACGGTGGTGGCGGCCTACGACCAGTTGTTGGCCCAGGGTCTGATCGAGGCCCGCAAGAACCGCGGGTTCTTCGTGCGCGAAGCCGGAGGGCGGCCCGATGCACCCATGCCAGCGCGCGACGGGAGTGGCGTTGTCGAGGGCTGGAGCGCTGTGCACGGGGCGGTGGCCCGCACGGTGGCGCGCGGTGCACCGCCCGTCAATGCCACGGCCTTGATCCGCGGGATGTTCCACCGCATCAGCGACAAGCCCCAGCCGGGCATGGGCGTGTTTCCGGCCGAATGGCTCGAATCGAGTTTCATGCCCGCGGCCGTTCGCAAGGTGACCTCCACGCGCACGCTGCAGGACTGTTCGCTGCAGTACGGCGAGCCGCTGGGCGACAGCCACCTGCGCCGCATGCTGTCGCACAAGCTGGCCAGCCTCAGCGTACAGGCTGCGCCCGCGCAGATCATCACCACCGTGGGGGCCACGCATGCGCTGGACATCATCAGCCGCACCCTGCTGCGGCCGGGCGACCCCGTGATGGTGGAGGAGCCGGGCTGGGCTGTGGAGTTTGCGCGCCTGGCCGCCCTGGGCATGCGGATTCTGCCGGTGCCGCGCCGTGCCGACGGGCCCGATCTGCACGTGATGGCCCGCTACTGCGAAGAGCACCGTCCCAAGCTCTATGTGAGCGTGAGTGTGTTCCACAACCCCACGGGACAATGCCTCACGCCAGGCAGCGCACACCGGGTGCTGCAGTTGGCCCACCGCTACGACTTCCATGTGGTCGAGGACGATACCTACAGCCACATCGCGCCTGAACATGCCACGCGCATGACGGCGCTCGACGGGCTGCAGCGTACCTTGTATGTGAGCGGCTTTGCCAAGATCCTGGCACCCAACTGGCGCATCGGCTTTATGGCCGTGCCGCCCGCCCTCGTCGAACCCATGCTCGACACCAAACTGCTGGCCACGCTCACGACCCCGGCGCTGCTCGAAAAGGCGCTTGCGCTGTGCATCGAGCAGGGCCAGCTGCGCCGCCACGCCGAGCGCATTCGCACGCGGCTGGACGCCGCGCGGGCGCGCAGCATCAAGCTGGCACTGGCCGCTGGCTGTCAGTTTGCGGCCGAGCCTGCGGGTCTGTTCGGCTGGGTGGACACGGGTGTGGACACCGATACGCTGGCCCAGCGCATGTTGGACGAGGGGTATCTGCTTGCGCCTGGGGCGCTGTTCCATGCCGAACGCCGCCCCAGCACCCTCATGCGCATCAATTTTGCAACCACGCAGGATGCGGGATTCTGGCGCGTCTATCAGCGCGTGCTGCCTCAGGTGAGGTGAACTTGCTGAGCGCGCGCCGTGTCAGCGTGCCGCCACGCCCGATGGTGCAGGCCGGCGCACTTCCAGGTCGGACAGTACGCGCAGCAGCGCACGGTTGACTTCCTCGCGGTCGAGCTCATGCGTTTCGCAAAGCGAACGGATGGCGCTTGTGTCGTCGGTTTCCAGCGCGCAGGCCATCTCCAGTGGGGGAGAGTACGGGCCGCTGTGTAGCACGATGGCGTCGTAAATGCGCTGCGACAGCGGAATGCGGTGCAGGCAGGTGCCCATGGGCTCGCGCATCAGCAAGTCCAGTTGCGAGAACAGGCCGCACAGGTACACCTCGCGGCGCAGTTCGTGCTCGATGCCCGCATTGAGCAGGTGCGAGGTCAGGCGTGCACGGATAACCAAGGCCTGGCGTACGGGCTCCAGGTCGGGCTCTGTGCTCGCGAAGGGGCGCTGGTCGGACAGCCAGCGTTGCAACTGGCCGTAGCCCATCATCACCAGACCGCGGCGCAGCGTGTCGATGCCAGTGCGCAGGCCCACCGCCGCCGAGTTGGTGTACAGCAGGAAGCGGTAGGCCAGCAACGGGTCTTCGGCCAGCAGGTCTTCGAAGCTGTCGATGGACTGTTCCTGGTCGATCGCCTTCATGAGTGCTGCAATCGCGTGGTGCGAGGGCTGCATGGGCTGGTGGCGCATCTGGTACAAGATGTCTTCGGTCGGCCAGCCGGCCAGCGCCAGCGCGCGGTGCTGGTCCAGGCAGTGCTGCATCAGGGCGCGGCTGGGGATGCCTTCGTACATCTGGCCGTCGATGATCGGGCTGACCGCTGCGGCGCGGCTGCCTGGCACGCCAGCCTTGAGCGCTGCCACGGCTTCCTCGGGCGTCAGCGACAGCAGGCTGTTGTCAAAGCAGCGTGCGGTCTCGGGCTCCGGCAGTCGCGACAGGGGGCCTCGCCACACGAGCTTGAGACCCCGCTGCCACGCCGCCTTGACACGGCTGTGCACCGTCGAGTCGCCCAGCCAGTCGCTGCGCACCTCGATCCAGGGGGTACCGCGCGGCGCATGTTCGAGCATGTCGCACAACAGCTGGCGCGACAGTGGCGACAGCAGCAAGGGGGGGGAGCTGGCCGTCCAGAGCTCGTGCACCGTGCGCAGCAGGTGGCCGATGTCCACCTCGGCCAGACCAGCGTTTTGCACATACAGCTGTATGCCAGCCAGGCTGCGGGCGCGGCTCCACAGTGGGCGGTAACCGAGCAGCAGACTGCCAAGAACGGACTGGACCATGGGTACTCAGGCATTGAACCGGTGCCTGCGGGGTCCCGCCCGGCGCACGACACTAGCCCAGAAAATTGAACAAGGACAGCCGCTGAACCTGCGCATACGACTTGAGTGCCGCCTCGTAGCCGGTCTGCTGGTTCTGGAAGTCCGATATGCCTTTGATCATATCGAGATCTTCCAAGCGCGAGCGGTCGGCTTCCAACTGGATGGACCGCTTTTCCTGATCGCCGGTGATGCGGTCTGCGCGGTTGAGCAACTCGCCCGCAAAGCCGCGCATGTTGTGGATGCGCTCCAGTCCCATGTCGATGTTGGCCAGGGCCTGGCCCACTGCCTGGATGGCCGCGTTGCTGTTGGCTGCACCCCGCAGGCCGGCCGCCGCGGCGTCGATGGTGCTGAAAATGCTGGCGCTGGGTTGCAGCGTGATCGTGTCTCCGTTGGCCGGGATGCCAGTGATGTCGAAACTCAGACCCGGCACGCCGGTCACGCCGATGGTCACGGGCTTGTTCGCCGGGAAGTCGGGGACGGTCACCGGTGCCGACACCGCCCCGGTGGTGGTGTTGGTGATGGTGTACGTCGCCGTGAGCGTGTCCTGTGTGGCGCCGGGCCCTACGGCGCTGAAGGTGATGCTGTAGTGGTCGCCCGTGACCAGCGCCAGGTTGGTGGGCTTGATGGCCGTGGTGGTGAGCTGGCGGTCGTTGGTCAGCGGGCTCACGCTTGCGGTGTAGGCACCATCGCGCTGCGGGTGGAACATGAAGGCCGAATCGCCGTCGAGCGTGTTGGGCAGCCCCACGCCCTGTGCTGCGGTTTGCCCGGGAAGGCCTGAAAACAGGTAGTCCGGGTTGCCGCTGAGCGGGCCGACGAAGGGCTGCAGCGCACTGCCCAAGGCCGCCAGCAGCGGAATGCCATTGGTGTCCTTGCGGTTGGCCACTGAGGTCAGCTGCTCGCGCAGGCCCTCGATCTGGCTGGCGATCGTGGCGCGGTCCTTGGTGCTCAGCGTGCCGCTGCCAGCGTTCACGATGAGTTCCCGGATGTTTTGCACCAGCGCCACCGCATCGCCCAGCGAAGACTCGGCCTGTGCGATGGCATTGCGCTGCGTCTCCAGCGCGCGCTGCTCGTTCTGGATGCGGGCAATGCGATTGAGCGCGCGCTCGGCCTGGGCGGCCGACACCGGGTCGTCGCTGGCGCGCACCACGCGTTTGCCCGAGGTCAGATTCTCTTGCAGGTTCGACAGATCGGTCTGCCGCGCACCCAGGTTGCGCAGTGCGTTGTCGTACATGTTGGCCGTGCCGAGCCGGTAGATGTTGCTCATGGGGAACTCCTGTCAGCGCATGCAGTGGGCTCAGCGGCCCAGGCCTTGGATCAACGTGTCGAAAATGCTCTGCGCGATCTGCAGCATCTTGGCCGAGGCCTGGTACGCCTGTTGGTATTGAAGCAGTTTGGCAGCCTCTTCGTCCAGGTTCACACCCGAGACCGCGGTGCGGTCGCGTTCAAGGTTGGCGGCGATGGTCTCCGACAGCTTGGCCGAGAACAGCGCGCTCTGGGTGCGGGTGCCGATCTGGGCAATCGCGCCTGCGAAGCCGTCGCTCAGGCTGGATTCGTCGAACATTTTCACGTCGCGCAGCGCCTGCAGCGCGCTGGCGTTGCCAGCGTTGCGCTTGTAGGCGTCGCCGTACTGCGGGTCCAGCGCGTTGCCCACGCGCACGGTGTCGCCGGTGCGTGGCGTGCCCTGCAGCGTGATCTCCCAGCCGTCGATGACGATGGGCGTGCCCGCGGTGTAAGCCAGTCCGGTCGTGCCCGAGGGCGGCGTGGTGGAGCCCGTGACGCCGTAGGTGGCCGGTGGGCCTGCGGTGAAGGTCAGCGTCACGCCCCCGGGAATCGGCGGTGCCACATAGCCCGTACTGGTGGCCTTGAGGTTGGCCAGCTGTAGGGTGCCCGCATTGGTGGTGCCCATGGCCGCGTTGATGGGGTTGGCCACGGCCAGATCACGCGGTGCAGCCACCAGGGCCTGGATGTTGTTGGCGGCCGTGCTGAAAGGCTTGAACAGCACCCGCTCGCCCGAGGCGCCGGCTGTGGTGAGGTTGAAGGTCAACCCGTCGATGTTCAGGCTGGCAAGGTTGGTCAGGTCGGTGAAGGCCGTGGCCTTGCCGTCGGACAAGCGGATCACCTGGCCCGCCGGGCTGGTGCCAAAGCGCACCTCATAGTCGGACGCGACGAACTGCGTGGGATTGGTGAAGTTCACATTGCCCACCGCCGAGCCGTTGGTGTAGCCCGGCATGCTGGTCGGCAGTGCAAACAGATCGGTGCCGGCCTGTCCGTCGAGTGTGAGGCCCATGCGGTGCTGGGCGTTCATCGTCATGCCGATGCCCAGTGCCAGGCGGCCCAGCAGGTTGCGGCCTTCGGCCAGGTCCTGGTTGTGAAAGCGCAGCAGGCCCGAGACCGATCCGCCGCCGAGCATGTTCTCGTCGATCTCGCTGGGTGTGACGCCCGGGCGGTTGAAGAACAGCTTGAGCTGCCCGCTGCCTGGAAATGCCACGGCATCTCCGATGGACAGCTGCGTGGCAGTAGAGCCCAGCACGAGCGGTTGGCTGCCCGCCACGAACAGGCCCACCGTCCCGTCGTCGGCTGGAATCTGCGTGACCTGCACGTACTGGTTCATCTCGCGGATCAACTGCTCGCGCTGGTCCAGCAGGTCGTTGGGGCTCTGGCCGTTGCCCTTGACCCGCGCGATCTGGTCGTTGACGTCGGCAATGCGCGTGGCCAGGCTGTTGATCGCGGTGATGCTGGTTTCCAGCTCCTGGCGCAGGTTGTACTGGATCTCGCCGATGCGCTCGGCCGAGTCGCGCATGCGGGTGGCGGTCTCGTCCATGCGGGTGAGCGCCACGGTGCGCGCCGTGATGTCCGTGGGCGAGCCCACCACGTCGGTGAACGCGTTCATCATGTCGTTGATGGACGCACCCAGGCCCGTAGGGCCGCCGCTGAAGACCTCTTGCAACTGGCGCAGGCGCGCCGCGCGCGCCGCATCACCGGCCTGCACCGAACCGGCGGTGGCCGCCTGGCGTGTGAGCAGCTCGTTGTGGTTGCGCACAATGGTCTGCACATCGACACCTTGGCCGATGTAGCCGCCGCCTGTGAACAGACCCTGCACCGTCTGCAGCGACACCGTCTGGCGCGAATAGCCGGGCGTGTTGACGTTGGCAATGTTGTGGCCGGAGGTCTGCAGCGCGACCTGGTTGGCCATGAGGGCGCGGGCGCCGACGTTGAGCAGGCTCATGGCTGATCTCCGGTGGCCGTGCGCCCGCCGTGCGCAAAGCGGTGGCCACGGGCGTGGACAAGGCCTGTGCCGCCACAGATGGGCCGCCCCGCCGTGGCGAGAGTCGGACAAGGGGTCGAGCAAGGCTGGAGGGGCTTCATGGTGTCAGGCCTGTGCCCGCTGTGCGCGCAGTGCGCTGTTGATGGCGCGGCTGAGCTTGTTGGCGTATTCGGGGTCTGTGGCGTAGCCCGCTTTTTGCAGCTCAGAGGCAAACGCCACCACCGAACCGGTGCGCGCCGTGGCTTGCACCTTGTCGTAGCGAGGGCTGTTGGTGATCAGGCGTGCGTAGTCGCGAAACGAGTCTTCGTACGAGTCGTAGGCGCGGAATTTGGCCACGACTTTGCGCGCCACGCCGTTGATGTATTCGGTGGTGGTGACTTCGGCCACCTTGCCCTTCCAGTCCTTGCCGGCCTTGATGCCAAACAGATTGAAGGAGTTGGATCCGTCTGCGTTGCGGATTTCGCTCTTGCCCCAGCCGGTTTCGTGGCCCGCCTGGCCCAGCATGAAGGTGGCCGGAATGCCGCTGTCGCGCGATACGCGCTCGGCCGCGGCACTGTGGTGCTGTACGAAGGCATCGCGGCCCTTGGGGGCCACGTGGCTGCTCGGGCTCTCGCTGCCACGGGCAGCGGGCGTGCTGCGCGGCTGCGCTTGCGGCAGGCTCAGCGTGGAGGGCACCGACAGCGAGGTGTCGGCACCGCCCATGTGGCGCGAGAGCTGGCGCGTGATGGCCTCGGACAGCCCGCCGGGCAAGCCCGACATCTGTACGGCCAGCTGTTGGTCGAGCAGATCGGTGCCCAGGTCGGCCTGGCCGCCGTCCATGAGGCCGGACTTCATGGTCGCCTCGCGCATGCTTTTGATCAGCTCGCGCATGAACAGCGACTCGAACTGCTTGGCCGCCTCGCGCACAGCCTCGGGGCTGTTGCTGCCCGCCTCGAACTTCAGCGCATTGAGCGAGCGGCCGTCGGCGGCCAGCGCCTGGGGCGCATGCAGGCGAGAAGCGGAAGGCAGGGTGAGCGACATGTCAGATCACCTCAAGTTCGGCGTTGAGGGCTCCGGCGGCCTTGATGGCCTGCAGGATGGCCAGCAGATCCTGCGGTGTGGCGCCCAGCGTATTGAGCGCACGCACCACGTCCGACAGTTGCGGCGACGGCGGCATCTGGATCACGTTGCCAGGTTCCTGGTTGATCTGGATGCTGGTCTGCTCGGTCACCACCGTCTGGCCCTGCGACAGCGGGTTGGGCTGGCTCACGACAGGGCGCGAGGTGATGGTGATCGACAGGTTGCCGTGGGCAATCGCACAGGGGCCGAGCGTGACCGCCTGGTTGAGCACGATGGAGCCAGTGCGCGCGTTGATGACCACCTTGGCGGCGGGCGCACTCGACTCGAGGGGCAACTCCTCGATGTCGGCCAGAAAGGCCACGCGTGCGCCGGGCTCGCTGGGGGCGCGCACCTGCACAGTGCGGCCGTCCAGCGCCGTGGCCAGGCCGTCGCCCATCTTGGCGTTGATGGCCTGGGCCACGCGGCGTGCGGTCTGAAAGTCCGAAGCGTTGAGGCCCAGCGTGATCACGTCCCCGTCGTGCAGCGGCGTGGGTACGCTGCGCTCTACCTGCGCGCCCTGCGGCACGCGGCCCGCACTCAGGTGGTTGATCTGCACCTTGCTGCCGCCTGCGGCAGCGCCCGCGCCACCCACCACCAGGTTGCCCTGGGCGAGCGCGTAGATCTCGCCGTCGGCCCCGCGCAGCGGCGTGGTGATCAGCGTGCCGCCTTTGAGCGATTTGGCATTGCCAATAGAGGACACGTTCACGTCGATGAGCTGCCCCGGCTGCGCAAAGGCTGGCAACTGCGCCGTGACCAGCACAGCCGCCACGTTCTTGAGCTGCAACTGCCCCGCCGCGCCGGGCGGCAGGCTGATGCCCATCTGCTGCAGGTAGTTGTTCATGGCCTGCGTGGTGTAGGGCATTTGCGTGGTCTGGTCGCCCGTACCGTCCAGACCCACCACCAGCCCGTAGCCGGTGAGCGCGTTGCTGCGCACGCCCTGCACGGCGGCCACTTCCTTGATGCGCAGTGCATGCGCTGGCAGTGCCAGTGCAAGAGAGGCGATCAGCACGGCGAAGCTGCGCCACAGCAGGCCGGTGGCGGGCGCCCAAGAGGGGGTGCGCGGGTTTTCCATGCCTTGCATTGTGAAAGCCCGTGGCCGGAACTAAACCCCGAAAAGACGGCGCTTCCGGCCCTTTTTGCGCGGGGCATCTGGGCGAGCAGGCAGGGCGTTTGCCCGGCACACCCGGCGCTTGCTGGCTCGCGCAGGGTTGCCAGAATTCAAGAGCAAAAATGCTTGCTTGTGCTTATAAATAAAGCACAAGCAGCTATCAAAAGCATAGCAATTGAAGTGGCACTTACCGCAGCGCTGCGCACCGAAGTGGTGAGCGCCGCCAGGTGCGCCCGGTGTGCAGGCACCGAGGCTTGCGATGCGCAGCAAACGCTCCTGTGCTCAGAGCACTGTGGCCTTGCCCCCATACGCGCCCAGGCCTGCTCACGCAGCGTGTGCAGCGGTTTTTAGAACGGCGTGATGGTGTTGAAGAACCGTCCGAGCCAGCCCATGGCCTGGGCTTCGTTCTGCGCCCCCCGGCCGCGGGACATCACGCGCACATTGGCAACTTGGGTGGAGTTGACGATGCTGCCTGGCTGCAGCGAGCGCGGGTCCACCGTGCCCGCAAAGCGCAGCACGTCCACGTTCTGGTTCACGCCGATCTGCTTCTCGCCGGTGATGACCAGGTGGCCGTTGGGCAGCACATCGACCACGGTGGTGGTGATGGTGCCCTGGAAGGTGTTGGCGCTCTCGGTGCCGCCTTTGCCCGCGAAGGTGTTGGAGGAGTTTGCCCCCAGCTTGGTCTTGCTGGAGAGCGCCGTGCCCACGAAAGGCAGCGCCGAGATGCCGCCAGAGACTTCCGAGGTGCGGTCTACCGACGACGAGGACTTTTGGCTGGCCGTGATTTTCTCGACGATCTGCACGGTGACGGTGTCGCCGATCAGGCGGGCGCGCTGGTCCTCAAAGCTCGGGCGGTAGCTGGCCGCATGGAACAGGCTGCCGTTGTGGGTGGGCACGGGGCGTGGCACCACCGTGAGCTGCGGGGGCGTGGTGGCGGGCATGTCCACTGGCGGTGGGGGCGACATGGTGGCGCAGCCTGAAGCCAGCACGGCAGCAGCCAGTGCGGCTGCAGCGCGGGCCGGACGCTGCAGCCAGAACAGGGTGGGGGCGACGAGGAAGCGCATGGCGAACTCCGCGAATCAGTGCAAGAACGGGAACATGCCAGTGTCAGAGCTGGCTGAGCTTGGCCAGCATCTGGTCGGAGGTCTGGATGGCCTTGGAATTCATCTCGTAGGCGCGCTGCGCCTGGATCATGGTGACCAGCTCTTCCACCACGTTCACATTGGATGTCTCCAGAAAGCCTTGCTTGATGAAGCCCAGACCGTTGGTGCCCGGCGTGCCCTGCTGCGGCTGGCCCGAGGCGGCCGACTCGCGGAACAGGTTCTGCCCGATGGGCTCCAGCCCGGCGGGGTTCACGAACGTGGCCATGGCCAGGTTGCCCAGCGGTTGTGGCGCGGTGGCCGGGGGCACGATGGCGGTGACCGCGCCGTCGGGGCCGATCATCACCTTGGTAGCGCCGTTGGGCACGGTAATGCCGTTGTTCACCGGCATGCCGCTGGAGGTCACCAGGCGCCCCTGGGCGTCGAGTTGGAACGAGCCGTCGCGCGTGTAGCCTATGGTGCCATCGGGCATGGTCACTTCGAAGAAACCGTTGCCGTTGATGGCCACGTCCAGGCTGTTCTTTGACTCCTGCAGCGAGCCCTGCACAAAGTTGCGGCTGGTGGCCACTGTGCGCACGCCCAGACCCAGGTGCAGGCCGGTGGGCAGCTGGTTCTGCTCTGTGGCGTTGGCGCCCACCTGGCGCAGGTTCTGGTAGATCAGGTCTTCGAACACCGCGTTGTTGCGCTTGTAGCCGGTGGTCGAGACGTTGGCCAGGTTGTGCGAGATCACGTCCAGTTGCGTCTGCTGGGCAGACATGCCGGTCTTGGCGATCCAGAGCGAGTTGATCATGGCGGTTCCTTTCGGGCGGCGGGCAGCGCCGTCAGCCGTTGATGTTCAGCAGCCGCGAGGCCGTTTTGTCATTGGTTTCGGTCGTCTGCAGCAGGCGCATCTGCTGCTCGAATTGGCGCGAGGCTGCGATCATTCCGACCATGCTGGCCACGGGGTTCACGTTCGAGCCTTCCAGCGCCCCGGCCAGCATGCGGGCGTTGGCGTCGCCCGGCATGGGGTCGCCCGTGGTGGTGCGGAACAGGCCGTCGTCGCCGCGCCGCAGCGGGTCCTCTGGCGTGGGCGTGGCCAGCTTGAGGCGGCCCACCGCTGCCGGGGGTTGGCCGGGCTGTTTGGCGGTGATCGTGCCGTCCGAACCCAGGGTGATCTCGGCATTGGGCGGCACATCGATGGGAGCGCCGCCGTCTGACAGCACCGTGAGCCCGGTGCTCGTGACCAACTGCCCCGCAGGCGAGACCTGGAACGAGCCCATGCGCGTGTAGGCCTCAACGCCGTCAAGCCCCTGCACGGCAAACCAGGTATTGCCTGCGGCCATGGCATCCAGGTTGCGCCCGGTGCGCTGCACCGGGCCGGGGGTGTCGAGATAACCAGAGGTGGCTTCGAGGGCAAACACGCGCGTCTTGGAGCCATCGCCCTGGATTGGCACCGAACGGAACGAGACCATCTCGGCGCGAAAGCCGTTGGTGGAAGCGTTGGCCAGGTTGTTGGCCAGCACCGCCTGCCGGTGGGCGGCGGCGGTGGCCCCGGTCATCGCGGTGTAAATCAGGCGGTCCATGGCAAGCTCTTTCGGTAGGAGGCCTCACAGCGCCTGTGCCCGGTGCGCAGACGCCTGCAAGGCGAGGGAGGTCAGCGCAGGTTCACCAGGGTGGACATGACCTGGTCCTGGGTCTTGATCGTCTGCGCATTGGCCTGGTAGGTGCGTTGCGCGGTCATCATGTTCACCAACTCGGCCGTGAGATCCACGTTCGAGTCCTCCAGCGCCCCCGAACGCAGCGAGCCGAAGTTGCCGTCGGTGGCCGTGCCGCGCACCGGCTGGCCCGATTCGAAGGTTTCGACCCAGTTGTTGCCGCCCACGGCGAGCAGGCCCTGCGTGTTGCGGAAGCTCGACAGCGCGAGCTGGCCCTCGGAACGCGTGATGCCGTTGGAGTAGCGCGTCATGATCATCCCGTTGTTCTCGATGTTGATGCCCGTGAGCTGGCCTGCGGTGTAGCCGTCCTGCGTGAGGTTGGATACGGCAAACTTGGTGCCGAACTGGGTCACTTTGTCGAGGTTGATGTCGACGTTGAAGGCCGGCAGACCGTTGGGGTTGGGTGGGCTGGGCGTGACCGACAGCGTGAGCAGGTGTTCGGTGCTTGGCGGTGTGGGGGCCGGGTTGACGATGGCGCCGTTGTTGTCGAAGGTGATCTGCCCTATCGGCGTGGCCACCACCGGTGGTATGGCCGTCGGGTCGTCAAGCTGGTCGTACACGTCCCAGGTGTTGTTGCCGTTCTTCTCGAAATACAGACTCACCGGCTTGGCCACGCCCTGGCTGTCGTACACATTGATCGAGGTGCCGTATGTGGTGCGCGGTGTGGCGGGAATGGGCGGCGTGGCCGACGGGTTGCCGGCGGCGTCGGGCGCGCGCGCGTCCAGGTTGAAGGCGGCAAAGATCTTCGTCGTCTGCTTGGCCGGAATGGGCTCAGCGGTCGGAAACACCATGGGCACGGGCTCGGTGCTGGTGCGCTGGCCGGTCACCGGGTCGACGCGGTAGCCCATGACCTTGGCGCCATCGTTGGTGACCATGTTGCCCATCTTGTCGAGCTTGAAGTTGCCAGCGCGCGTGTAGGCGGGTGTGCCGTCGGGCAGCGTGAGCGTGAAGAAGCCGTTGCCGTTGATGGCCACGTCCAGACTGTTGCCGGTGATGGTCAGATTGCCCTGCGTGAACTGCTGGGCGATGTTGGACACCTCAACCCCGATGCCCGCGTTGTTGCCGCCAGACTGTCCGATGGCCGAGGCCACCATTTCGGAAAACTCGGCCCGCGAGGACTTGAAGCCCACGGTGTTCGAGTTGGCAATGTTGTGGCCGATCACGTCCAGGTTCTTGCTGGCCGCGTTCAGGCCCGAAAGTCCTTGTTGGAAGCCCATGGTGCGCTCCTTGCAATGGCGGGGGGTGGAGAGTCAGAGAATGGCTTTGACCTGGGCGTAGCCCACGGTCGCGCCGGTGTCCAGGGTCAGGCTCAGGTTGCCGTTGTCGGCGCCCGCGGCCACCACGCGGGAGGCCTGCAGAGGGGTGGCGGCCACAGCGGTCGAGCCGTTTTGTGCTGTGACGCGAAAGCGCAGCTGCGAAGCGTCGCCCTTGTACTGGCTGGCGTCCCATTCGAATGCGTGCCGTCCGCCGTTGCGGCTGCCCATGTCCACCGTGCCCACGACCTGGCCGGTGGGCGAAAGCACTTCCACCTTCACATCGCCAGCCGGTTCGGCCAGTTCGAACATGCCCTTGCCCACATCGTCGGTGACCTGCACACGGTTGCCTTCGGTGACCACCGAACGGCCCACCATCGAAGCGCCTTGCAGCACCTGCATGGCACCGAACTGCGCGGCCATACCCTGCAGGGTCTGGTTGAGCTGCTGGATGCCCGTGACCGTGTTGATCTGCGCCATCTGGGATGTCATCTGCGCGTTGTCCAGCGGGTTCATCGGGTCCTGGTTGTTGAGCTGTGCCACCAGCAGCTTCAGAAAGCGGTCTTGCGCGGCTGCGGGGTCGGTGGCGGCGTCGGCCTTGCTGCTGGTCGATTCCGTCACCGCAGAACTGTTGATCGGGCTGAGAAACATAGGGGCTCCTTGTGGCGCTTACTGGCCCATCTGCAGGGTCTTGAGCAGCAGCGTCTTGGCCGTGTTCATGACCTCCACGTTGTTCTGGTACGAGCGCGAGGCGGAGATCATGTTGACCATCTCCTCCACAGCGTTCACGTTCGAATGGGTCACGTAGCCCTGCGCATCGGCCAGCGGATGGTTGGGGTCGTGCACGCGCCGTCCGGGGGCGTTGCTCTCTTTGATGTCGGTGACCTTGACACCGGCCACGCCCTCGGGGCCCATGGCCTGCGCGCGGAACACCAACTGGCGGGCCTTGTATGGCTGGCCGTCGGGGCCGGCCACAGCGTCCACGTTGGCCAGGTTGCTGGCCACCACGTTCAGGCGCTGTGACTGAGCGCTGATCGCGCTGCCGGAGACATTGAAGATGGAAAACATCGACATGGGAACCTCGCTGTGCCGTGGGTATCAGCCGGGCCGGTCACTGGCCCTGAATGGCGCTGAGCATGGTGCGCACGTTGCCGTTGATGAAGCGCAGCGTGGCCTCGTAGCGCACGGAGTTGTCGGCGAACGCAGCGCGTTCGCGGTCCAGATCGACGGAGTTGTTGTCGAGGGCCGGCTGCGTCTGCAGCGCATACTTGGGGCGTGGCAAGCCGTCCTCGGGTGGGGTGATGGCGTTCGGGTGCGTGACCGACAGTGGCAGGTGCCGGCTGCTGCCGTACTGGCCGTTGCGGGCTTCGCGCGTCACACCGCCAAGGCCGAGTCCGGATGCCGTGCTGCGCGGAGCGGTGAGGGCTTCGGGTTTGAGCGCGCTGGCGCTTTCCGGCATGAGCGGCTGCTGCCCCGTGGCTTCGCGCAATGCGTCGGCGAACTTGAAGTCCCGCGCCACATAACCCGGGGTGTCGGCATTGGCGATATTGCTGGCGAGCGCGCGCTGGCGCTCGGCACGCAGCACCAGCGCGCTGCCGTGGAAATCCAGTCGTTGTGTCAGCTTGTCCAGCATGGGAACCTCATCGGGTCTTGTGGTGCCGCGGCGCCAGGTGGGGCATCCTTTGCGGCGTGTGCTGATTGTCAAAGTGCGGCTGTTTTCCTAAAGCGCGAAGAACACGGGTTTCGGTCCGCACTTCGGCGGTTTCGGTGCGCGCCGTGCGCCTACAGTGCCAATGTCCCCCAGTCCCACAGGTGGCCTGCCATCGCAGCCAGATGTGGTGGGATTGCCGAGAGGAGCCTGACCATGAACCTTGCAACCTTCTGTGCACTCTGGAGCCGGCCTGCAGCAGTGGCGGCGGCCGCACTGGCCTTGCTGTCTGCTGCTGCGCAGGCGCAGGCGGTTCTGGCTCCAGCCACGATTGCCCAGTCTGCAACTGCACCCGTACTGCTGGCGGCCGCGCCGGCCTCTGCGGTCTCATCGCCTGCGGCAAGCTTCGAGGCCGGAGCCGACTGGGCCGCGGTGACCCAGCGCTGGCTGGATGCCGCGCTCCAGCAGCGCGACGGTGGCGCCACGCTGCCGCTGCGCATGGAGGTGAGCGTGGGCAACCTGGATCCTCGGCTGCGTCTGGCACCTTGCAACCGCGTCGAGCCCTACCTGCCTGCAGGCACCCGCCTGTGGGGGCGCACTCGGCTGGGGCTGCGCTGTGCCGAGGGCAGTACGCCGTGGAACGTTTTTTTGCCCGTGACGGTCAAGGCTTTCGGGCCGGCATGGGTGCTCACGCGCAACGTGCCGCCAGGCACGGTGCTGACGGCCGCCGATGCGCAAGAAATGGAAATCGACTGGGCGGCCGACAACTCGCCTGTGGTGGCGCAACCGGAGCAGTGGGTGGGCCAGGTGGCCTCCCGCGCACTGGCGGCCGGGCAGCCCTTGCGGCAGTCGATGGTGCGCGCGCCCAGCGTGTTCCGCGCGGGGGCTCAGGTTCGCGTGACGGCCCAGGGGCCGGGCTTCGTCGTGGCTGGGGCAGGGCAGGCGCTGTCCGACGGCGGTGTCGGGCAGACAGTGCGCGTCAGAATGGACAATGGTCGCGTTATCTCTGGCATTGTGAGCGATTCTGGGACAGTCGATGTCCGTGTTCCATGACAGGGACGGCAGAAATGGCTAAAGTCTTCTCGGAATGGGTCGAAACCATTGCTACGGTGCCCTGGACTTCCCGGGGTGGTGGAGAGAGCGATGAAGATAGGTCAAACCCCGGAATTACCGGGTGCACTCGGCCCGGCGGCCCAGGCCAAACAACAGGCCAAGCCCGCTGCGGCGGCTGCCGACGAGGCGGCCAAGGCGGCCCCCGCCAAGGCGGCAACCGCCGGTGTGCCCGTCACCATGTCCAACTCTCTGAGGGCGTTGGACATCTCGTCCCGTGCATCGGGCGACTTCGATGCGGGTCGCGTCAAGGCGGTCAAGGATGCGATCGACAAGGGCGAGTTCTCGGTGGATGCGGAAGCCATTGCCGACAAACTGCTGGCGAACGCCCAAGAAATTTTCTCCCGCTCGCGCCGCGGCTGAACACGGTACCGGCTGACCAAGGCCGGCTGCTTCCATGACACTGCACGACATCCTCTCCACCGTCGAGCAGCAAGTGGCCAAAGCAGGCGATGCACTGGTGGCCGGCGATCTTCACGCGCTGGAGACTGCCTCGACCGCGCTGCGCGACGCTGCACAACAGCTCACCCCCCATCTCTCCGACTTGTACGACGAACTGTCAGCCGACGCGTTGCTGCGCCAGCGCTGGCAGGCTTTGAGCCTGCACCTCGCAGCGGTACGCGACGGCCTGGCCCGTCTGTCTGTGCTGACCGATCGCCAGGTGACGGCGCTGGTGCCTGAAGTCCGGCGTGATCCCACCTACGGTCAGTCGCTCGGCAGCCGCGCCCCCTCGGTGGCAGCCCGCCTCTACAGCGCGGCCGGTTGACGGCAACCGCTCATCCTGCGGTGTTCCATGGCCTGCTCGGCATGCGCTGGGGCATGCTGCTGAACAGACGGCACACTGTGCCGTGCAGTGGCTGTTGCGCGTAGACCTTGGGGCGCACCGGGATCCATGCGCAGCGCGAAATGGACCCGCTGTCAAGAGAAACCGGTGTGCCGGCGCTGTGCGCTCAATGCGAGCGCATCTTGGCGCGCAGCCGCGCAATCGACTGGCTGTGCAGTTGGCACACCCGTGATTCCGTGACGCCGAGCACCGCCGCGATTTCCTTGAGATTCATGTCGTGCTCGTAGTACATGCCCATGATGTGCTGCTCGCGCTCTGGCAGGCTCTTGATGGCCGCCACCAGCGAGTCGCGCAGCCTTTGGTCGCGCAGCATCTCCATAGGATCGGCGGCGCTGTCGGCCACATGCCGGTCGAGAAAGCCATCGTCCTCGTCGCCATGGGTCATGTCTTCAAGGTAGACCAACTGCGTGCCCCGCACCTTGCCCAGGAGGTTCTGGTAGTCCGACAGGCTCATGCCCATTTCGGCTGCAATCTCCGATTCCAGCGGACTGCGGCCCAGGCGCTGTTCCAGCCGATGTACGGCCTGCTCGATGTCTTTTTGGCTCTTGCGGGAGCTGCGTGACATCCAATCGCCCTCGCGCAGCTCATCGAGCATGGCACCGCGGATGCGCTGGGTTGCAAACGTCTCAAACTGCACACCCTGCGTGGCCTCGTAGCGCGACAGGGCATCGGCCAGGCCCATCATGCCCACCTGGATCAGGTCATCCAGTTCGACGTTGGGCGGAAGCTTCGCGATCATGTGGTGCGCAATGCGACGTACCAGCGGTACATGCTGGCGGATCATGGCGTCCCGATCAAGCTGGCCTTTGGCGGTGTACATCAGATCAATGACTCCGGGCAAACGGCACCTCCGCAGCGGGTGGGGCCTGCACAGTCGTGTCGATGGTGCCTGCGTTTTCCAGCAGTTGCAAGGCCAGGCGCTGAACATCCAGCATGGCATCCGGGTTCAGGGTGGCCGTCCGCAAGGGCACTCCCAGATGGCGTTGCGTGCACTGCCGCAAGTTTTGAAGGGCCGCATGAGCGGCGTGGCGCGACCGAGCGCTGTCGTCTGGTACAACGGCGACCACAGAGCCCACGGTGCCCGCTTCGAGTGCCAGTTGCTTCAGGTTGCGGTAGGCGTCGATCACACCAGCGCTGTCGGGCGTGGTAAGTACCAGGGGCTGGGCCACCGTGGTGGCCAGCAGCGGGGCTAGTACCGACGCAGGCGCTAGCAATACCAGCATGGCGTAGGCACGGAAGTATTCACACAGGTCGGCCAAAGGAGGGCGCACCACATGCCGCGCCTTGCGTCCAAGCCTGTGCAGGCCCCGCGCGGCAGGGATCACGGCCAGGGAGGATGCGATCTCGCCAAGGTCCAGGCTCACCCCTTCTTTCCAGGGGGCCTGGCGCAGCAGGTGCTCCAGGCCAGGGGAGCGGTCGGATTCCAGGGTGGTGCCGTCCAGCACCACCACCGGATAACCCTGGCGTTGCCACTGGGCACACAACTGCCACAGTGCCTCGAGGTTGCGCGGCCGGTCGTCCTGACTGGTGACCGCCAGCAGGCGCAGCTGCGCCTGCGGCATGAAGCTCAGGAGGCTGGCGCCCTGGTGCAGGGTTGCGTCAAGCATCCACCAGCCCCCGTTCGCCCACCGAGTCGACGGCGTTAGAGAAGAAGAAATTCAAGTCGCTGGCCTTGGGGTCGTAGGCCGACTTGGCCGGAGCCCGCATCGACGTCGCGATGAGCTGGTGGGCGTCGGCTTGCTCCCAGTCTTCGGGCACGCGCTGGCCATTGGTCACGCCGCGCAGCACCATTTGGTGGCGAATCAGTGCATCCAGGGCCGGTCCTAGCTTCACCGCTTCGTCCACCTTGGACAGGATGGCTTGTTGCGATCCCGATGTCTTGAATGCGGTGAGCACGTCGTCCAGTGTGTCGCCATGGCAGCCGGCGTTGAGCACCAGCAGGCGGTGGACATGCGGAAGGTCGAGCACGTCTAGCATGTCGCGCTTACGTGGATCGCGCGGAGCCACACCAGTGGTGTCGATCAGCACCATTTTCTTACCCGACAGCAGCCCCAGCAGATCCTGCAACGCTGCACGGTCGTGGGCCTGGTGGGCCACGATGCCCAGCATGCGACCGTAGGTGCGCAACTGTTCGTGTGCACCCACACGGTAGGTGTCCAGCGTGATCAGACCCACACTGCCTGGGCCATGAATGCGCGCGCAATGCGCTGCAAGCTTGGCCGTGGTGGTGGTTTTGCCCACGCCGGTGGAGCCGACGAGTGCGTAGATGCCGCCTTCTTCGTACAGCGGTGGAGCATCGGCGTCCGTGCGGAGATTGCGCTCCAGTACGTCCATGAGCCAGCGCACCGACTCTGCGGCGCCCAGATCCTCGGGCATGCGTTCCAGCACGGCCCGGGCCAGGGCAGGGGAGTAGCCCGCCCGAATCATTTTGAGCATGAGGTTGGACTGGATCGGGTTTTGCTTGGCCTGGCCCAGCCAGGCCAGGGTATTAAAGCGCTCCTCGATCAGTTCCTTGACCGCATGCAGCTCGCTCATCAGCGCTGCCTGCTGTGCCATGGACACCTGGGGCTCAGCGCGGCGCCGGGGCGCCGGCTCTGCCGGACGGTCGGCAGGGATGCTGCGCAATGGGTTGTGACGCACCACTGGAGCCGGCGCTTTGCGCACGGGCTCGCGCTCCATTTCAGCTTCCAAGGCACGTTCCTGCGCGCGCTGCGAAAGCGGCGCGGCTTCGGTCATGTCGGCACCGTGCAGGGCCTCGTGGCGGCGGCGCAGCATGCGCTCGCGCACATAGTCCTGGAAGGACAAGGTGCTCATGGCCAGTTGTTCGGTGTCTTCCTCGACGGGGTTGCGCGATGCGTGCGACGCCTTCGTCGAGCCGGACAGCCCTCGTTGCGCGGGACGGCTCACCGGTTCGCTTGCGGCAGCCGCCTGCAGCTCTGGCTGTTCCAGCGAGGACAGGCTCTCCTCGGCCGTTGCAATCACTTCGACCCCGTTGGCCGTGGCACGGTTTGACAGGATCAGGGCACCGTCACCAAAGGCCATGCGCGCTTTGGCCAGAGCTTCCCGGGAAGTGGGAGCGTGAAAGCGTTTGATGTTCATGCTGATGCACCTTTGAGGATGGGCCCGATACGGATGGTGTGCGTTTCGGGAATTTCACTGTGGGCCAGGACCTGCAGCCGGGGCGCCACACGGCGTACCAGACGCGAGATGGCGCTGCGGATCGGATCGGGTACCAGCAGGCAGGCGGGAAGCCCCATCTCCTCCTGCTTGAGCGCGACCTCGGCAGCCCGTTGGGTGAGCACGTCGGCGACGCCGGGGTCCAGTGCGGGAGCAGAGGCGTTGCTCAGGGCCTGCACCAGAAGACGCTCCAGACCGGGCTCGATGGCAATCACGTTGAGTTCACGGGTGGGGCCGTAGATCTGTTGCACGATGGCTGGCGACAGGGCAATGCGCACGCGTCGCGCCAGCTCCAGGGGGTCCTGGATGCTGCCTGCATGCTCGGCCAGCGTTTCGATGATGGTGCGGATATCGCGGATGTGCACAGACTCTTCCAGCAGCAGCTGCAAGACCTTCTGGAACGTTGCGATGGACACCATTTTGGGAACCACTTCTTCGATGAGCTTCGGAGCCAGCTTTGCCACGTGTTCGACCAGTTGCTGGGTCTCTGTGCGGCTGAGCAGCTTGGCCGCATGCACTTGCATCAAGTGTGACAAATGGGTCGCCATCACGGTTTCGGAATCAACGACGGTAAAACCGGCCATTTGTGCCGCTTCCTTCTGGCGCTCGTCGATCCAGTGCGCAGGCAGGCCGAATGCGGGGTCGGTGGTGGGGGTTCCGATCAGTGGGGTGCTGATGCCGCCCGGGTTGATGGCCAGGTAGTTGCCCGGAAATGCCTCGCCCTCGCCTACCACGACGCCGCGCAGCGTGATGCGGTAGCCACTGGGCTTGAGCTCCAGGTTGTCGCGCACATGCACGGCCGGAGGCAGAAATCCAACCTCCTGCGCAAACTTGCGCCTCACGCCTTTGATGCGTGTGAGCAAATCTCCCTGCCGGTTCTTGTCCACCAGCGAGATCAGGCGGTACCCAAGTTCCAGGCCCAGCAGGTCTACGGGTTGCAGGTCATCCCATGTGGCCTCGCCATCCTGCGTGGGGGCAGGGGGCGCCTCCACCGGCGGCGGTTGCTGGGTGCGCTGATGCAGCGCCCAGGCTGCGTAGCCGATAGCGCCGCCGATCGTCAAAAACACCAGATGCGGCATGCCCGGAATGAGGCCCAGCAGCACGAGGATACAGGCCGTCACGCCCAGCACGCGGGGCGACATCAGCAATTGGTCCACGATCTGCCGGCCGCTGTCCTGGTCTTTGCCGACACGAGAAATCACCATGGCCGCGGCCACCGAGATCAGCAACCCCGGCACCTGTGCCACCAGCGCATCGCCCACTGCCAGCAGGATGTAAGTGTTGGCGGCCTGGCTGGCCGAGAGGTTGTGCTGCAGCATGCCGATGGCAAAGCCGCCGATGATGTTGATCAGCAGAATCAGGATGCCGGCGATTGCATCGCCCCGCACAAACTTTGACGCACCGTCCATGGAGCCGAAGAAGTTGGCTTCTTCTGCGACTTCAGCCCGCCGTCGCTTGGCTTCCTTCTCGTCGATCAGTCCAGCGTTGAGATCGGCATCCACAGCCATCTGCTTGCCTGGCATGGCATCCAGGGTGAAGCGTGCCGACACCTCGGCAATTCGCTCGGCTCCCTTGGTGATCACCACGAAGTTGATCACCACAAGAATCGAAAACACGATCAGACCCACCGCGAAGTTGCCACCGATCAGGAAGTGACCGAACGCTTCGATGACCGCGCCCGCAGCACCTGGACCAGTGTGGCCTTCGAGTAGCACCACGCGGGTAGAGGCCACATTGAGCGACAGTCGCATCAGCGTGGTGAGCAGCAATACCGTTGGGAACGCAGCGAAGTCCAGCGGGCGGATCATGTAGGCCGCCACCATCATCACCATCAGCGCGACCGCGATATTCAAGGTGAAGAACGTGTCCAGCAGCCACGCAGGAATGGGCAGCACCATCAACGCCAGGATGGCCACGATCAGGATCGGCGCTGCCAGCTCCGACAGGGCCCCCGAGTTGCTGCCAGCCCATTGCTTCAGCGATTTCATGGAAGGAGCGTTCATGCGGCACCTCGTGCGGCGGGCATCTTGTGATGCGGATCGAGTTCAGGGGGCACCTGGGGTTCGGCCATGGCCTCTGGCATGCGGCCTTCGCCTCGCAGGGCGGCCTTGAGTCGGTAGACGTAGGCCAACACCTGGGCCACCGCGGTGTAGAGCGTGGCGGGGATCGGCTGGTCCAGTTCGGCATGGGCGTACAAGGCGCGTGCCAGCATCGGGGACTGCAAAACTGGCACGCCATGCGCGGTCGCCACTTCGCGAATCTTGAGCGCCACCAAGTCGGTTCCGCGCGCAATCACCTGGGGGGCGTTCATCGTGGCCTCGTCGTAGCGCAGTGCCACGGAGTAGTGCGTCGGGTTGGTGACCACAAAGTCTGCCTTGGGCACCGCAGCGACGCTGGCACGGTCGGCCACTTCACGCTGGCGCTGGCGAATCCGGCTCTTGGTGTGCGGATTGCCTTCAGACTCCTTGTGTTCCTGCTTGACTTCCTCGTGGGTCATCTTCAGGCGCGACTTGAAGAAGAAGGCCTGCAATGGAACATCGATGAGCGCCGCCAGGAGCACGATGAGCAGCAGCAGCGCCACCCCTCCCGTCAGCCATTCCGCTGCGCCCCGTAAGGCAGACGCCGAGGGCTGCAGCACGAGCATGGCGACTTTCTCAATGCTGGTGCCCATGTACTTCCAGCCCACGTAGCTGAGCAGCACCGTCATCAGGACCATCTTGGCCACGTTGGCCATCTGCTGTCCAGAAAACAGGTTGGCAAAGCCGGAAATCGGATTGAGCCGATTGAATTGCGGGCTGATCGGCTTGAGGCTCATGATCCACCCACCAGCGCCAATCCCGCTGAGCAGGGCTGCAGCGCCCGTGACCACCGCAAATGCAGCACTGGCGATAAGACCCACGGCCAACATGGCCTGCAGCCGCTCCAGCATGGCGGCGGGTGTCATGACCGTCCGCGCATCAAACACCAGCTGCTGGCCCATCGCGCGCTGCATGTGGTCCATCAAGGTTGGCATGAAGGCCAGCACACAGGCAGCGCCAGCCCCCAGAATGGCCAGATGCGACAAGTCCCGCGAGCGGGCACCCTGGCCATCCTCGCGCGCCTTTTGCAGTTTGCGCTCGGATGCGGGCAGGCTTTTCTCTTGACTCGATTCCATGGTGGCATGACGGGAAGGTCATGCCATTGTCGAGAGAGCGCCGATTTCTAAAGGGCGAAAAAAAGGGGCCTGCGGCCCCTTTTCCCGGATGGTTGGATGCGATCGCTCAGCCTAGGAGGCTGTCGGAATCGTCGGCTGCAAATGGGCCGCAGCGGTCCATTTTTCACCGTCTTTTGGCCCCATAGCCCCGCTATGGGGCTGCAAATACGGCGAAAACTGTCCTCGCTGGGGCGCATTTTCGCTTTCGACGCCCCAAGTCCGACAGGCTCCTAGAAACCGCAGTTGGATGCGCCCGCCAGTGCCGTGATCGGCGCGCCAGGCAAGGCCAGACGACGCAGCGCACTCCTGTGCGCAAGGAGGCACAATGCCGCATGTAGCCGTCGAGCATGGTGCTGGCGGGCGCATAGCGCTCTCGCTCAGAAGCCAAGGCTGGCCAGCAGATCGTCCACTTGCGATTGGTCGGTCACCACGTCTGGGGTGGTTTCGGGGTTCACTACAGGCCCGGCCAGGTGCACTTTGGGCGGCTCCACGGGCGGCACCTGCGCGTTGGGGGGGGCAGTTTGGATCAGCAGCTGAACCAATTGGTCCTCAATCGTGGCCGCGAGTGCGACCACCCGTGCGATCACCTGGCCGGTAAGGTCGTGGAAGTCCTGGGCCATCATGATCTCGGTCAGATGGGTGTCGGCTTCTTGCGTCACCCGCTCTACCTCTGACAGAAAGTTCATGATCTCGCCCTTGGCGACGGCGGCCACCGGGTCTTTGATCAGCGATGCCACCATTCGGCGCGTTTCGGCGGCAATGTAGTCGTGCTGGGCTTTGGCCTGCTCCACGCGGTAGAGCACTTTCTCCGCCGCATCGCCCGTCAGTCTGGCGATGTAGGAGAGTCGGCTTTGGGCATCGGGCAGTTCGCCCATGGTGCCGCGGAGCTTGTCCGCAAAACCGAGTTCATTCAGCGCATCGTGCAACTGGCGGGTCAGCACACCGATTTTCTGGTGAACCTCGGCGGCTTCCGGTTGGTTGTGCTCAGGCGTGTCCATGACGTCATAGCCCCATCTTCTTGAGGATCAAGGTGACCTTTTCCTCCAGTGTCGCCTTGGTGAAGGGTTTGACGATGTAGCCGGCCGCACCGCCTTGGGCGGCCGCGACGATGTCTTCCTTGCGCGCCTCGGCCGTGACCATCAGCACAGGAAGATGCTTGAGCTTGTCGTCTTTCTTGATTTCCGCCAACAGCTGGAAACCGTTCATGTTCGGCATGTTGATGTCGGTCACGACAAAGTCGAACTTGCTGTTGCGCAGCTTGTTCAATGCGACCAGGCCGTCTTCTGCCTCATCGGCGTCCGTGAAGCCGCTTTCCTTGAGCAGATTGCGGACGATACGCCGCATGGTGGAGAAGTCGTCAACGATCAAAAAACGCAGGGCAGTGGTCACTTGGGACCCTTTCGGTCGAAATATCTGAGGGTATTGTCACGGCTCACAGGTGGGGTGACAAGTCGTTACGGTTTGACAGGGGGTGAGGGATTCCCCCGCTTTTCATTCATTAATTCTGCCGAAGTCACCATGGGCATGGTTTTGCCCATCAGCCGTTCCTCGGCCTCCCGGGTGAGGATTGTGATCGTGATGCGCCGGTTGCTGGGCGACCGCGGGTTGGCCGGGTCGAGCGGATCGCTGGCCGCCAGACCCACCACCCGGCCCAGTTGCGCATCGGGCATGCCGGCTGCCACCAGCTCGCGTCGCGTGGCGTTGGCTCGGTCGGCCGACAGCTCCCAGTTGCTGTAACCGCGGTCGCTGTTGCCGTAGGGCACCGCATCGGTATGCCCGGCCAGGCTGATACGGTTTTCGACGCCGCTGAGCGCAGCGCCGATCTCCTTGAGGATCTCTCGCATGTAGGGTTTGACGAGCGCACTGCCGCTGTCGAACATGGGGCGGTTCTGGTCGTCCACGATCTGAATTTGCAGCCCATCGGGCGTCACATCCAGGCGGATTTGGGAGCGGAACTCGTTGAGCCGAGGGTTCTCGGTGATCAGGGCATCGATTTTGGCCTGCAGGGCCTGGATGCGCTGTGCGTCTTGCCGAGTGCGCTCGACCCGCGAGGTGTCTTCACTCATGCGCCGCTCTTTGTCTTGTTCATTGTCAGAACGACGCACTTGCCCGTGGACTTTGCTCAGGTCGTTGCCGCCACCGGGAATGATGCTGGAGCTGTTGCCCGCGCCATCACCACCGGCCATGGCCACCTTCAGTGGCGAGGAGAAATACGCGGCAATGCCTTGCAGGTCGCCTTTGGCTGTCGATCCCAGCAGCCACATCAGCAGGAAGAACGCCATCATGGCCGTCACGAAGTCGGCATAGGCAATCTTCCAGGCACCTCCGTGGGCGGCGTGACCGCCCTTCTTGATGCGCTTGATGATGATGGGCTGGAGCTTCTTTTCTGCCATGGTGTTCGTGCGCAGAGGGCCTGACCCGGGTGCTTGCGCTTACTTCTTGCCCTTCACGTAGGCTTCGAGCTCAGAGAAGCCGGGCCGGTCGCCCGAGAACAGCACCTTGCGTCCAAACTCGATGGCGGTGGCGGGGTTGTAGCCCTGCATGCTCGCCAGCAGGGTGGATTTGATGCATAACAACTCTTTAGAGGCATCTTCGGTCTTTTGTTCGATCAGGCCGCCCAGCGGTTCCACCACACCGTATGCCAGCAAAATACCCAGGAACGTGCCCACCAGGGCCGAACCAATCAAACCGCCTAGCACGGCGGGCGGCTGGCCCACAGACCCCATGGTGTTCACCACGCCCAGCACGGCTGCGATGATCCCGAACGCCGGCAGCGCCCCGGCCAGGCGTTGCAGCGCCGCGACCGGGGCGTGTGCTTCTTGGTGGTGGGTGTCGATTTCGCTGTCCATCAGGGCTTCGATCTCATGCGAATTGAGGTTGCCAGACACCATCATGCGCAGGTAGTCGGTGGTGAACTCGATCACATGGTGGTCGCTGCCGACGGTCGGGTACTTTTTGAAGATCTCTGACTCGTGCGGGGCTTCCACATCCTTTTCGATCGCCATCAGGCCATCCTTGCGCGCCTTTTGCAGGATGTCATAGAGCATGGCCATCAGTTCCATGTACCGCGCCTTGGTGTACTTGGAGCCCTTGAGTGCCATCGGGATGGCGGCGGCCGTGGCTTTGAGCACCTTGGGCTGGTTGTTCACCACAAAGGCTCCCAGCGCACCGCCCAGGATGGTGATGGTCTCAAACGGCAGGGCTTTGAGAATGATCTGAATGTTCCCGCCGTGGATGACGTACACCCCAAAGATGCACCCGAAGGAAATGATGTAACCGATGACGACAAACATGCGTGTGGCGAGGTTGGTGCCGGGTCGCGTCGGAGGCGCTGGGCGCTGGCAACGAGGTGGCTAAAAGGCTAGTCTAAATGTATCGGATTGCAGATGCGACAAACCTGCCGCGCCTGGGATTTTGTGCTTGTGCATATGCTCCGCCCTGAACGGGCATTCGGCACAACGGTGGCCCAGCTTGAGCGGCTTTCGCTGCGGACAAACCCTTTCGTGGCCCGGGCGCCTGTCCGACCGTGGTTCCCAGGCGTGGCCTTAACGCGACAAATGCGGGTTTTGGGGCCTCTGTTCGGTCGCTTGGGCGTCGGCCGCCTGGCCTATGCTCGCCTGCATGAAAGCTGTATTGCTGGCCGGCGGCTTGGGCACCCGCATTTCTGAGGAGTCGCACCTCAAGCCCAAACCGATGATCGAAGTCGGGGGGCGACCGATCCTGTGGCACATCATGAAGATGTACGCTGCCCACGGCGTGAGCGAGTTCATCATTTGCCTGGGCTACCGCGGCTACGTCATCAAGGAATACTTCGCCAACTACTTCCTGCATATGTCGGACGTGACCTTCGACATGGCGGCCAACCGGATGGAAGTGCACCACCGCCACGCCGAGCCCTGGCGCGTGACCCTGGTGGACACGGGAGAAAGCACCATGACTGGCGGCCGCCTGCGCCGCGTGCGCGAGTACCTGACGCCCGGCGAGCCCTTTGCCTTCACTTATGGCGATGGCGTGGCGGACATCAATCTGAGCGCTGAATTTGCCTTCCATCGCGCCCACGGCCGACTGGCCACCGTGGCGGCGGTGCAACCTCCTGGCCGCTACGGTGCGTTGGTGCGTGAGGGCGACGCCGTGGGCGGCTTCGAGGAAAAGCCGCGCGGCGATGGTGGTTGGATCAATGGTGGTTTTTTTGTGCTGCAGCCCGAGGTCATCGACCGCATCGACGGCGACGCCACCAGCTGGGAGATTGAGCCCATGCAGGGGCTGGCCCGCGACGGACAGCTGCGCGCCTTTGAGCACGCAGGCTTCTGGCAGCCCATGGACACGCTGCGCGAGAAAAACCTGCTCGAAGAGCTGTGGCGGTCGGGCCGCGCGCCCTGGAAGGTGTGGTGAGAATGCCCTTGGACCCTGCCTTCTGGCGTGGCCGGCGCGTGCTGCTGACGGGGCACACCGGCTTCAAGGGCGCATGGTTGGCCCTGTGGCTGCAGCGCCTGGGGGCCGAGGTGACCGGGCTTGCGCTCGATCCGCCCACCGAGCCAGCGCTCTACACGCTGGCCCAGGTGGCCAGGGGCTTGGCTGCGGATCAACGGGTGGACCTGCGCCACGCCGATGCCGTGCACGATGCCGTCCACCGCGCCAACCCCGAGGTAGTCCTGCACCTCGCAGCCCAGGCGCTGGTGCGACCAAGCTACGAAGCCCCGGTGGACACGTTTTCCACCAACGTCATGGGCACGGTGCACCTGCTGGATGCGCTGCGCACCGCGCCCGGCGTGCGTGCGGTGCTGGTGGTCACCACCGACAAGGTGTATCGCAGCCGCGAATGGGTTTACCCCTACCGCGAAGACGACGCCCTGGGCGGGCACGACCCGTACAGCGCGAGCAAGGCCGCCACCGAAATCGTGGCCGCCAGCTACCGCGACGCCTTCCTGGCCCCGCGCGGCGTGGCCTTGGCCACGGCCCGCGCGGGCAATGTGATCGGCGGGGGCGACTGGGCGCGCGACCGCTTGCTGCCCGACGCCGTGCGCGCCTGGCAGGCGGGCGTGGCGCTGCAGATCCGTCAGCCCGGCTCCACCCGGCCCTGGCAGCATGTGCTGGAGCCGCTGCGGGCCTACCTGGTGCTGGCCCAGGCGCTGTGCGAGCGGCCAGACCGCGTGTCGCCTGCGTACAACTTCGGTCCGCAACCGCATGAGGCGGTCACCGTACGGCATGTGGTCGAAATGGCAGCTCGTGCTTATCCAGGATCAGAAGTTTGCTATCAAAATAATAGTAATGGACCGCACGAGTCCTGCTTTCTGGCGCTGGAGACCGCGCAGGCGCGGTCGGCCCTCGGCCTGATGCCGCGCTGGTCGGTGGCCACCGCCGTGCAACGCACCATGGACTGGTACCGTGGCTGGGCGGCAGGGGCCGACCCGCGCGCCTTGTGTGCAGCCGACCTGGACGCCTTCGAAGCCGCCCGCCCAGAGGACATATGCAGCGCCTGAGCGCCGAACCCACCCCGCTGCCGGGTGTGCTGCGTGTGCAGCGCCACCCGGTGGGCGATGCGCGCGGCGCGCTGGCCCGGCTGTTCTGCCGCGACACCTTGGCCACCGCTGGCTGGCACTGGCCGGTGGCGCAGGTCAACCACACCGTCACGCGTGCGCGCGGCACCGTGCGTGGCCTGCACTTCCAGCGCAGTCCCGCTGCCGAGGCCAAGCTCGTGCACTGCCTGCAAGGGGCTGTGTGGGACGTGGCGGTGGACCTGCGGCCGGGCTCCCCGACCCACCTGCAGTGGCATGCGGAGTTGCTGAGCGCCGACAACGGCTGCGCCTTGCTCATTCCGCCAGGCTGCGCCCACGGCTTTCAGACCCTGCAGGACGATGTGCACATGCTCTATGTGCATTCGGCCGCGCACGCACCCATGCACGAAGGCGGGGTACACCCGCTGGATGCGCGCCTGGCGATCGCCTGGCCGCTGCCCGTGCAGCATCTGTCGCCGCGTGACCAGGCGCATCCACCGCTGCCAGCCACTGGCCCAGCCCTTCTCGGAGGCTTTTCGTGATGCACTGCCGCCATTGCGGGGCCGCCCTGCACCTGCCGCTGGCCGACTTGGGCACCGCGCCGCCGTCCAACGCCTATGTGGGGCCCGCCGCTCTGCAGGCGCCTGAGCGCTGGTATCCGCTGCGCGTGCTGGTGTGCACCCACTGCTGGCTGGCGCAGACCGAAGACTTTGCCCAGGCGCACGAACTGTTCGATGCCGAGTATGCCTACTTCAGCTCCTATTCGAGCAGCTGGTTGCGCCACGCAGAGCGCTATGTGGACGACATGGTCCGGCGTTTCGGCCTGGGGCCACACAGCCAGGTGGTGGAAGTGGCCGCCAACGACGGCTACCTGCTGCAGTACGTGGCGGCGCGCGGCATTCCTGGCCTGGGCGTGGAGCCCACGGCCAGTACGGCGGCCGCCGCCCGCGTGCGGGGCCTTGCCGTGGTACAGGCATTTTTCGGCACCGCGCTGGCGCGGCAGTTGCACGCGGACGGACACGCCGCCGACCTGATGGTCGCCAACAACGTGCTGGCCCATGTGCCCGATATCAACGATTTCGTGGCGGGTTTTGCGCTGCTGCTCAAGCCCGGTGGTGTAGCCACGTTCGAGTTTCCGCACTTGCTGCAACTGGTGCAGCAGTGCCAGTTCGACACGCTGTATCACGAGCATTTCTCGTACCTGTCGCTGCTGGCGGTGCAGCGCATCCTGGCCACGCAGGGGCTTACCGTGTTCGACGTGCAAGAGCTTGCCACCCACGGCGGTAGCCTGCGCGTGTACGCCTGCCGCAGCGATGCGGCCGCGCACGCGGTACAGCCTGCCGTGGCCGCCTTGCTGGCGCGTGAGCGGGCGGTGGGCATGGAAAGTCCAGCGTTCTACCAGCGCCTGCAGCCCGAATGCCTGCGCATCAAGCGCGAGTTGCTGCGCTTTTTGCTGCAGGCCCAGGAGCAGGGCCTGCGCGTGGCCGCGTACGGTGCTGCGGCCAAGGGCAACACGCTGCTTAACTTTGCCGGGGTGCGCACCGACCTGTTGCCGTATGTGGTGGACCGCAACCCGGCCAAGCAGGGCAAGTACCTGCCAGGCAGCCGGATTCCGGTCGTCGACGAGTCTTACCTGCGGGCGCACCGCCCCGATGTGGTCTTGATCCTGCCGTGGAACCTGCGCGACGAAGTCACCGCGCAGCTCGACTACGTGCGGGCATGGGGCGGGCGCTTTGCGGTTGCCGTGCCCCGGCTGGAGGTGTGGGCGTGATCGAGATCCACCCCAGCGCCCGCGTGTCGGCCATGGCCGACATCGAGGATTCGGTGCGCGGCACGCGCATCACCGTGGGGGCGCATTCGGTCATCGACAGCTTTGTGAAGGTCAAGCCCGCCGGAGGCCATGGCGACCTGGTGGTGGGCGAACATGTGGTGATCAACGCGGGGTGTGTGCTCTACACCGGCAATGGCATCCGCATCGGCAACCATGTGGCCATTGCCGCCAACTGCACCTTCGCCCCGGTGAACCATGCCTACGCCGAGCGCGGTCGCCTGATCCGCGAGCAGGGGTTTCTGCCCAGCAAGGGCGGTATCGTCATCGAGGACGATGTGTGGATCGGTGCCAACTGCGTGCTGCTGGATGGTGCCGTGCTGCGCCAGGGCTGCGTGGTGGGCGCGGGCTCCATCGTGCGTGGTGAACTGCAGCCCTACACGGTGTACGCCGGGCAGCCACTCAAGGCAGTCGGAGGGCGGCGCTGATGGCCGAGCGGTTCACCGTGATCGGCGCTGCCGGCTACATCGGCAGCCGGCTGGTGCGCCATTTGCAAGCGCTTGGCCACACGGTATGGGCCCCTGTGCGCGGCGATGCGGCCCTGCTGGAGCGGCCGCTGGGCCATGTGCTGTATTGCGCTGGTCTTACAGGCGACTTCCGCACGCGCCCCTTCGATACGGTCGAGGCCCATGTTGGGCTGCTGGCCCAGGTGTTGCAACGCGCGTCGTTCGACTCCTTGCTGTATCTGTCGTCCACGCGGGTCTATCTGGGCGCTGCGAGCACCCACGAAGACGCGCCGCTGTCGGTGGTGCCTGGGGACCCTTCGTATCTCTACAACCTCTCCAAACTCACGGGCGAGTCGCTGTGCCATGCCAGTGGACGCCAGGGCGTGCGTGTGGCGCGCCTGTCGAATGTGGTGGGGCCTGGCATGGACGCTGATTCCGGCAATCTGGTGGCGGATCTGCTCTGTCAGGCGCGTTCGACCGGTCGGGTGGTGCTGCGGTCTTCCCCGGAGTCCGCCAAGGACTATCTCCACATCAATGACGTGCTCGACTGGCTGCCGCGCATTGCCTTGCAGGGGCGTGCGCCGGTCTACAACGTGGCCAGTGGCCTCCAACGCACGCACGGTGCGTGGCTTGAGTGGCTGCGCCAGCGCACCGGCTGCACCGTGGAGTGGGTCCCCGGTGCGCCGGTGCACACGTTTGCGCCCATCCAAGTGCAGCGGCTGCAGTCCGAGTGGGGCGTGCAGCCACGCGAGGCTTTGGCAGACGATCTTCTGTCCGCATCAGAACCTGTTGGAGGAATCCATTGATGAACCCCGTCGAACAATTTGCACAGGAGCGCCAGGAGCGTCTGCGGCAGTATGCGCAGGATGCTGAATTCCAGTCGCTGTCGCGCAACTGGCTGCAGGCCTCCATGGAACGCAAGTACGTGTACAACTTCGATTGGATGGGCCGACCGATCATTCAGTACCCGCAGGACATCGTGGCCATGCAGGCGTTGGTGTGGCGTGTGCGGCCTGATCTGATCATTGAAACGGGCATCGCCCACGGCGGTTCGCTGGTGCTCAGTGCATCGCTGCTGGCCCTGCTGGATATGGCCGACGCCATCGAATCGGGGACCACGCTTGACCCAAGGGTTTCGCACCGCAAGGTGCTGGGCGTGGACATCGACATCCGGGCGCATAACCGAGCGGCCATCGAATCCCACCCAATGGCCAGCCGCATCACCATGATCCAGGGCTCTGCCGTGGCCCCGGAGGTGGTGCAGCAGGTGCAGGACTTTGCGCGTGGCTACCAGCGCGTGCTGGTGTGCCTGGATTCCATGCACACGCACGACCATGTGCTTGGCGAACTCAATGCCTACGCGCCGCTGGTCACCCCAGGTAGCTACTGCGTGGTGTTCGATACCTTCGTCGAGGATATGCCGCCGAAGTTCTTTGCCGATCGTCCCTGGGATGTGGGCAACAACCCCAAGACAGCGGTGCGCCAGTGGCTGGCTGGGCATCCGGAGTTTGAGGTGGACGCCGAGATGGAGCAGCGTCTTCAGGTGACGGTGGCCCCCAGCGGATTTCTGCGGCGCATGCTCTGAGCGAAAGCCTGACCTGCTGCAGCCTCGGGGGCTCGACTCCGACTCCGGCGGCCTTGTGGCAAGGGTTTCGCGATGGGAGCCTGCAGTGTTCAGGCGGCGGCAGGGGCGACGCCCATGGCCTCCATGGCGTATTTGAGATATGTCACCGCAAAGTCGGTGTGTCCGTGTGCGTGCTCCACCTCAGCCAGGCACGCCAGCGCCACCGGATCGTGGGGCGATGCGCACAGCACCAACTCAGCCAGTTCTGTGACTGCAATCCAGTGGCGGTGCGTGATCTGGTCTCCCGTGCGGTGCAGTGGCGACATGCTCGCCTTGGCCTTCTCGGTCAGGTCTTGCAGGCGCTGGTGGGCTTCGCTCAGCGTGACGCGTTGCCCAGGGCGCAGTCCCACGCCCAGCGGCGCTGGTGCGGCCCACTCGGGCGGGGCTTGTTGGGCCCACTCCTCGCACCGCTGTGCCTGGGACGCGGCGTCCTCAGGTGCCAGGGCGATCGCCAAGTGCTCCCACCACATGCTGCGCAGGCCCATCCCGAACAGTTGGTTGAACCGGCCCTCGCGCATGAGGGGCGATTGCTCCACTTCCGCACGAAGGCTTTGGCGCAATTGGCTCAGGCCTGGAATGTCCGCTGCCAGGTTGGCCGCGATCTGTACGTACGCGTCGGCGGTAGTCGCCAGCCATTCGGTGCGCCCGAGGTAGGTCAGAATGCCCGCCCCCATACGGCTCTTGAAGCTGTCGCCCTCCATCGACACCAGGGGCACCCCCATCCAAAGCACATCGAAAGAGGTGGTACCGCCCGTCAGCGGGAATGGATCCAGCGCGATGTCGATGCGGTGGTAGGTCAGGTATTGCTGGCCAGCGTCCAGTGGCACCAGTTCCAGGCGGTCCACTGGCACCCCCAGGCGTTCGCAGCGCTGTCGGTAGGCTTGGGCGAATTCCGGTTTTTCGAAGTTTTTGCCCTCGATCAGCAGGTGCGATGTGGGAACTTCACGCAGGATCCGCCCCCACAGCGCCAGCACCTCATCGGTGAGCTTGCCCAGGTTGTTGCACGAGCCGAACGTCACATAGCCGTTGTGCAGCGCGGGCAGGGGGCTCACACCGTAACGGGGCTGGTAACGCCACAGTGGATTACGGCTCATGGGGCGGTAGCAGCAGAACAGCGTAGGCAGGCGCACCAGCCGCTCGGTGTACTGCGCGTCGGCGTCTGAAGGGTCGGTGACTTCGTCCGTGATCCGGTAGTCGGCGTTGGCCAGGCCCGTGGTCGCCGGGAAGCCCAGCCACGACACCTGTACGGGCGCTGCCCGCTGGGCCAGCACTGGCAGGCCGTTGTGGCCCGTATGACCGGCCAACTCGATCAGGATGTCGATCCCGTCGTCCCGAATGCGCTGGGCCTGCTGTTCGGCTGTCAGCCCCGCCAGACGCACAAAATGGTCGGCATGGCAGGCCACGCGTGTGGTTACGGAGTCGTCTCGCGGGTACAGGTAATAAGCGAACACCTCAAATTGCCGCCGGTCGAGCTGGGCTAGCAGGCCTTCGGTGAAATACATCACCGAATGCGCACGGAAATCGGGCGACAGAAAGCCGACGCGCAAGCGTTTCCAGGGGCCGCCAGCACGCAGAGCGCTGAAGTCGGGCGCGGGCAGGGTGGGGTGCATGATGGCCCCGTACTCCCGCGCGGCACGCGTGAGCTGTGCACTGGTGGCCAGCGGGTCGGCCAGCATGAACAGCAGCCGGTTGGTGTGGTTGGCGGTGTCGTAGGGGTTCAGTGCTATCGCGGCTTCGCAGTCCTCTACGGCCTCGCGCACCTGGCCGAGTTCGCGGCGGTGAATGGCCTTCTGGGTGAGCGACGCCACCTTTTCGTTGACGTCTGCTGCCAGCGCTTCGGCCCGTTGGGCAGCCTCGAACCCGCGGTCGTTGAGCTGCAGCGCATAGCAGCACTGCGCCAGCTTGATCCAGCTCTGGGCCTCGTTGGGGGACAGCTCGCACACGGTTTCGAGCAAGGGCAGGGCCTCTTGTGGTCGCGCATGCTCGATCAGGGTGTTGGCATATTTGATCAGCAACTCGGCGTCGCGGGGCCACAGCGCAATAGCCAGTCGGTAGGCCTGAAATGCCGCTTCGGTCTGGCGCTGCTGGTTCAGTGCAAACCCCAGCATGCGGTGGGCGAGCAGGTGTCGTCGGTCGCGGCGCAGCGCTTGCCGGCAGTGGCGCACAAGCGCCGGCCAGTCCTGGGCCTGCAAAGCCTGCTGGATGCGAGTGTTGGATGGATCGGCGGCTTTGTGGGGCTGAGGCGCAGGCATGGCAAAAGCAATGGGCTGTGAGGAAAGCCGCCGCGCATGCAGACAGGAGCCTCCACGCGCCGAGGCGCTGGCGGCCGCTGTGCGCTGGCGATGTTACTGCCGCAGCAGCGACAGCACGCCCTGTGGAATCTGATTCGCCTGGGCCACCATGGCGGTACCAGCCTGCTGCAGAATTTGGGCGCGCGACAGATTGGCGGTTTCGGCCGCGAAGTCGGCGTCCTGGATGCGGCTGCGTGAGGCCGAGAGGTTTTCGGACGTGATATTCAGGCTGGCGATGGCCGTCTCAAAGCGGGCCTGGAGCGCGCCGAGCTTGGAGCGCTCGCCGCTCACAAAGGCCAGCGCAGAGTCCACGGTCTTGAGCGCTTCGGTTGATTTCTCGAAGGTGCTCACATCCAGGTCGGCCACGCGGCGCAATTCCGAGCCGCCGCTGGTGATGGCGGTGCTGGCGGAGGTCACGGCAAACGACTTCTCAGAGTCCAGCACCAAATAGCCGCTGGTCGTGCTGTTGTCGGCCGTGGTGTCGGCCGTCAGGGTCACAGCACCGCCCACGGCAGCGCCGTTGGCATTCAGCTTGGTCACCGTCACAGCGGCGGCGTTGGCGATGGTGGTGTCGCTCACCGTGATGTCATTGCCCGTGGCGTTCGTCAGCACCACACCGCTGCCATCGCTGTTCAGCGAAGCCGTCACGCCCGTCTTGGCAGACTGCTCGTTGATCGCCGACACCGCCGCCGACAGGCGGTCCGAACCCGTGGTAGAGGTCAGCGTGAACGACACCGACACAGCCGTCGTGTTGTCCGAGGTCAGGTTCAGCGTGTAAGAGCCTGTGGCCGAGAAACC
>JBKBUN010000097.1:0-12674 GCA_046289925.1 Burkholderiaceae bacterium | reverse complement strand
GGGGCCCCAAGACGGTGAACAATGGACCGCTGCGGCCCATTTGCAGCCGACGATTCCCAAGTCCGACAGGCTCCTAGAACGCTGGTGCGAATCGCACGGCCTGGGTGCACCCCAGCCGGGCTATCTTGGCCTGAGCCATGACGATCCGGTCTGCACACCTGCCGGGCAGGGCCGCTATGACGCCTGCGTGCCCATCGACATCGGCCTGCGGCCGGACCCTGATGTGCAGGTGCAAGACTTTGCGGGCGGCCCCCATGCCTGCATGCGCTTTCAGGGTGTCGGCGCAGACATCGGCATGGCCTGGAAGTATCTGCTCAAGGAACTGATGCCTGCGCAGAATCTGAAACCCGCTGAAACCCGCGCCGCGGGCGGTGGTGGAACTGTACGAGGCCGATCTCGCGGCCGCCCCGACTCCGACCGCTTTGCCTGCTGGCTGTGCGTACCGCTGCTGGCGCCGCACTGATTGCGTCAGGCCACCACTGATCTTTCCCCTCTCCATGAAACGCGCCCACATCGAGCCCTTTTTTGCCACTCTGCGGGCTGCCAACCCACAGCCCAACACCGAGTTGGAATACACCAGCGTGTTCGAGTTGCTCGTGGCCGTGCTGCTGTCGGCGCAGGCTACAGACGTCGGCGTCAACAAGGCCACAAGGCGGCTGTTTGCGGTGGCGGGCACGCCACAGGCCATCCTCGACCTCGGGCTGGAACGCCTGGAGGGCTACATCAAGACCATTGGGCTCTACAAAAGCAAGGCCCGGCACCTGATGGAGACCTGCCGCATCCTGGTCGAGGAGCACGGCGGACAAGTGCCGCGCACGCGCGAGGCCCTCGAAGCCCTGCCAGGTGTGGGCCGCAAGACGGCCAACGTGGTGCTGAACGTGGCCTTCGGCCAACCGACCATGGCGGTGGACACGCACATCTTCCGCGTGAGCAACCGCACGGGTCTTGCGCCTGGCAAAACCCCGCTGGCCGTCGAGATGCAGTTGCTCGAGCGCATTCCACCGGCGTACCTGGTGGACGCGCACCACTGGCTGATCTTGCACGGCCGTTATGTCTGCCAGGCGCGGCAGCCGCGCTGCTGGGAATGCGCTGTTGCGCCGTATTGCGGCTATCGGCCCAAGAGTCCGATGCCGACGAAAACCTGAAGCTATCAAAAAAATAGCAAACTATTCAACACAGAAAAGCACAAGGAGCGCATTAGATGCCGCACCCATCGCCCCCTTGTACCGACAGGTGGAACCGCCTGGCCCGCCGCTGACACCCCAGCCCCATGCCCAGCCTTGATCCACGCTCCTTGATTGCCATGGCCGGCGTCATGTCGCTGCTCATGGCACTGGTGCTGTGGCTCATGCGTCGCACCTATCCCAAGAGCATCCGCGGAGTCGAACTGTGGGCCGCCGCGCCGCTGCTGTGGTTGCTGTCCACGGCGCTGTTTTCGCTGCGCGGCCACATTCCGGACATGCTGGGGCTGGTCGTAGCCAACACGCTGCTGTTGCTCGGCTCCATGTGCTATCACCAGGGCACGCGCCGCTTCTTCGGGCAGCCTCTGGCATGGCGGCCCTGGCTGCTATGGCTGGCCGCTACGTTCGCGGTGATGACGGTGCTGACCCTGGTCTATCCCAGCTATGTGCTGCGCGTGGGCTTTTTGACGGTGTCCATGTCCATGGTCTATGGAGCGCTGCTCATGTTTTTGATGCGCCACGGCGGCGGGAGCTTTCCGGTGCGGCTGGTGCAGACCGTGCTTGTGCTGCACCTGCTGGTGCTGGTGTTGCGGGTGTACACCCTGTCGCTCGGCCTGGGCGGCACCGACTTGATGGACCGCGACCCCATCCAGACCGTCTATATCGGCGCTTACGTGCTCACCACGCTCATGCTGCCCATCGGCGGCGTGCTGATGGCCACCGACCGTCTGCGCGATGAACTGGAGCATCTGGCCACACATGACCCGCTGCTGCCCGTGCTGAACCGCCGGGCGTTCATGCAGGCCTTCAAAGGCGAGTTGGCCCGCGCGCGCCGCAGTGGCAAAGGCCCATCGCTGCTGATGCTGGACCTGGACCATTTCAAGGCGATCAATGACACCCACGGACACCAGCACGGCGACACAGTGCTGCTGCATGTGGTCGAACGCGTGCAGGCCTGCCTGCGCAGTACCGACGTGCTGGCACGCCACGGCGGCGAGGAATTTGCGGTGCTACTGCCCGAAACCCCGCTGGCCGACGCCCAGGTGCTGGCGCAGCGCCTGCACACGGCCCTGACCCAGGGCCATACACTGGACTGCACGGTGAGCATCGGCGCCACGGCCTGGCAAGGGATGGAAGACACCGTGGACGCCATGCTGCTGCGCGCCGACGCCGCGCTGTACCGGGCCAAAGACGCGGGCCGCAACCAGACCTGCGTGGGATGAAACCGCTGCAGGCTAGGAGCCTGTCGGACTTGGGGCGTCGAAAGCGAAAATGAGCCCCAGCGAGGGCAGTTTTCGCCGTGTTTGCAGCCCCATAGCGGGGCTATGGGGCCAAAAGACGGTGAAAAATGGACCGCTGCGGCCCATTTGCAGCCGACGATTCCCAAGTCCGACAGGCTCCTAGCTGCCCTGCGTGGCCACACCGGCCGACTCGAAACTGGCCATCTCCCGCAGCAACGCACAGGCCGAGACCAATAAGGGCCAGGCCAGCGCCGCGCCCGAGCCCTCGCCCAGGCGCAAGCCCAGATCCAGCAGCGGCTGCACCTGCCAGCGCGCCAGCAGGTGGCCATGCCCTCGCTCTGCGGATCGGTGCGAAAACACGCAGCGCTGCAGTACCGCGGGCGCCAAGCTGGCCGCCACCAGCACCGCGGCACTGGTGATGAAGCCATCCACCACGATCACCCGCCGCTCGCGCGCGGCCTGCAGCACGGCGCCGGTGAGCGTGGCAATCTCGAGCCCGCCCAGCGCCGCCAGTGCGGCCAGCGGTGTGGTGGCCTGCGCATTGGCCCGCAAGGCCCGCTGCAGCACGGCCTGCTTGCGCTGCACACCCTGACTGTCGAGCCCGGTGCCTGCGCCGGTGGCGTCGGCCAGCGGCAGCCCGCACAGCCGCACCAGCAGCAAGGCTGCTGCCGAGGTGTTGCCAATGCCCATTTCGCCCAGCAGCAGCGCATTGCCCGGCAGCGCGCGCACCACGTCCATGCCGTGCTGCAGGGCAGCGATGCATTGCGCATCGGTCATGGCCGGGCCCTGACTCGCATCGGCAGTGCCATGCGCCACCTTGCGCACCAGCAGGCGCGGCCCAGGTCCGCCGGCCTCGCGCGGCGGCAGGTCGCGCGCCACGCCGCAATCGACCACCGTGAGGGCCAGGCCATGCTGGCGCGCCAGCACGCTCACGGCCGCACCGCCCGCCAGAAAGTTCTCCACCATCTGCCAGGTCACTTCGCTCGGGAAGGCCGACACGCCCTGCGCAGCAATGCCGTGGTCGGCCGCGCACACCAGCATTTGCGGCTGGTCCAGCACGGGCGCGTCGGTGCCCAGAATCTGCCCGATGCGCAGTGCCAGCGATTCGATGCGGCCCAGCGAGCCGAGCGGTTTGGTCTTGTGGTCCAGCAGGTGTTGCAAACGGGCCGTAAGCGCCAAGTCGTGGATATCGGGCACATCGGGCGGCAGGTAGTCGGCCAGGCAGGTGGGCTGCGGTGCGGTCATGGCGGAAAGCATCTCCTCAAGTCGTGGGGGCATCGGGTTGTCAGGCCAGCAGGGCATCGAGCACGCCGGGCTCGAAGTGCTCTGCCACCGTGCGGGCCAAGCCTTCGAACACGTCGTCGAGCGTGGGCACGGCGCCATGCACGCGAGCCCCGAACAGCGCCTGCAGCACGCGCGGGTCTTCGAACAGGCCATGCAGGTACACGCCCAGCACCCGGCCATCGTCGCTGGCCCAGCCAATGCCGGCTAGCACCTCGGGCGCGCGGACCCCTGCGGCCACCATGGCCGGGTGCAGCGCCGTCTGGCCGTGGTGGATCTCGTAGCCCTGCACCTCCACGCCCGACAGCGCCTGCCAAGGCCCAGCGGGCAGTGGTGCAAAGCGCTGCGCGGTGTGGCGCAAGGTCTTGTCGGGTGCAAAACAGGTCACCAGCGGCAGCAGGCCCAGGCCAGCGGCATTGCCGTCAATGCCTGCGGTATCGACCAGCGCCTCGCCCAACATTTGCAGCCCACCGCAAATGCCCAGCACCGCGCCACCCGCTCGGGCATGGCGGGCCACAGCCTGGTCGAGCCCACGCTCGCGCAGCCAGCCCAGATCGGCGGCCGTGGCCTTGGAGCCGGGCAGCACGATCCAGTCGGTGGCTTGCAGACCTGTCAGATCGGCCGGGCTGCGCGCCCACAGCAGGCGCACGCCGGGCACGTTCTTGAGCGGCTGGAATTCATCGATGTTGCTGATGCGCGGATAGGCCACCACGGCCACCGTGGTGTGCACCGTACCGGCCGCGCGGCTGCGGTCGTCGAAAACGCCGTCCTCCTCGGGCAAACCGTGGTTGCACTGCCAGGGGATGGTGGCCACCGTGGGCACGCCGGTGCGCGCCTGCAGCATCTGGGGTGCGGGGGCCAGCAAGGCGGCATCGCCCCGAAAGCGATTGAGCACAAAGCCGCGCAGCAGCGCCTGTTCTTCGGGCGGCAACAGCGCCCAAGTGCCGTACAGGTGGGCAAACGCGCCACCGCGGTCGATGTCGGTCACGAGCAGGCAGCGCGCCTGCGCGTAGCGGGCCACGCGCATGTTCACGATGTCGCTGGCGTGCAGGTTGATCTCGGCCGGCGAGCCCGCGCCTTCGATGACCACCACGTCGTACTCGGCTCGCAAGGCATCCAGTGCGGCGGCCACGGCGGGCCATACCTGTTCGCTGCGGTCGCGCCAGGGCACGGCCGTCAAGGCCGCGCTCACCTCGCCCATCAGCACCACCTGGCTGCGCGTGTCGGCTTCGGGCTTGAGCAAGAGAGGGTTCATGCGCACCTCGGGCACCGCGCCCGCGGCCAGCGCCTGGAAATACTGCGCGCTGCCGATCTCGCCCAGGCCGCCAGCGGGTGTGGCCACCACGCGGGCGTTGTTGCTCATGTTCTGCGCCTTGAACGGTGCCACGCGCAGGCCCTGGTTGCGGTAGTGGCGACACAGCGCGGTTGCCAGCCAGCTCTTGCCCGCGCCGCTGCTGGTGCCCAGCACCATCACGCAGCGGGCCAGCGCCGGGCGCGCAGAAGCGGTCGTGTCAGAGGTCTGCATGGTCAATTGGATGTGGCAAGGTTCAATGCGCTCCGGCGTGGCCACGCGCGCCACGCCCGGGCAAGCGCGGCCTGGGCCTGCGGTGGCTGGGCCGACCAGCGCACGCCACCGGGCAGGCCAAAGGATGCGGTATCGCGCAGTTGCACGCCCTGCGCCCGCAGGCAGGCCAGCAGGCCCCCGAGGTCGTCCACCGGAGGTCGGGCGACCCGGTAATGGGCCAGGCCGCCAGGCATCAGCGCCCAGCCTTCGCGCAGGCACCAAGCCTCCAGCGCCTGCGCCCAGCGGGTCAGGCGTGGCAGGCTGGCACACAGCCAGCCCTGCACTTCAGGCTGCACCCAGGCCTGTAGCAAGGCGACCCCATGCGCGCCCACCGGCCACGAGGCCGCCAGCGCGTCGAGCTGCGCCGCTTGCGCCTGTGCACCAGCCGGGGCCACCAGGTAGGCGGCGCGCACGCCCGTCAGTCCCAGCGCCTTGTTGGGCGACCACAGCTGCCACCAGCCGGGGGGCGCGGCCAGCGGGCGGCCCTGCCAGCGAAACGGCGCACCGGGCGACGCAGGCCGTTCGAACGGCGCATAGGCCAGGTCGTGTATGCACCAACCAGTGCCAGGGACGGCAGTGCCTGCACACAGACCCTGAGCATCCTGGCCCAGCGGGCTGGAGGGGGCGCAAGCCCACAACAGCGCACCGTTGTGCGGCGGCATGTCGCCATCTGCCAGCGCCAGCCCCTGCAGGCGCGCGGCGCGTGCGTACTCGCCAAAACCGTGCCGGGGCACCTGCGCCACACCCACCCCCTGCCGGGCGGCCAGCTGCGTGATGCGGTGGATCAATTCGCTGGCGCTGGTGCCCACCACGATGCGGTCTGCGTCCACGCCATGCCACTGCGCCAGTTGCGCGCGCAGCGCGGTGTAGGTGGGGTCGGGATAACGGGCTGGGTCGACCCGGCGCACGGCGGCCAGGGCCTGCGGGCAGGGGCCGCAGGCGTTGGCGTTGGTCGAAAAATCAAACGCCGCGGCTCCCTGCGCGTCAGGTCCGCCATGCACCCATGACGGGAATGCGGTCGTCTGGCTGGCCATAGCGACGGGCGCCAGGGCCGCACGATGCGTCAGCGCAGCCATAGCAGGACTCCCTGCACCAGCACCACCACGGCCAGCGCACCGCCCACCGCCCGGCCCGCATGCCGCAGGGCCTGCGGCATATGCGCTGCGCGCACCTCGCCCCCTCGGGGATTCAGCACATACACCCCAGGTTTGCCCAGGCGCACACCCAAACGCAAGGCCATGGCAGCCATGGGCCAACCACTGTTGGGCGACGGGGTGCGGCGCGCTTCGGTGCGCAGTGTGGCCCAACTGCAGCGCGTGCGGCCGACACCGCCCGCCCACAGCAGCACCGCTGTGATGCGGGCCGGCACCCACGACAGCACGTCGTCGGCCCGCGCTGCCCATTTGCCGGCCCACTGCCAGTAGCGGCCGCTGCGCATGCCCGGGTAGCCCCACATGGCGTCGGCCGTGTTGGCCAGGCGGTACAAGGCCGCGCCCGGCAGACCCAGCAGCGCAAACCAGAACAGCGGGGCCACCACCGAATCGTTGAGGTTTTCAGCCAGCGTCTCGACAGCCGCCTCGCGCACCTCGTGCGGTTGCAGCGTCTGGGTGTCGCGGCTGACCAGCCAGGCCAGGCGTTCGCGTCCGGCGGTCAGCGTAGCAGCCAGCGCTTGCTCCACAGCGGCCACCTCGTCGCGCAGCATGCGCCAGGCCAGCAGCGGCTTGAGCAGCAGCGCCAGCAGCGGCACTGCGCACCATGCGGGCGACCGCGCCAGCAGCGCCTGCAGCCCCCAGGCGGCGGTCACCACCGATAGCGCCAGGCCGCACCAGGCCATCGCCCCTGCCACGGCACGTTGCACATCGGGTCCGGTGGGTGCAGCAGGTGCGATGCGCGTGCCCCACCAGCCGAGCGCTGATCCCATCCACACCACTGGATGCCAGCGCGCGGGCGGCTCGCCCCAGGCGCAGTCGATGGCCAGCGCAAGCGGGGGCACGAGCAGCCAGACCCAAGCGGGCGCAGGCCCAAGCCACCAGGCCCATACGGTGGTCCACGGCATGCCGTCAGCCATGGCGTCGCTGGGGTGCGGTGTGTAAAACCATCAGTCTTCGATGCCGCGCTGCGCAGGCACACCGGCCTGGAACGCGTGCTTGACGAGTTGCATCTCGGTCACGGTGTCGGCCAGCGCGATGATCTCGGGCGGGCAGCGGCGGCCCGTGAGGCACACGTGCACGTCGCGCGGGCGCGTGCGCAGCGTCTGCAACACGTCGTCGAGCGGCAACCAGCCGTAAATGAGCGGGTAGGTGATTTCGTCGAGCACCACCAGAAAAAAGTCGCCCGACAGGATGGTCGCCTTCGCGCGCTGCCAGCCGTCGCGCGCGAGTTGGGCCGAGTGTTCGAGGTCGCGGCTTTTCCAGCTAAAACCGTCGCCCAGGCCCTCCACTGGCAGGCCAATCTGCTCGAACATGCGATGTTCACCGAAGCGGGCCGTTGGCACCTTCATGAACTGGTACACCTTCACGGCCTTGCCGCGGCCGTGGGCGCGCAAAGCCAAACCGAAGGCGGCCGTGCTCTTGCCCTTGCCGTCGCCTGTGTTCACGATCACCAGGCCGCGGCGTTCACCTTCAGCCTTGTCGTAGGGCTTTTCCACCGGGGGGGGTTCAATTTGCATGCGGGTCTTGCTCCACAAAAAAGGCCAGGCCTACAGCGGCGCGGCGGCGGCATCCAAGCGCGGCAGGGCCAGCCACCGGCCGTCCAGGCTGCGCACCTGGATGCGATGGTCGAACACCGCCTCCAGCGCGCGGTGTGTGGTCGCATCGGCACATGGGCCATGGTGCTGCACGCGGCCACCCGCCACGATCAGCAGGTCGTCGGCCTGCAGCGCGGCCGACAGCTCGTGCAATACGCTGACCACCGTGGTGCCCTGGGACACCAAGGTGCGCATGGCCTGCAGCCAGTCGGCCTGGTGCGGGGGGTCGAGATTGGCCAGCGGCTCGTCCATGACCAGCAGCGGGGCCTGAACCGCCAGCGCACGGGCCAGCAGCACACGCTGGCGCTCGCCGCCCGAGAGCTCGCCCAGCGGGCGCTCGCGCCACGCCCAAGCCTGGGTGCTGCGCAGTGCCTGCTCCACGGCCGCGCGGTCGGCCGCACTGGGGGCCGCCAGCCAGCGCTGGTGCGGCATGCGGCCCAGCATGGCCACGTCGAACACGCTGAGCTCGTCGCCGCCGCCTTCCATCTGCCCCAGCCAGGCCAGGGCGCGGGCACGTTCGCGCGCGGGCCAATCGGCCAGCGGGCGACCTTGCAGCAGCACCTGCCCCCGCACGGCGCGCGCGGGCAGCAAACCCGCCAGGGCACGCAGCAGGGTGGACTTGCCAGCGCCGTTGGGGCCGACCACGCTGGTCCAGCGGCCGGCGGGCAAGGCCAGGTCCAGGCCGGAGATCACCTCGCGCAGGCCCAGGCGCACCTGCAGGCCGCGGGCGGCGAGCATGGGGGTGGCAGCGCTCATGCGCCCTCCCCGGCCCGCGTGCGGCGGTGCATCAGCCACAGCAGGTAGCTGCCGCCCAAGGCGGCGGTGAGCACGCCCACGGGCAGTTCCTGCGGGGCCAGCAGCAGGCGCGCCAGAATGTCGGCGCCCAGCAGCAGCACGCCGCCCATCAGGGCCGACAGCAGCACATGCACCGGATGCGTGACCCGCACCAGCGAGCGCACCACATGCGGCGCGGCCAGGCCCACAAACGCGATCAGCCCGGTTTGCGCCACGGCCGTGCCCGTGGCCAGGGCCAGCACGGCGATCAGCCCGGCGCGCATGCGGGCCAGCGGCAAGCCCAGGCTCAAGGCCGTCGCCTCGCCCAAGGCCAGCCCATCGAGCGCGCGCGCCAGCGCCCAGCCGACCAGCGCGCACAGCCCCAGCGCCAGCGCCATCACACCGCAGGCCGCCCAGCCCACAAAGGCGCTGGTGCCCAGCGTGAAGGCCTGCATGGCCTGCAGAATCTCGGGCGAGGACAGTTCCACCAAGTCGCGCGCCGCGCCCAGCACCACCCCCACAATGACGCCCGCCAGCAGCAGGCGCAGGGTGTGCTGCACACCACGCGCCAGCACCAGCGTGAGCAGCACCGCCGCCCCCGCGCCGATGAAGGCCACGCCGCTGAGCCCCAGCCGCGCGAGCCAGAGCGCATTGGCCGGCGACACCCCCAGCCAGGCCATGGCCAGCGCCCCAGCCAGCGCTGCACCGGAGGCACTGCCAAGCAAGTACGGATCGGCCAGCGGGTTACGGAACAACCCCTGCGCGATCGCGCCGCCCAAACCAAGCAGCGCGCCCGCAAGCCAAGCCCCCAGCGTGCGCGGCAGGCGGATGTCCCACACGATCTGACGTGCCACCGGGTCTTCGCCCAGGCGGGCCAGGCGCTCCCAGCCCATGCTGCCCACGGTCGCGCCCGCCAGCAGCAGGGCCAGCGTGGCCATCAGCGCCCACAAAGCGCACCAGGCCGCGCGGCGGCGCGTGGCCGAACCTGGGACAGCGGCAACCGGCAACTGCGATGTCATGGGGCCTTGTCCGCAATACAGCGGGCCATGATGCGCGCGGCCTCGGCCATGCGCGGACCAGGGCGCACCAGCACATCGGATTCCTGCGGGCCAAACGCACAGATGCGCTGCTCGCGCACCGCACGCATCGTCTGCCAGCCCGGGTACATCAGCATGGACTGCATGCTACGGTTGCCCACGAGGATCAGGTCAGGGTCGGCGCGCACGACGAATTCGGGGTTGAGCCGCGGAAACGGCCCCAGCGCCGCGGGCACCACGTTGCGCACGCCCAGGCGCTGCAACGTCTCTCCGATGAACGAGCCCTCGCCCGCCGCGTATGGGCCGCGACTGACCTCGAAATACACCCGTGCTTTGCGCGCGCGCTCGGGCAGCGACTGGGCTGCGGCCTGCACCGAGGCGTCGATCACGCGCCACACGCGGTCAGCCCCCTGCGCCCGGGGCACGCCGAGTAGGTCGCTGAGCGTGCCGAGCACCGTGCGCACATCGGCATGGGTCTTGGGCTCCAAGGTGAGCACGGTAATGCCCAGGGCTTCCAGCCGGTCGGAGGCACGCGAGGACACGGCCAACAGCACCACGTCAGGCCGCAGAGCGACGATGGTCTCGATTTGCGGATCGAGCCCGCCGCCCACCACCGGCAGTTGGCGCACTGCTTCGGGCCAGTTGGAATAGCGGTCCACGCCCACCAGGCGATGGCATTGGCCGAGTTCGCACACGCTCTCGGTCAGCGAGGGCAGCAGGCTCACGATGCGCTGCGGCGGCTGGGCCAGGCGGACCGTACGACCGCGCGCATCGCGCACTTCGACCGGCTGGGCAGCAGCCATGGGCGCTGCCAGCGCACAAAGCGCCAGCCACAGCGCCAACCGAGGCGCCATCGATTCGACCACGCGACGGGCCAGTGCAGCGCCGAAATGCAGACTCATGCCGCCCCCTTCACCACCAGAGGGCAGCCGGCCACCATGAGCGTCACGCGCTCCACCGCCGCCGCGACCTGCTGGTTGAGCAAACCCAGGGCATCGACGAAGCCGCGCACCTCACGCCCGAGCGGAATCACGCCCAGGCCAATCTCGTTGCCCACCAGCACCACGGGCCCCGGACTGCGCTCGATTGCTATCAAAAAATGAGCTGCTTGTGCTTGCCAATGCTCAATCTCAGGCCGATTTGGCTCTAAATTCGACGCAGGAGCCTCGGGGGGCATCAGCCATTGCGCCATCCACAGCGTGAGGCAATCCACCACCACCAGGGTGTCGGGGGCAGCCACGCGGGCCAGCGCACCCGCCAGGTCGCGCGGCTCCTCCAGGGTCTGCAGGCCGGGCACGCGCGCCGCGCGGTCGGCCTGGTGGCGCGCAATGCGCTCGCGCATTTCGGCGTCCCAAGCCTGGGCCGTGGCCAGCAGCACGGCGCGGTGCTGCGGGCCAGCGTCCAGCCAGCGCTGGGCCAGGGCCTCGGCATGGCGCGACTTGCCGCTTTTCTGGCCGCCCAACAGCAGCTCGCTGCGGGCAATGCCGGGTACGCACACCGACGGGGCACTCATGCAGCCTCTGGCAGAAACAGCGCCGCGGCTGCGGCAGGATCGGACGCAAACCACGCATGGAAGTAGCTCGCGCGCAGGCTGCCATGGCGGTACAGCGCCTCGCCCTGCGCGGCCCCGGGCACTGCATGGGCGCGCTGCGCATGGCCTGCGGGCTGCAGCGGCGTAGAGAGGGTGGAATAGTGAAATGCATGCCCGCGCAGCACGCCCGAGCCCACCTCTAGCGCCTGTGGCCCAAGCCCCGCCAGGCGGGGCTTCAGCGTGGCGTGGCCAGGCAACAGGCCCCACAGCGGCGTGGTCTGACCCTGCACATCCGTCACAGATTCGCACAGCGCCACCATGCCTCCGCATTCGGCCCACACGGGCCGGCCTGCGGCCAGGTGGGCGGCCAGCGCATCGCGCAGATCGGTGCGGGCGTGCAGCGCCGCGGCGTGCAACTCAGGATAGCCGCCGGGCAGCCACACGGCGTCACAAGGCGGCAGCGCATCGCCTGCCAACGGGGCAAAGCAGCGCACGGTGGCGCCCAGCGCGCGCAGCGTGTCCAGGTTGGCCTCGTACACAAAACAGAAGGCGGCATCGCGGGCCACGGCCACCGTGAGCCCTTGCAGCAGCGGCGGTTGCACGGGCGCGGCAGGCGGCGGCGCAAACGGCACGGCAAAGCGCTGCAGGCCCGCGCGGTCTAGCCGTCCGAGCGGGGTGTGTTCCAGCGCATCGGCCAAGGCGTCGAGCCGTTGCAGTGCGTCGGGCAACTCGTGTGCGGCGACCAGGCCCAGGTGGCGCTCGGGCCACATGCCGGCGGTCTGGCGCACATGCGCGGCGGCACCATCGGCTGCCCGGGATGGGGGCGACAGCCGTTCCAGAGCGCCCCACCAGAGGGCCTCGGCACTCACCGCGCCGCGCACCATTTGCGCATGGCGCGCACCAGCCACACGGTTGGCCAATACGCCCGCCCATGGCAGGCCCGGGCGGTAATGCTGCAGGCCGTGGGCCACCGCTCCAAAGCTTTCGGCCATGGCCGCGGCATCCACCACGGCCAGCACGGGCAGCCCAAAGCGCTGGGCAAGATCGGCCGCACTGGGCTGGCCATCGAACAGGCCCATCACGCCTTCGACCAGCACCACGTCGGCCTGCTGGGCGGCCGCATACAGCCGCCGCGAACAGTCGTCGGCACCGTTGATCCACAGATCAAGCGCATGGACCGGCTGGCCGCTGGCCAGCGCATGCCAGAAGGGATCAATGTAATCCGGCCCGCACTTGAACACCTGCACGCGCAGGCCGCGCCGCGCCCACAACCGCGCCAGGCCTGCGACCACGGTGGTCTTGCCCTGCCCCGAGGCCGG
>JBKBUN010000096.1:0-13022 GCA_046289925.1 Burkholderiaceae bacterium | reverse complement strand
CAGGGTGTCGTTCAGGTCCTTGAAGTTGTCCAGGTCGATGAACAGCAGTGCGCCCCGCAAGCGCGAGCGCTGGCATGTGGCCAGCGCCCGCTGCAAGCGGTCGAGCAGCAGGCGGCGGTTGGGCAGGCCAGTGAGCGCGTCAAAGAACGCCAGCCGCTCGATCTCCTGCTCCGATTGCTTGCGGTCGGTGATGTCCATGGTGAAGCCGTGCGCCACGACAGAACCATCGGCCTCGCGGTGCGGCAGCGCGTTGGTCATGTGCCAGCGCACACTGCCATCGGGCATGTACACGCGGTACTCGCATTGCCAAGGCACCAGATTGCGCAACGACGCCAGCACCGATCGGCGCAGCGCGGGGGCGTCCTCCTCGACCACGCGGCGCATGAGAATCTCGTAATCCTGGATGACTTCCTCGGGCTCGACGCCCATGAACTCCCGCACGGCATCGCTGATGTACTGCACGCTGGCCCGACCATTGGAATGCAGGCGGAACTCGTAGATAAAGCCGGGGATGCGGCTGGCAATGCGCTGAATGAACAGCAGCTGCTCGCGCAGTTGCTCGGCGGCGCGGCGCTCCTCGGTCACATCGAGCACCACGCCCATCTCGACCTCGACACCGTCGCGCGCCAGCGGCCTGCGCACACGCGATCGCATCCAGCGGATCTCACCGTCGGGCCGCTGCCAGCGGTACTCGATTTCGGCACCCTCGCGGTTCTTTCGCGCAGCGTCGAACAACGGGCGGTCTTCGGGCAGGATGCCGCTGACCGAGCGCTCGAAACTGACCCACTCTTGCCGCTCCACGCCCGCGATGTCGCACAGGCCTGGCGACCAGAGCAACACGGTTTCGCCAGGGTCTTCGATGCGGCGCCAGTGTCCGGCGCGCGCCAGGCTTTCCATGCTGTGAAAGACCTCGGTTTGTTCACGCAGTTCGTGGCGCACATCGGCCAGGGATTGCTCGGCGGCAGCAAGCGAAGCCCGCAGGCCCTCGGATTCGGAGATGTCGCGTACGGTCACCAGCAGGCGTTCGGGGGCAAGGCGCCGTGCAGTGATGTCCCAGGCCACGACCAGCCGTCCTGACTCCCGCCGCACCTGCCGGGTGTTGAGCGGCACACCCAGACGCATCACGCTCTGAAGCTGCTCCGTGAGCGGCGTGTCGCTGAGCAGATCGAAGACATGTTCCACGTCCACACCCAGCGTGCGCACGGCCCCCAAGCCTGCGGTGCGGCGCGCTGCGGCATTGGCCGCAGCCAACACCAGGCGCATACCCTCGGCGCGGAACTCCAGCACCGCCACCGGCAGCGCATCCAGCAGCAGAGACAAGGCGTCAGCGTCCATACCGGCAACAAGGCCACCCCCATCCTGGGGCGGCAGTTCGGTCGGCAATCCGGAAGACACCACGTTGACTCCGCATCCTTTCTTGAACCCGCGCATGGCATGCGCCGTTGCGCACGGCGGACACCGTGCAGCCCCCACAGTATGTCAAAACGTAACTCGCACGCCAAACCATCACAGTGCCCACCACCAAGGGGAAACCCGATGGACTGAACTGCTATACAGTGCTGCGCTCACGCCAGCCGCCCTCGCCTGCCCCATGTCTGCGACGCCCGAACAACACACCCCCATGATGCAGCAGTACCTGGCCCTGAAAGCCGGGTATCCAGACACACTGCTGTTCTATCGCATGGGCGACTTCTATGAGCTGTTTTATGCCGACGCCGAAAAGGCCGCGCGGTTGCTCGATATCACACTCACACAGCGGGGCCAATCGGCGGGTCAGCCTGTGACGATGGCGGGGGTGCCCTTCCATGCGCTTGAAAACCATCTCGCGCGGCTGATCAAGCTCGGCGAATCCGTGGCCATCTGCGAGCAGGTAGGCGAAGTGGGCGCCAGCAAGGGCCCTGTAGAGCGCAAGGTGGTGCGCGTGGTTACGCCCGGCACGCTGACCGATGCCGAATTGCTGTCCGACAAAACCGAGGCGATGCTGCTGGCCATACACCCGGGCCCGCGCGCGCGCTGCGGACTGGCCTGGCTGAGCGTGACGCAGGGCCGCGTGTTCCTGGCCGAGTGCGCGAGCGAAGACCTCGCACGCTGGATCACGATTGCCCACCCGAGTGAAGTGATCTACAGCGCCGGCGTGACCGAGCGCTTCGAATCGGGCCTGCGGCAGTTGCGGCAGGCGGGCGTATTCCAGTGCCCCATGTCGCCGCGGCCCGACTGGCAGTTTGATGGCCCCCTGGGCGCGCGCAAACTGCTGGAACTGCTGGGCGCGGCCAGCCTGCAGGCCTGGGGCGCACAAGACCTGACCGTGGCCCACGCGGCCGCGGCAGGCCTGCTGGCCTATGCCGAACACACCCAGGGCCGGACACTGTCGCATGTGCACAGCGTGCAGGTGCAGCGCGAGGACGACCGCATCGACCTGCCGCTGACCACGCGGCGCAACCTGGAGCTTGTCAAGACTCTGCGCGGCGACGACGCGCCTACGCTGCTGTCGCTGCTGGACACGTGCATGACGGGCATGGGCAGCCGCCTGCTGCGCAGTTGGCTGCTGGAGCCCCCGCGCGACCGCGCCATCGCCCGCGAGCGGCTGGCCGCCACACAGGCGCTGCGCGGCACGGGTGGCAGCAACGGCCCGTTCAGCGTGCTGCGCGGCCTGCTGCGTGGCGTGAGCGATGTGGAACGCATCACCGCCCGCACGGCACTGCGCCAGGTGCGCCCGCGCGAGTTGGTCAGCCTGGCCAAAACACTACAAAAAGCAGAGCAACTCGCGCAGCACGGACAAGCACAAGACCCATTTTTGGCCCGCATCTTTGCCGACCTGCTCCCCCCGCCCGACTGCGTGGCGCTGCTACAGCGCGCACTGGCCGAGGAGCCTGCGGCCCTGGTGCGCGATGGCGGCGTGATCGCCGACGGCTTTGACGCCGAACTGGACGAACTGCGCGGCATCCAAAACCACTGCGACAGCTTTCTGCTGGACCTGGAAGTGCGCGAGAAAGCCCGCACGGGCATCCCCAACCTGCGCGTGCAGTTCAACAAGGTGCACGGCTTCTACATTGAGGTGACCAGCAGCCACCTGGCCAGCGTGCCCGACGACTACCGCCGCCGCCAGACGCTCAAGAACGCCGAGCGCTTCATCACGCCCGAGCTCAAGGCCTTTGAGGACAAAGCCTTGTCAGCCCAGGAGCGGGCGCTGGCGCGCGAGAAGTGGCTGTACGAACAGTTGCTGGATGCGCTGCAGCCGCATGTGCGCGCACTCACACGGCTGGCGCAGGCGCTGGCCACGCTCGACGTGCTGTGCACCCTGGCCGAGCGCGCCGCCACGCTGGGCTGGTGCGCGCCGCAGTTTGTGGCCGAGCCCTGCATCGAGATCGAGGCCGGCCGCCACCCGGTGGTAGAAGCGCGCCTGGCCGAAACCGCCAACGGCAGCTTCATCGCCAACCACACGCGGCTGAACGCCAACACCCGCATGCAGATCATCACCGGCCCCAACATGGGCGGTAAATCGACCTACATGCGCCAGGTGGCGCTGATCGTGCTGCTGGCCTGCATGGGCAGCCATGTGCCCGCGGCGGCTTGCAGGCTCGGGCCCATCGACGCCATCCATACCCGCATCGGCGCGGCCGACGACCTGGCCAACGCGCAGTCCACCTTCATGCTGGAGATGACCGAGGCGGCGCAAATTCTGCACAGCGCCACGCCGCACAGTCTGGTGCTGATGGACGAGATCGGCCGCGGCACCAGCACCTTTGATGGCCTGGCGCTGGCCAGCGGCATTGCCACGCACCTGCACGACAAGACGCGCGCCTTCGTGCTGTTTGCCACGCACTACTTCGAACTGACCGAGTTGCCCGCTCGGGCGCGCCATGCGGTGAACGTGCATGTCAGCGCCACCGAGGCCGGCTCCGACATCGTGTTCCTGCACGAAATCCAGCCCGGACCGGCCAGCCGCAGCTACGGCATCCAGGTGGCCAAACTTGCAGGCATGCCCGCGCCGGTGTTGCACCATGCGCGCCACACGCTGGCGACGCTGGAAGAGCGGGCCGGGGCCGCGCAGCGCCAGGTGGACCTGTTCGGGGGCCCCGCCCCCCCCCCCCCGAGACCGCAGGCCCGAGCGCGCTGGAAGTCGCGCTGGCGCAGATCCAACCCGACACCCTGAGCCCGCGCGAGGCGCTCGACCTGCTCTATCAACTCAAACGCATGGCGCTACCATGAGCCTTGGGCCGCGGCCTGGACGACGGAGATCGTGTGTTTTGCGGTCTGCACGTCCGCCCTGGCGCTGGTGCCCAACGACGCGCTGCGCGTGGTGTGGCTCTTCATCAACGTGCCTTGCGTGTACATCCTGCTGGGGCAGCGTGCTGGCGCGTTCGTCACCACCTGCTCCATCCTGCTGCTGGCGCTGGGCAATCCGTACTTTGTAGCCCCGTACACCGGCACCGAACTCGTGGGCGGCATCATGGGCCTGGGCCTGCTGGCCTTTTTGTTCCACATCTGCCGCGCGCGCTCTCACTATCGTTCTACTGGCGGCTGCAAGTCTCCCAAGAGCGGCTGCGCGACCTGGTCACCACCGATGCACTGACCGGGCTCTTGAACCTAGAAACCGCAGTGGACCGCTTGTTCACTGCGGTTTCTAGGAGTCTGTCGGACTTGGGGCGTCGAAAGCGAACATGCGCCCCAGCGAGGACCGTTTTCGCCGTGTTGGCAGCCCCATAGCGGGGCTATGGGGCCCAAAGACGGTGAAAAATGGACCGCTGAGGCCCATTTGCAGCCGACGACTCCCAAGTCCGACAGGCTCCTAGGATCATTGCAGGGTGTGCCCCCCCGGATGCGCTACTGCACACCGCGCATCCGCGACCCCGAACCGCCGCCCCCGCACACTACACTTGGCAGTTTCGTCTTCAGTGCAAGCCCTCATGACGTACTGCGTCGCCATCAAACTCAACGCCGGCCTCGTGTTCCTGTCGGATTCGCGCACCAATGCCGGGCTCGACCAGATCAGCTCTTTTCGCAAGATGATGGTCTATGAGAAGGCCGGAGACCGCTTCATGGTGCTGCTGTCGGCTGGCAACCTCAGCATCTCACAGTCGGTGCGCGAGATTTTGCAGACCACCCAGATCAAGGACGAAGTCGACGGCGAGCCTGTGACCATCTGGAATGCGCGCAGCATGTTCGACGCCGCCCGCGTGTTGGGCGCGGCGGTGCGGCATGTGCACGAACGCGACGGCGCGGCGCTCAAGCGCTCGGGCGTGGATTTCAATGTGTCGCTGCTGTTTGGCGGCCAGATCCGCGGCGAGGGCATGCGGCTGTTCCAGGTGTATTCGGCGGGCAACTTCATCGAGGCGACGTCTGAGACACCGTACTTCCAGGTCGGCGAATCCAAGTACGGCAAGCCCGTGCTGGACCGCGTGCTCACGCCCGAGACGCCGCTGAACGAGGCCGCCAAGTGCGCGCTGGTGTCCATGGACAGCACGCTCAAGTCCAACCTGTCGGTGGGTCTGCCGCTCGACCTGGTGGTCTACGAAGAAGGGCGCTTTTCCTCCGACAAGATCGTCTGCATCGACGAGCACAACCCTTACTTCCGCATGCTGCGCGAGAACTGGGGGCAGAAGCTGCGCGAGGTCTTCGACAGCATCGAAGACCCCGCCTGGGTGGGCGCATCCGACTTGCCCATCATCGTGCCATCGCTGCGCTGCAAGCCGCTCAAGAAGATCACCACCGTGTCCGAAAAGCTGGTCTGACCCATCGCCCCATGCTGCCCCTTGTGTTCTCCCACGCCAACAGCTTCCCGGCGGGTACCTACCGCTTGCTGTTCGAGCTGCTGCGCGCGCGCGGCTTTGCCGTGTCGGCCATCGACCGTTTTGGCCACGATCCGGCCTACCCCGTCACCAACAACTGGCCGCACTTGGTGCAACAACTGGCCGACTTTGCCGCCGAGCGCGTACGCGAGCATGGCGGCCCGGTGTTTCTGGCCGGACATTCGCTTGGCGGCTTTTTGAGCGTGATGACCGCCTCTCGCCACCCCGACCTGGTGCGCGGCGTGGTCATGCTCGACTCGCCGCTGATCGGCGGCTGGCGCGCCAATGCGCTGGGCGTGGCCAAGCGCACGCAGGTGGTCGGATCGATCTCGCCCGGCAAAATCAGCCGCCAGCGCCGCTACCGCTGGGCCGACAACGCCGAAGCGCTGGAGCACTTTCGCCGCAAGAAGGCGTTTGCACGCTGGAACCCGCAGGTGCTGCAGGACTACATCGAGCACGGACTGCGCGATGAAGACGGACAGCGCGTGCTGCACTTTGACCGCGACGTCGAAACCGCCATCTACAACACACTGCCCCACAACCTGGCGCGCTTGTTGCGCGCCCATCCACTGCGCTGCCCCGTGGCGTTCATCGGCGGGTTGCAATCGGATGAAATGCGTCAGGTGGGCATGGGCATGACGCTGCGCGTCACAGGCGGCCGCACCACAATGCTGGACGGCTCGCACCTGTTTCCGATGGAGCAACCCGAAGCCACCGCGGCCGCGATGGAGGCAGCCCTGCTGAACTTGGCGTCGGTCGCCGCACCGGTTCGCCATGCTGCGCGCTGACGCGGCCTAGGCCCGCAGGCAAAGGGCATCGCAATCCGGGCGATGCCTCTGGCTTCCGAAACGTCACATTGGTTACAGTGTGATACAACATCCGAGCTGTCCATGCGCCCACACCCGTCCCGCCTGCCTCTGCTGATGTTTCTGCCCCTGGCGGGTGCCATGCTGGCGACCGCCTGGCAGCGTCACAACCCGGTCAGCCTGGCCATCGTCGCGGCCTCGCTGCTCATGTTTGCAGCCTGCTGGGCCAGTGCCTCCCAGGTGCTGGGCCATGGTCCGGCGCTCCGGTTTGTGGCGGTGGCTTGTGGGCTGGGATGGCTGGCGGAACAGTTGGGCTCCACCCTAGGCTGGTTCTTTGGCGACTACACCTACACACCGCTGCTGGGCCTGCGCCTGTGGGATGTGCCGCTCGTGATTCCCATGATGTGGTTCGCCCTCACGTACGCGGGTTTCATCATGGCCAACCTGATCGTCTGGCAACGCCCTGTGACCATGGCCGGCCAGCACGGACTGCAGGGCCTGCTGTTCCTGGCGCTTTTGGGCGGCATGATCGTCACGGCATTCGACCTCGGCGCCGATCCTTACCTGGTGTTCCATCTTCACGCCTGGGACATGCTCCAAAAAGGCCGTTGGTTCGGTGAAACCATGCAGGGCTTTGTGGGCTGGGTGTTGGTGTCGTTCGTAATTCTCAGCGTGTTCCGCTGCAGCCAACGCAGCCGCCCCGAGGTGGCTGCGCCGCATCCGCTGATGGTGCTGCTGCCCCTGGGTATCTACGCCAGTGGGATGGTGTTCCAGATGATCTGGGGCGTTCCTGTGGAAACCCGTGCCATTGCTCCGTTCGCCATGGGCATCCCGCTGCTGTGCGCGCTGGCAGGCTTCTGGCGCTGGCGCCATGACTCCTCCGAGGTTCTGTGATGCTTCCCCTGCCGCCGCGCAGCCTCACCGACTCGCGCCTGGACACGATGCAGTTTGAGGCCGACCCCTTGGCCGACGCCACCGTGGCCACGATCTTCGGTCCCTGGGCGGACGCAGCCGAGGGGGCCACCGAACAGCAATGGCAGCGCATTGCGGCCGTCAACGAATGCTTCGCCCAATGGACGGACAACGCCCGTCTGCAAACCTGGGCACCTGACACCATCGCGGGCGACGCAAACCTCGCGATGGCCTTGCGGCAATACGTGCGCTTGGCCCAGGTGCTGCCGGCCTGGGCCGAGCCACGCAAGATTGAACGCGCCGAACGCGTGTTCATGGAGCACGGCGCGCTTTCGTGCATTTTGCTGTTTTGCGCCAGCCTGCCCGAGTGCTATGTGCTGCCCGATCTGTCCGCCGTGCTGCATACCGCAGGGCAATTGGAGGCGCATACCGAGTACCGCATCCGGTCCACCGCAGCGATGATCTTCCCGGTGATGATGCAGGGCGGACTGACGCGCCCCGAGGGAGCCGGCCTTGCGCAGATCCTGAAGGTGCGGCTGATCCACGCCACCATCCGCCACCTCATCCTGCGCGGAACACCCCAGGACAAAGTGCGGGAGTGGCGTGCTGGTGGAGCCCTGCCCAGCGCCGGGCTGGTGGCTGCGCTGCCCCTGCAGGCACACCGCAAACCCAGCATGTACGAAGTGCTGCAGGCGCGCGGCTGGGACTTGTCGGCGCACGCCCTGCCCTGCAACCAGGAAGAGCTGGCCTACACGCTGCTGACTTTTCACTACGTCTTTTTGCGCGGGCTGCGACGCCTGGGCATCGGGCTGTCGGCCGCAGACGAAGAGGCGTACCTGCACGCCTGGAACGTGGTGGGCCATGTACTCGGAATCCAGTCCGAGCTCATGGCGCACTCCATGGAGCAGGCCGAAAGCCTGTTTGGGCAGATGCAAACGCGCGGCCGCGCCGCCCCCGTGAACCCGGACCCTCGCCCATCGCTAGGCGCAGCTCTCATGCACACCATGGCCCAGTCACTGCCCTGGCCGGCGATCCGCCCTTGGCCCGTGCTGCTGACGCGCTTCCTGTGTGGCCCTGCCACGGCGCGCGACTTGCAACTCCAAGTCCATGCGTCGTGGCTGTCCAGGATCGGCTTCTGGACCGTCATGGGCCTGGCACGCATCATCGACGCCTTCGTCCGATGCGTATCCCCCCAGTTCTCCATCACCCGCAGCATGACCCGGGTGCTGGGCTATCACTTCATGAGCCGCGTGCTGCTCAGCCAGACCCGCCCGCTGCAGTTGCCCGATGCGCTGCTCCATCAGGTGGACCGCGTGGTTCACGGCTGGAGCGACGACCTGCACGCCCCTGACTGGCTGAACCGGCTGGAAGACCGGCTGACCACCGATGGCACCTGGAGCCACGGTCTCGGCACGAGCAGCGCTGCACAGGCCCGCAATCCGACACCTTGAGCAACCGCCTTGGCACGACCCGCACCAGCCCGATGGATCCCGAGCGCCCCACCACTCTCGCTCACGTCGTCGTGACCCGACTGCGCAGCATGATCGCGGGCATCGGGGCGGGCGGTTGCGCCAGACTCTGGACGCTGTGCTGGCTCCTGCTGGCATGGGGAGGCCCTGCTGCAGCTTCGCCCGCCGCATTGGAATTGCGGCCCACGGCCGGGCCGCAGGATGCTTGGACGGTGGCCACGGTGCATTTCGATGCTTCTGGCACCCAAACCGCTCAGCAAATGGTCGCGGAGCGCTGGCGTTTTGAGCCCCCGAAGCTCCGCGGCGGCTCTCTGGGTGTGCACACCGCTGCGGTGTGGGTCCGTGTTCCGCTGCAAGTTTCGGCGGAGTCGGCAGCGCACGAATGGGTGGCAAGCCTTGGCTACGGGTCGCTGAAAGAAGTGGATTTCTACCTCGTACGCGGTAACGCAGTGGTGCAGACAGTGCTGCTGGGCTACAGCCGTGCGGCAACCGACCAGGGGTTGAACGCGCGCACCCCCACCATACGGCTCCAGTTGGAGCCGGGGCAATCGCACGAACTGCTGCTGCGGGTGCGGACCCTCGGCCCCATGATCCTGCCGCTGCAGGTGGCCACACTGCCGCAGTACCTGTCCCACTCCCTGCGAGAGCAGATGCTACAAGGCGTGCTGCAGGGCCTGGCACTGGCCCTGATCGCCTACAGCCTGCTGCAGTGGTTCACCCAAGGCGACCGGCTGTTCGGCTACTACGCCATGGTAGTCATGGGCAGCGCCGGGTTTCTGCTGCAGTTTTTCAGTGTGGGCGGGCAATTCTTGTGGGGACAGCAGCCCTGGATCGAGCAGCGGATCGCGCCCGTCTGCGGCCTGATCGCCCTCGCGGGCTCGTACCTCTTTTTAAGGCACGTGCTCGCCGGACACGATTTGCAAAGCCGTTATGCGCGCAGCATGCGCATCGGCGCGCTCGTCACGATCGCCGCCGCGGTCGGCACGCTGGCAGGCTGGGTCCACGTGCCCATGGCCACGGCCTTCATGAGCCTGACAGGCATGCTGCCCTCCGTGCTGAGCCTGCCGCGGGCCTGGCGGCGCATGCGCGAGGGCGATCCCATCGGCACACCGTTGCTCTGGGCCTGGACCGCTTATGGGGCGGGTGCAGGGGTCATGGTGGCCCTGGCCCAAGGGTGGGTGCCGGCCCAGTTCTGGAGCCTCCACGCCTTTCAATTCGGTGCCACCATCGACATGCTGCTGTTTCTGCGTGTGCTCGGCCTGCGCGCCAAGGCCGTGCGAGACGAAGCGCGGCTGGCCGCTCAGGAGCGCGATGAGATGCGGGTTCTGGCCCACACAGACCCTCTGACTGGCCTGCCGAACCGACGTGGCCTGCAGAGCCTGCTCAGCGCTGCCATGCTGACGGCCACACCAGAATGCCCTGTTGCGGTGTACGTACTGGACCTGGATGGCTTCAAGCCCGTCAACGACCAGCATGGTCACGATGTAGGCGACGAACTGCTGGAGGCCGTGGCCAAACGTTTGAGCGAGCGTATTCGCTACCCCGACCTGATCGCACGGGTGGGCGGCGACGAATTTCTCGTGCTGGCCCGCAGCGTGCACAGCGCGCAGGACGCCCAGCAGTTGGGCGAGCAACTGCTTGCAGCCATAGAGGCCCCGTTCCTGATCGGCCCTCTTTCCTTACAGCTTGGAGTGACCGTGGGCTACGCCTTGGCCCCGCAGGACGCGCAAAACGCCCACGAACTGGTCAAGCAGGCCGACGCGGCCATGTACCGAGGCAAACAGGACGGACGTTTTTGCGTACGCCGTCACACTGATCCCGATCCCGCGCCACGGCAGGGCAGCGTGCCAGCGGTGGAATAGGGCCTGCTCACACTGTTTTTGCCAGATGGAAAACTGTGTGAGCAGGCTTAGTGCAGGCCAAGCGCATGCGCCATCGGGCAATCCCGAACCCGTGTGCGGCGGATCATGCCTCCTGTCGTCACACGACTCCGCTAATATCGGTTACCAATGTTTGACGCGCAGGTGCCGCGACGGTTCGGCATGCCCATCCCTGGTGTCAGCACCGCACGCACTCTCGTGCGACGCTGTCGCATGCACGAGCGCATGTCGCAGTGCGCATAGGCCCCACCTTGCGCGCACCGCGCCGCCCCACACCCTTGGCCACCCCGCCCTTTCCGCCATGCAGCTGGTTTTGAGCCTCCTCGCACGTCGCACCCTGAGTGCGTGGGTCGGCCTGTGTGTGCTGCTGGCGTGCATCCTGGCAGGGATGTCAGCCGCACAGGCCGCTGAGCCCGCGGCGCTGCACCTGCACGATGCACAAGGCACCCTGAAAGCGTGGCCGGTGCTGTCCATGCAAACCGATGCGACGCGCACGCTTGGCATTCAGGATGTGCTCAACGCACCCGAGCGCTGGCAAGAGCCTCCGCACCGGGGTGGTGCTCTTGGGGTGCGCCGCGATGCCGTTTGGCTGCGCATCCCCATGGTGGTGGACTTCGCTTCGCAAGGGCAGTGGGCACTGAACATCGACCATTCGGACCTGAACCGCATCGACGTCCATCTGGTTCGCGACGGCGCGCTGCTTCGCCATGTGGTGTTGGGCAGCGCCATTGCGTTCGACGAGCGTCCGCTGCGCACCCGCAGCCATACCGTGATCTTCGAACTGGTGCCTGGAGAACGCTACGACCTGATTCTGCGGGTGGAGACCCAGGCAGCCATGATCCTGCCCATCACGCTGCACACCCCTTCAGCACTTTTCGCGCACGCGGTAGACGAGCAGATGTTGCAAGGCGTGCTCACGGGCCTGGCACTCTGTCTGATCTTCTACAGCCTTGCACAATGGGCCAGCACACGCGAAGTGCTGTTTGGTCAGTACGCCCTGCTGACCGCTGGGAGCCTGCTGTTCTCCTTGCACTTCTTCGGGATAGGACGCCAGTACCTGTGGACCAACAGCCTGTGGTTCACCGAACACGCGGCCGGACTTTCGGCCCTCATGGCCACCACAGGTTCGTTTCTGTTCATCAGCCAGACGCTGGCGGGCCATCTTCCGCGCAGCCGCTTTCTGCGTTGGATGCGCGGCGGTGCGGTGCTGTGCTGCACACTGGCGCTGCTGTATGCCCTGGAAATCCTGAGTACGCGCGTGATTGCGGGGGTGGTGAGCATCCTGGGCCTGGTGCCTGCGCTCATGGGCATCCCCGGAGCTCTGCGGCGCACCCGGGCAGGCGATGCCATTGGCTCCACCCTGCTGACCGCTTGGGTGGTGTATTTCGTCGCCACGGCCGTGGTCATTGGCGTGATCAACGGATGGATGCCGGTCAACTTCTGGACCATGCATTCCTTCCAGTTCGGTGCGACCCTCGACATGCTGCTGTTCCTGCGTGTGCTGGGCTTGCGCACACAGGCGGTGCACAAAGCCGCCCTGGTGGCAAGCCGCGAACGGGACGCCATGCACTCGCTCGCGCACACCGATCCACTGACTGGGCTGCCCAATCGCCGCGGGCTGCAGATGGCGCTGTCCAGCGCACTCTCACGCAGCACGCACGAGCGCATGGTGGCGGTGTACGTGATGGACCTCGACGGCTTCAAGCCCGTCAACGATCGCCATGGACACGATGTGGGCGATGAACTGCTGGTGGCAGTGACCCGGCGTCTGCAGGGCCATGTACGCCAATCCGACCTGATTGCACGCATGGGCGGCGACGAGTTCGTGATCATGGCCACGAATCTGCAGGGTGAGCAGCAGGCACAGGACCTGGGCTACAAACTGCTGGACGCCTTCCATGCACCGTTTGCGCTCGGGTCTATCCAGGTGCAGGTGGGCCTGACCATCGGTTATGCCATCGCCCCGCTCGACAGCACCGACCCCGGCGGTCTGCTCAAGCTGGCCGACGCCGCCATGTACAGCGGCAAGCAAAGCGGCAAGTTCTGCCTGCGACGCAACACCGGGGATCTGGCCCTCTCGTCCAACTGATCCTAGGAGCCTGTCGGACTTGGGGCGTCGAAAGCGAAAATGAGCCCCAGCGAGGACAGTTTTCGCCGTGTTTGCAG
>JBKBUN010000095.1:0-13108 GCA_046289925.1 Burkholderiaceae bacterium | reverse complement strand
TCCGCTGGAACCACAGCAGGCTCATGCACCTTGGTTGCTGCCCGGCCAGGATGGCCTGGATGATGGCAGGTTCGAGCAGGGTCAGGCGCAGCAGTTCGTTCACTGTGGAGTGGTGCAGGCCTTCGCGTTGGGCGATGTCGCTGCCGCTGCCGACCGTGCCGTCGTCCAGCAACTGCTGCCAGTAGAAGGCCCGTGTCAGCGCCACAAGCAAGGGCTGGTCGATCTGGGTGGCGACCTTGCCCGGCGCATCGACTTGGCCATCGGGCCGTACCACCACCTTGCTGCTGCCACGCTTCCTGATCTTCAGCGGGATGAAGGTCGACAGCTCGTTGAAAACATCCGGTTCTTTTTGCCGCTCAATGTCGTAAAGCGCCTTGATGCGGGCCGCCAGGCGTTTGTTGCTTTCGTTCGTTTTGATCTGGAAAGCGTAGGGTTTGCCTTTTTTGCGCGGGGCTTTCTCGTCGCGCGTTTTCAGAAAGATGAGCTTGGTCAGTTCGCCGAAGGCCATCGGCGGCGACAGGCGCCCGCCACCCCACAGGGTCTGGTGGCATTTGCGGATGGTTTTGATCAGGTCGTCGCGGCTGACCGCACCGATGTCGGGTTTTTTCGGTGCTTTGTAGTAGTACTTGAACTCTTCTGGCTTGCCGTATTGCTCGGGCAGGTCGGCGATGATGTTTTCGTCGCGTTCCAGCACGCCGTAGCGATCAGAGCAATCAAAGAACGCTCTGGTTTGACCCGCGACAACCCCTACATACTCCGCGCGGAACTTGTGAGCGTGGCCGTTGCCGAAAGCCTGCTCGATGGCCTGCTTGAATTCGTTGTCGGTGACGGCATCGCGCTTGCACTCGATCACTGCATAGGGCTTGGTGCGTGCTTTGTCGCGGAACACCACAATGTCTGCCCGGTCATGGGGCACGCGATCCGGTACGGTGATCTCAACACCGATGCATTCCGGGTCGTAACCATAGCGGTAGATCAGTTCGGCGTAATAGGCCGCGCGAACTTTCTCCTCCGGATCAGACCATTTTTCGGCGTGATTCACCGCAACGTAGCGAACCTTCTCGGTTTTGCCGCTGGCGATGAGCTGAAGGTGGCCGTCATTGATGGTTCGCTGAATCAGGTCGGTTGTTTCCATGGTGGTGAAGGCCCTTACTCTTTTTGTTTGTCGTTCGAGATGGATTCGTCCGCGCCATTGGCGCGTACCCAGTCGTCCACCTCAGACAGCTTGAACTTCCACAGCCGCCCAACGCGGTGCGCGGGCAGCCCGCGGTGTTCGCGCCAGCGGTACACGGTGTCCTTGGCCACGCCCAGGTGCTGGGCGACCTGCTCGACGGAAACCCACGGTTCAGTGGTCATGACGTCCACGCTTGCCAACTGGAAGCGCCTCAAGTGGATTAAGCCTAGAAACCGCAGTTGACCGCTTGTTCACGCTGAAAAGTTCATATGTCCGTTGAAGTTGCGCCTTGTGGGCACACTCAGCTTCTGGCTGAAAGCGCTATGCGCCCGCCAGCACCATGCTAGCCGCGCCAGGCGGCGTTGTGCCTCCTTGCGCGCAGGAGTGCGCCGCGTCGTCTTGCCTTGCCTGGCGCGCCGATCATGGCACTGGCGGGCGCATCCAACTGCGGTTTCTAGGAGTCTGTCGGACTTGGGGCGTCGAAAGCGAAAATGCGCCCCAGCGAGGACAGTTTTCGCCGTGTTTGCAGCCCCATAGCGGGGCTATGGGGCCAAAAGACGGTGAAAAATGGACCGCTGAGGCCCATTTGCAGCCGACGATTCCCAAGTCCGACAGGCTCCTAGGTTAAACCGGATGAAAGTCTATCAACGGGAGGGCGCTCCCCCAGGCTTGGCTTCGGGGCGGAGCCGCGTGTGAATCAGGCAGCTCCGTTGCGCGCCGAATTTCTCTTCGTGGGCGGCCGGGCCATTGGGCTTTGGTCCGGCCAGTGTGCTGCGTCGAACCTTTGTGCCGTCGGCGGTGGCGCTGTTGCTGTCCAAGTTCCAATGAAAACGGCACCCGCAGGTGCCGCTGTGGATCAGGCGATGCCGGTGCTCAGGATGCGAGCGCGGCAAGTGCGCGTTGCGTGATTTCTTCCACGCTGCCGGTGCCGCTGATGACGCGGTAGCGCGGTGCAGACGCCGGTTCGCTCTCCGCCCAAGAGCGGTAGTAGTCCACTAGCGGCCGTGTCTGGTCGCTGTAGACCTGCAGCCGTTTTTTCACAGTCTCTTCCTTGTCGTCTTCGCGCTGCACCAGGTCTTCACCGGTCACGTCGTCCTTGCCCTCCACCTTGGGGGGGTTGAACTTCACGTGGTAGGTGCGGCCGCTGGCTGGATGTGAGCGGCGGCCGCTCATGCGTTCGATGATGGCATCAAAGGGAACGTCGATTTCCAGCACATAGTCGAGCTTGACTCCTGCCGCCTTCATGGCATCGGCCTGAGGGATGGTGCGGGGGAAGCCGTCAAACAAGAAGCCTTGGGCGCAATCGGGCTGGGCAATGCGCTCTTTGACCAGGCCGATGATGATGTCGTCGCTCACGAGCGCACCCGAGTCCATGACGGCCTTGGCCTGCAAGCCCAGCGGCGTACCGGCCTTCACCGCTGCACGCAACATGTCACCGGTCGAGATCTGAGGGATGCCGTATTTCTGGCAGATGAACGTGGCTTGCGTGCCCTTTCCTGCGCCCGGGGCGCCAAGCAGGATGAGTCTCATGGATGTCCTCGAAGGTTAGAAATCGGCTGGCGAAGCGGCTCCTGCGCGCGCATGCGCCCGGGTAGCTTGCTCTTATGTCTTTTGTATGTCTCTTGTGCGGTCGGCGGCGAGGATAGCATGCGATCCTCGTGCGGTCGCTTACGCGCGGGCGACATCTGCAGCGGTGCTCAGGCCAGAAGGGCGCGCACGCGTTCCAGGTCTTGCGGCGTGTCCACTCCTGCGCCAGGAGCCTGCAGGGTCGTGTGCACGGCAATCGCATAGCCATGCCAGAGCACACGCAATTGTTCCAGTGATTCGAGCCGCTCGGTGGGTGCCTGCGGGAGTGTCGGATAGCGGCGCAGAAAGCCGGCCCGGTAGCTGTACAGGCCAATGTGTCGCAGGGCGGGGGCATCGGGCGGGCACGGTGGGCGGTGGCTGCCGTCCGATGTGTCGGCCTGGGGCTCGGCGTCGCGCACATGCGGAATCGCCGCGCGGCTGAAGTATTGGGCGTGCCCGCGCGCGTTCAGCACAACCTTGACGACATGGGCGCTGTAGTAGTCGTCCAGCCGGTGGATGGGATGGGCCGCCGTGCCCATGACCGCTACCGGGTCTTGTTCCAGCAGCGATGCCACGGCCCGGATCAGTGCGGGATCGATCAAGGGCTCATCACCCTGCACGTTGACCACGATGGCATCGTCTGGAAGGCCTAGCAGCGTGCAGGCTTCGGCGAGCCGATCGCTGCCGTTGGGGTGGTCGGCTGCGGTGGCGATGGCGTGCACACCGTGCGCTGCACAGGCCTGCAGAATGCGCTCGTCGTCTGCGGCGACCGTGACCGCACTTGCACCGCTGCGCTGCGCCTGACGGGCCACGCGCACCACCATGGGCAGTCCTGCGATGTCGGCCAGCGGCTTGCCGGGCAACCTGCTGGAGGCCATGCGTGCAGGGATCAGGACATGAAAGCCGCTCACTGTTCGAGTTCCTCGTCTGTCAGGGGACGGGCCTCGTTTTCGAGCAGCACAGGAATGCCGTCGCGCACCGGATAGGCCAGACGGGCACTGCGGGAGATCAATTCCTGGTGTTCGCGGTCCAATACCAGCGGGCCCTTGGTGACCGGGCAGACGAGCAGTTCAAGCAGTTTCGGGTCCATGGCGGCGGTGGGAGACAAAGGCTACGCATCATATCGGGCGCTGCAGTCGGCTGGCATGCGGCCATGCGCTGCAGCGAGCATCCAGCCAGCTCCAGAAAGTGGGTTCGATGGCCACTTCCAGCGCAATGGCCACTGCGTCCGGGCGGTACTTCCAGATTTTGGCGGCGTCTTTTTCCGTGCAGACGATCCAGGTGTCCTGCATTGGCGGCTGCCAGTCGGCGTAGGGCGCATGGTCTGGGCGGGCCTCTGTAGAGGCCAAGGTCAGCCCCTGTGCGCGCAGCATGCCGAAAAAATCCTCGGGGCGCGCGATCGCCGCTACAGCATGGACGGCCTGTTCCCGAAGGCGCTTGATGGGAACTCGCTCGCCCGCGGCGTTGACCCCTTGGGCCGACAACTGCCGGTGCACGGCAAAGGCCGGAACGCCCGCCGGCATCGGCGGCTGTATGCCCGCGTACAACACGGCGTCCACGCGGCGGGGCCAGGGCTCTCGTAATGGGCCTGACGGCAGCAGCCAACCATTGCCCACGCCTTCGTCGTTGAAGACGCAGATTTCCAAGTCGCGCGCCAGCGACAGGTGCTGTAGGCCGTCGTCGCAGACCAGCAGATCAGGCGCGTTCGGCTGCGCCAGCAGCATCCGTGCAGCATCGATGCGCCGCTCGGCCACCGCGCAGGGCGCGCCGGTGCGCTGGTGCAGCAGCAGCGGCTCGTCGCCCACTTCATCGGGCGTGCTGTCGGGCCTTACAGACCTTGGGCCGCGCGTGGTGCGGCCATACCCCCGCCCGATGATGCCCGGATGCCAGCCGCGGGTGCGCAGGTGCTGTACGAGCGCCATGGTCACGGGGGTTTTGCCAGCCCCGCCCACCGTGACGTTGCCCACCACGATCACCGGGCAGCCTGCGGACTCGGTGCGTTGCCATTGCCGCGCATGGGCCAGACGCCGCAGGCGCACAAGCGCTCCGTACAGGCCTGCCACCGGACGCAACAGCCACGCCCACGCCGTGCGCGTGCGCCACTGGCGACGCCACCAGGCATGGCGTTGCGCTGCGCGGTCGCTGTCGTTCACGGGGGGGCACTGGCTGCCCGAAGGTCAGCGCACCTCGGCGCGGCCCGTGGCAGAAGACTGTGTGGCAAAGGTGATCTGGGCCAGGCCACTGCGGCGGGCGGCCTCCATCACGGTGATCACCGACTGGTGCGAGGCCATGGCGTCTGCGCTGATGATCAGCACGCTGTCTTTTTGTCCGGCGGCCACGCGTGCCAGGGCTGCGGCCACGAGGTCCACAGACCGGCCTTCGAGTGGCTGTTTGTTGACAGCGTAACGCCCGTCAGAGGCCACCGTGACCACGATTTCCTTGGGATAGTCGCGTTGGGCGGCTGCGTCGGCCACGGGCAGCGTGAGCTGCATTTCTGTGAACTTGCTGTACGTGGTGGTCAGCACCAGAAAAATCAGGATGACCAGCAGCACGTCGATGAACGGGATCAGATTGATCTCGGGCTCTTCCTGGGTGCGGGGGCGAAAGTTCATGGCAGCTCGATTGGGCGGTGCGGGCGCGCCTCAGCGGCGCAGGCGCAAGATGTGGCGCACAAAGCGCTCGGAGGCCAGCTCAAGCGTGAGCAGGTAGGCGTCCACGCGACTGCGGAAGTAGCGCCAGAAGATCAGAGCTGGGATCGCCACGATCAGCCCGAAGGCGGTGTTGTAGAGCGCGATCGAAATGCCGTGGGCGAGTTGGCTGGGGTTGCCGCTGATGGCCTGGTTGAGCCCCCCGGTGTTCACCTGGGCGCCAAAAATCTCGATCATGCCGATCACGGTGCCCAGCAAGCCCAGCATCGGGGCGGCCGAGGCGATGGTGGCCAGCGCGTTCAGGTAACGCTCGAGCCGCTGGGCTACCGCGCGGCCTGTGCCCTCCATGGCCGCGCGCAGGTCGGCTTCGCTGGCCTGCGGGTTCACCAGCAGCGTGCGCAGGCCACTGGCCAGCACCTCGCCAAGCGCTGAATTTTGGGCCAGTTGGTTCACCACATCGGGGGAGGGCAGGGACTTGGCCGAAACGGTCATGGCTTCATCCAGCAGGCGGGGGGGGGCCACACGGGCAGTTTTGAGGGAGATGAAGCGTTCCACGATCAACGCCAGTGCAACGATGGAGCACGCGATCAGGGGCCAGATGGGCCAGCCGGCGGCTTGTATGATGGACAGCAAGGGTTCTCTCCGCTCAGAAGTGTCTTGGGCAGGCGGGATTATGGCCCAGCCCGCACGGGCCGCCCACGCGTCTGCGTGGGGCTTGCAACACCCCGTTGCATGCCTGGGCAGCGGCCCACAGATCCTGTGGATAACTTTGTGGGAAACCCGGGGCTGTCGCGCTGCAGCCCGCGCCAATGCACGGCGGCAACAAAATGATCAAAATTTGCGCACCCAAAAACCCATATAAATCAATGACTTGCACGATGGATTGCGCTTTGGCGGAGGGGGGCACGCCGCATGCGGTAGGCAGCCCCGCTGCCGCCTCGCTGTGGAGTACTGGCGCACGCACGCAGCGCGCCCAAGGCGCTATACCCGGCGCCAGGAGCCCCCAATGAGCGCGCCCGGACTGGAGGTGGACGCGCCTGCGCCCCGTGTGTGGACGGTGGGCGCGCTGTGCCGGGCCATTGCCGATGCGTTGGAGTCGCGCTTCAATCCCGTAGCGGTGCAAGGCGAGATCTCCGGCTTTTCGCGTGCGGCCAGCGGGCATTGCTACTTTTCCATCAAAGACAGCCAGGGCCAGTTGCGGTGCGCCATGTTTCGCCGTGCGGCCTCGCTGCTCGATTTCAACCCGCGCGACGGAGAGTTGGTGGAGCTGCGCGGCCGCCTGGGCGTGTACGAGGCGCGCGGCGACCTGCAGTTCATCGTCGAAGGCATGCGCCGGGCCGGGCAGGGCGCCTTGTTTGAACAGTTCTTGCGCCTGAAGGCGAAGCTGGAGGCCGAAGGTCTGTTCGACGCTGCCCGCAAGCGGCCGCTGCCGCTCAGGCCGCGGGGCATCGGTTTGGTCACATCGCCCGGCGCGGCGGCCTTGCACGATGTGGTGACCGCGCTACGCCGACGGGTGCCGCACATTCCTGTGACGCTTGTGCCCGCCCTGGTGCAGGGGGCGGCGGCACCGGCGTCCATTGTGGCTGCGCTATCAAAGTTGTATCAACGTATTGAGGCGGGACAAGCACAAGCGGCCGATTTTTCTATGAACCCGGCGGTGGATGTGATCCTGCTTGTGCGCGGTGGAGGGTCCATCGAAGACCTCTGGGCCTTCAACGACGAAGCGGTGGCGCGTGCCGTGGTGCAAAGCCCGGTGCCGTTGGTCAGCGGCGTGGGGCACGAGACCGATTTCACGATTGCCGACTTCTGTGCCGACGTACGGGCCCCCACGCCCACCGCGGCGGCCGAATTGGTGTCGGCTCCGCGCGATGTATGGCTGGGCGCGCTGCAACTGCTTGAAGAGCGTCTGCAGCAGGCGGCGCTGCGCCGACTGGACGCCGGAGCGCAGCAGGTGGACTGGCTGGCTGCCCGCCTGGGGCGTCCGTCGGCCCGCCTGGCAGAGGAGTTGCGCACGCTGCAGCGCTGGGGCGACCGGCTGCAGCACCAGGCGCGCCTGCAGATCGAGCGACAGCAATTGCGCGTACAGGGCGCTTCGCGCGAGCTGGCCCGGGCGCTGCGAGAGCGGCTGCAGCGCGACGAACAGCGGCTGGCCAAGCACGGGGTGCGGCTGGAGATGCTAAGCCCGCAGCGCGTGCTGGAGCGCGGCTACGCCCTGTTGTCGGATGCCGAGGGACGACCGGTGACGCAGGCCGCAGGCGTGCGCGTAGGGCAGGGGCTTCGGGCCCAATTGGTCGACGGCGCGCTCGACCTTACGGTGGCACACCCGCGGCTGCTGTAGCCCGGGGCGGTGCAGTGCGACATGCCGCCGCCACCGACCGCATTGGTCTGCAGGTTATGCGGGTTGTTCCTACAATGCCGGCGTGCCGGGCCGCTGCGGACCGCCCTGCAGACCACACGCAGACCCGCCGCAAGTCCCCTTTGTTTTACACCACGAGGAAACCATGGAACACACCCTGCCCCCGCTCCCCTATGCGATTGACGCGCTGGCCCCCCATTACAGCCAGGAGACGCTGGAGTACCACCACGGCAAGCATCACAACGCTTACGTGGTGAACCTCAACAACCTGCAAAAGGGCACCGAGTTCGAGTCGATGACGCTCGAAGAGATCATCAAGAACAGCAGCGGTGGTATCTACAACAACGCAGCCCAGATCTGGAACCACACCTTTTTCTGGAACTGCATGACCCCCAACGGTGGTGGTGAGCCCACGGGCGCGCTGGCCGCGGCCATCAACGCCAAGTGGGGCAGCTATGCCGCCTTCCGCGAAGCATTTGTGAAGAGCGCAGTGGGCAACTTCGGCTCGGGCTGGACCTGGCTGGTCAAGAAGGCCGACGGCTCGGTGGACATCGTCAACACCGGCGCTGCCGGCACGCCTTTGACCACGGCCGACAAAGCCCTGCTCACGGTGGACGTGTGGGAGCATGCCTACTACATCGACTACCGCAACCAACGCCCCAAGTTCGTCGAGACCTTCCTCGACAAGTTGGTGAACTGGAAGTTCGCAGAGGCCAACTTCGCCTGACCGCTCGCCCGTGCGAAGCAGGATGGCGGCCAGCGCCATCCGGACAAAAGGCCCCGGAAGGGGCCTTTTTCATGGGCGCATCCGCCTCAGCGGCGGCCGAAAGGCCCACCCGCCAGCCGCGCGCCCGCGCGGATGCCTTTGCGCTCAAACCAACCCTGGTTCATTTCGAGTACATAGCGCACGGGCTTGGCCGAGCAGTGCGAGTCCAGCGTCTGCGGCTTCATATCGGCCAGGTTCACGATGGTGCCGTCGTCCTGCACAAAGGCCGCCGTCAACGGCAGCAGCGTGTTCTTCATCCAAAAGCATTGCACTGCCGGCTGCTCGAACACGAACAGCATGCCTTCGTGCTGCGGCATCTCCTTGCGGTGCATCAGCCCGATCTGGCGCTGCTCGCGCGTCTGGGCCAGTTGCGCCTCAATGCGGTGCATGCCGGCGGTGAGTTCCACGCGCGGCAGGTGCAGTTGCGGCCCCTCCTGGGCCTTGGCTGCATTCACGGCCAGAGTTGCCACGGCCGCACAAACGAACTGCCGCCACAGGGCAGCGGGGCGGTTGCGCAAGGGGCGGTGCGGAGCGGGCGAGGGGGCGGTCACGGTCGGTGCGCTGTGCATGGAACAAAGGCGAGGCGATGTCAGAGCCGCCATTGTGCAGGTCTAGGAGTCTGTCGGACTTGGGAATCGTCGGCTGCAAATGGGCCTCAGCGGTCCATTGTTCACCGTCTTTGGGCCCCATAGCCCCGCTATGGGGCTGCAAACACGGCGAAAACGGGCCTCGCTGGGGCTCATATTCGCTTTCGACGCCCCGGGGCCGACAGGCTTCTAGCGCGCGGCGTAGCAGCGAGCGGCGCGGGGCGGGCGGTTGTAGGGAGCGTAAAAAAAGAAAAGCCCGCGTTGGGCGGGCTTGTGGAGGCCAGCGGTGCTCAGGCCTTGCGGGCCGTGCGCTTTTTGCTCTTTTTGGACTTGGTGGTCTTTTTGCCGGCTTGGGCCGAGACCTTGTGGGAGGACACGGCCTTGGCGCCCAGGCTGTGCGAAGACTTGGCCTTGACGACCTTGGGTGCGTGGGCTCGGTGCGGTGTCGTAACTTGAGCGCTGGCGCCCACGGCGAACAGACCGGCCATCAGTGCAGCGAGTAGTGCTTTCATAAGTGCTGATTCCTCGACGGTGAAACATACAACCCCGAAGGTTGCGGGGGCATGTTAACGCTTTCTGACAGTGTGCCAACGGCGCCTGTGGCGTAAAAGGCGCGCCGACTTTTGTCAGTAGAATCGACAGGTTTGTTTAGAGTGTTTTGCCTAACCCGCCAGGGCCTCCAACCCTGGTTTTCCATCGGAGACCCCGTTCCATGACCACCTACCAGCACATCAAGGTGCCCGCCGAAGGCCAGAAGATCACCGTCAATGCCGACATGTCCTTGAACGTGCCTGACCAGCCCATCATTCCCTATATCGAAGGGGACGGTACGGGTTTTGACATCACGCCGGTGATGCTCAAGGTGGTGGACGCTGCCGTGGCCAAGGCCTACGGCGGCAAGCGCAAGATCCACTGGATGGAGGTGTACGCCGGCGAGAAGTCGACCAAGGTGTATGGCCCGGATGTGTGGCTGCCCGACGAAACGCTGCACGCCGTGCGCGAATACGTGGTGTCGATCAAGGGCCCGCTGACCACCCCCGTGGGCGGCGGCATCCGTTCGCTGAACGTGGCTCTGCGCCAGGAGCTCGACCTGTACGTCTGCCTGCGTCCCATCCAGTACTTCAAAGGCGTGCCTTCGCCGGTCAAGGAGCCCGAAAAGACCAACATGGTGATCTTCCGTGAGAACTCGGAAGACATCTACGCCGGCATCGAATTCGAAGCCGAATCCGAGAAGGCCAAGAAGCTCATCAAGATCCTGCAGGAAGAGTTCGGCGTCAAGAAGATCCGTTTCCCCGAGACCTCGGGTATCGGCGTCAAGCCCGTGTCGCGCCAAGGCACCGAGCGCCTGGTGCGCAAGGCCATCCAGTACGCGATCGACAACGACAAGCCCAGCGTGACCCTGGTGCACAAGGGCAACATCATGAAGTTCACCGAAGGCGGCTTCCGTGACTGGGGCTACGCCCTGGCCGCCAAGGAGTTCGGTGCTGAACTGATCGACGGTGGTCCGTGGATGAAGTTCAAGAACCCGAAGACCGGCAAGGAAATCACCATCAAGGACAGCATTGCAGACGCCTTCCTGCAGCAGATCCTGCTGCGCCCGGCCGAGTACAGCGTGATTGCGACGCTGAACCTGAACGGCGACTATGTGTCCGACGCGCTGGCAGCCCAGGTAGGCGGTATCGGCATCGCCCCCGGCGCCAACCTGTCAGACTCGGTGGCCATGTTTGAGGCCACGCACGGTACTGCCCCCAAGTACGCTGGCAAGGACTACGTGAACCCCGGCTCCGAAATCCTGTCGGCCGAGATGATGCTGCGCCACATGGGCTGGACCGAAGCCGCCGACTTGATCATCAGTTCGATGGAGAAGTCCATCCAGAGCAAGAAGGTGACCTACGACTTCGCGCGCCTGATGGAAGGCGCGACCCAGGTCAGCTGCTCGGGCTTTGGCCAGGTGATGATCGACAACATGTGATGCCACTGCGCGCCTTGTGCGCGCTGCCCACATGCCACCCGCAGACCGAAAGGCTTGCGGGTTTTTTATGGCTTGTGCTTATCCATACTTATAAGTTTGCTATTGAAGTAATAGCAATCTCGCTGGAGAGCCGCCAGCGCGATGCGGGTTTGTCTGGAGGCTGCAGGCGTCTGCATTGAACCTAGGAGCCTGTCGGACTTGGGCATCGTCGGCTGCATGCCCATGGCCAAATGGGCCGCAGCGGTCCATTGTTCACCGTCTTTGGGTTCCGTAGCCCCGCTATGGCCCCGCTATGGGGCTGCAAACACGGCGAAAACGGTCCTCGCTGGGGCTCATGTTCGCTTTCGGCGCCATAGCGCTCTTGTCCAGAAGCTGAGTGTGCCCGCAAGGCCCCACTTCAACGGTCATCAGAACTTTTCAGTGCGAACAAGCGGTCCACTGCGGTTTCTAAATTTAATTGACACTTCAACTATATGGACTTAAATTGAATACCCAGGCCTGCTGCGTTGAGCGGGTGCCAGGAGGGCAGTCCATGAAGATCGTGTGCATCGGTGGCGGGCCAGCGGGGCTGTACTTTGCGCTGCTGATGAAGCAGCACAACCCGGCGCACGATATCACCGTGGTCGAGCGCAACAAACCCTACGACACCTTCGGTTGGGGTGTGGTGTTTTCCGACGCCACCATGGACCACATGCGCACCTGGGACTGGGAGACGGCCAACGCGGTGCAGCAGGCCTTCAACCACTGGGACGATATCGAACTGCGCTTCAAGGGCCGCACGCTGTGCTCGGGCGGGCACGGCTTTGTAGGTATCGGGCGCAAGAAGCTGCTCAACATCCTCCAGGCGCGCTGCGAGCGCCTGGGCGTGCGCCTGGTGTTCGAGACCGAGGTGGGTTCGGATGACGACTACCCCGACGCTGAACTCGTGATTGCCTGCGACGGCATCCACTCGCGCGTGCGCAGCCAGCATGCCGAGGTGTTTCGCCCCGACATCGTGACCCGGCCCAACCGCTACATCTGGCTGGGCACCCACAAGCTCTACGACGCGTTCACCTTTGATTTCCAGCGCACCGAGCACGGCTGGTTCCAGGCTCATATCTACAAGTTCGACGAGAACACGACCACTTTCATCGTCGAATGCCCTGAGGCTGTATGGCGGGCCCACGGGCTTGACCAGGCCGATCAGCAGGCCTCTATCGCATTTTGCGAACGGGTGTTTGCCGACAACCTACAGGGCGCTGCACTCATGACCAACGCGCGCCATCTGCGCGGCTCGGCCTGGCTGAACTTTCAGCGCGTGACCTGCGAACAATGGTGGCTGCGCAACCGCCACGGTGCCTATGTGGTGCTCATGGGGGACGCGGTGCACACCGCCCACTTTGCGATCGGATCGGGCACCAAGCTCGCGATTGAGGATGCGATGGCGCTCACGCGGCAGTTCCAGCGCTTGGGCGATGCGCCCGACCGTTTACCCGACGTGCTGGCCGCCTACCAGGAAGAGCGTCGCGTCGAGACCTTGCGCATCCAGAACGCGGCCTGGAACGCTATGGAATGGTTCGAGGTTTGTGGCCAGCGCTACTGCGATGCCTTCGAGCCTGAGCAGTTCATGTATTCGATGCTCACGCGCAGCCAGCGCATCAGCCACGAAAACCTGCGCCTGCGTGACCGCGTCTGGCTCGAAGGTTACGAGCGCTGGTTTGCACGCCGTGCAGGCGTGCCGGTGGCGGAAGGGGCGGCTCCACCGCCGCCCATGTTCACCCCGTTCTGCCTGCGCGGGCTTACGCTCAAGAACCGCATCGTTGTCTCGCCCATGGCGCAGTACGCGGCCGAAGACGGCGTGGTGGGCGACTACCACCTCGTGCACTTGGGCGCGCGGGCCCAGGGCGGGGCCGCGCTGGTGATGACCGAGATGACCTGCCCGAGCGCCGACGCCCGCATCACACCGCAGTGCCCGGGGCTGTGGAATGAGGCGCAGACCCAGGCTTGGCGGCGCATTGTGGACTGGGTGCACGCGCAGACCGATGCACACATCGGCGTGC
>JBKBUN010000094.1:0-13113 GCA_046289925.1 Burkholderiaceae bacterium | reverse complement strand
CGCTCGCCGGCGTCCAGCGTCACAAAGTCGAAGAAGTCGAACACGCGCGGGTCAGACAGTTCGCGCAGCTCGGTGTTCACAAAGCCGCCACCCAGCACCGTGACCACGCCGGGCGCATGCTGGCGGATCGCTTGCGCGATGCGGAAGGCCCCGTACACCGAGCCCGGAAACGGCACCGACAGCAGCACCACCGCAGGCCGATGGCGCTCGACCGCGGCCACCGCCAGCGCTTGGAGCGTACGGTCCACCCGCGTGGGCGGCGCGGCCAGCGCCTGGGCCAGCGGGTCAAAACTCGCCTGGCTACCCGCCAGGGATTCGGCGTAGCGCACAAACTCGAAGCGCGGGTCCACCACGTCGCGCAGCACGTCCGCTAGGTCGTTGAGGTAGAGCGTGGCCAGGTGCTTGGCCCGGTCGTGCAGGCCCAGCGCGCCAAAGGCCCAGCCCAGCGGATCGCCGCCGTCGTCGTCCACGTATGCGTCGAGCGACGCAAAGCGCGGCCCTTCGGGCAGGTACTGACGGCTCACGATGCGGTGCGCCAGCGTGGCGTCGCGACCCTGTACGAAGGCGATCACGGGACCTACGGTGACGCGGTAACGCGCCGCGTGCTCGATGAAGTGCCACACCACCGCGCTGCGCTCGGCCTCGGGCACGGCGCGCGCCTCATCGGCCAGCGTGTCCAGCGCATCGGGCGTGAGCAGGCGCAGCACCAGCGCCAGGGCCAGGTCTTCCTGCGCGGCGTCCACCCCGCGCGAGCGCAGAAACCCCGTGAGGTAGGCGGTCGACGGGTAGGGCGTGTTGAGCTGTGTCATCGGCGGGATGAGCGACAGCACGCGCGGCAGGGCGCTCTCGGCAGGCAGGGCAGACATGGTGCTGGGGGCGGGACGGTGTGCGGATTATCCCGTCCGCCCCACCCGCCCCGCCCGCCCCGGGTGCGCGCAGGCCCATGCCCGCGCCAGCGCTGGGCCGATGCGCTGGGCGGCATCGTCCAGCAGCGCAGCGTCGTAGCCCGCAAAGCCGAACAACCAGCCGCGGCGCGGTGACGCGACGGCATAGCGCGACAGCGGCGCCAGCATCACCCCACAGGCCTGGGCATGGCGCGACAGCGCGGCGTCGTCGGTGCCCGGCGTGGCTTCGAGCAGCAGTTGCATGCCGCGCTCGCTGCCCTCCAGATGCACCACGCCGCCGGTGGCGCGGGCCAGCGCGCAGCGCAGCGCCCACTGTCGCTCGGCGTACAGCTCGCGCATGCGTCGCAGGTGGCGCAGCAGGTGCCCGTCGGCAATGAAGCGTGCCAGCACGGCCTGTGTGTCGCCGGGCGCATGCCGGTCGCTGAGCGCGCGGCCCATGGCAAAGCCTTCGGCCAGCGCAGCCGGCACCACCACATAGCCCAGGCGCAAGCCAGGGTGCAGCGTCTTGGAGAAGGTGCCCACGTGCAGCACGCGCTGCGCCCCGGGCAGGCTGCACAGTGCGGGCAGGCGCTGTGCGCCCCACTGGAATTCGCCGTCGTAGTCGTCCTCCACCACCCAGGCCTCGTGTGCCTGCGCCCAGGCCAGCAGCGCCCGCCGCCGCGCCAGCCCCATGGCCGCGCCCGTGGGAAACTGGTGCGTGGGCGTGACCACGGCCATGCGCGCCTGCGGGTATTGGCGGGCCGCGGTGTCCACGCACAGGCCCTCGCCATCGAGCGGCACCGGGCACACCTGCGCGCCGTGGGCCTGCAGCGCCAGGCGCACGCCCGGGTAGCCTGGGTCTTCCACCACCACGGTGTCGCCCGGGTCCAGCAGCAGGCGCGCGATCAGGTCGATCGCCTGCTGCGAGCCTGCGCACACCACCACCTGCTGCGCATCGCAGCGGATGCCGCGTGACGCCCACAGCCATTGCGCAATGGCCGAGCGCAGCTGCGCATCGCCCGCCGGGTCCAGGTACTGTGCCCGTGCGACACGCTGCGCGCGCGAGGCCTGGCGCGCGATACGGTCCCACACGGCCCACGGAAACTGCGCTACCTCGGGCGCGCCGATGCGAAACGGCCGCGCCGCCACCGTCGGTGGCTGCCACTGCGCAGCCATGGCCGCCAGCCGCGCACCGCGCTGCGACAGGCCCCGCGCGGGCAGGGGCGAGGCCATGGCGCTGCTGCGCAGCCCAGCCAGCGCCAGCGGGACATACGTGCCATCGCCCACGCGGGCTTCGAGGTAACCCTCGGCCTGCAGGCGCTGCACGGCCCAGAGCACGGTGTTGCGCGAAACGCCCAGCACCCGCGCATGTTCGCGCGATGGCGGCAGGCGCGCACCCGGCGGCAGGCTGCCGCGCTCGATGGCGGCCCGCAGGTCGGCGTACACGCGCTGGCGCAGCGCCGGTTCTGCCGCACCCTGGGTGCGCTGTGCGGGGCCTTGGGTGGGGGCGGCATTGGCCCTGCGGGCGGGCATACATTGGCTCCTTGACGCGGTACTGAAGTGCTTAGACTGAGGGGCCATTGTAGAAACCGCCCGGGCCCATGCCCGCCCCTTTTCAGGAGATCCTGCCATGGCCCACCACACCGCCACCGTCGATTGGCAGCGCGGCCCGGATGCCTTTGTGGACCGCCGCTACCACCGCCGCCACGCTTGGCAGTTTGACGGTGGCCTGCTGGTGCCAGCCTCGTCGTCGCCTCAGGTTGTGCCCGTACCCCTGTCCGACCCCGCGGCGGTGGACCCGGAAGAAGCCTTTGTCGCGGCCCTGGCCAGTTGCCACATGTTGTGGTTTCTGGACCTGGCCTGCCGCGATGGCTGGCGCGTGGACCGCTACCGCGATCAGGCCCAGGGCCTGCTCGCGCCCGACGCCGAGGGACAACTCGCCATCACCGAGGTTTGCCTGCGGCCTACCGTGTGGTTCGACCCGGCCCGCACGCCCACGCCCGCCGAGCATGTGGCCCTGCACCACCGCGCCCATGCCGCCTGTTTTCTGGCCCGCTCGGTGCGCAGCGCGCTGCATTGCGAACCTGTGCTGGGCACGCTCGGCCAGGAGGATTGACGTGCCCATTGCCAACCCACTGTTCCATCACGCCGACCCCGCTACGCTGCAGGCCCTGGTGCGCGCCCACCCGCTGGCCACGCTGGTGCTGGCGCAGGGCGGCACGCTGTGCGTGAACCATGTGCCGCTGCGGTGGCCCGAGGCGTCTGCGCCCGATGCGGGCGATGCCACCGCTGCCGGCGAGGACGAGGCCGGCGGCAGCGTGCTCTGGGGCCATGTGGGCCGGGGCAATGCACTGTGGCATGCGCTGCCGCAGCCAGTGGTGGCGGTGTTCCACGGGCCCGATGCCTACGTGTCGCCGTCGGACTACCCCTCCAAAGCCGAACATGGACGCGTGGTGCCGACCTGGAACTACCGCGCCGTGCATGCGCACGGCACGCTGCATGCTGTGCACGACCGTGCGGTGCTGCGCCAGTTGCTTGCGCAGTTCACGCACACGCACGAGGCGGCCCGCCCCACGCCCTGGACGTTGGACGACGCACCGCCCGGCTACATCGACACATTGCTGTCCGGCATCGTGGGCGTGCGGTTGCAGGTGGCGCGCTGGGAGGGCGTGGACAAGCTCAGCCAGAACCGCAGCGCCGCCGACCGCGCCGGCGTGGTGCAGGGCCTGCAGCAGCGCGGCGACCCGCACAGCCGCGCGGTGGCGGCGGCCATGCAGGCATGCGCGGGTTGAGCAGCTATTTGCTATGAAATAAGTAGCGCACTATTGAGCAGGGAAAAGCACAAGCCTTGGTTTTTGCTCAAAGCTTGCGCCACTTCTGCGGGAGGGTCTCGGAGCCTACCGGGGCTTGCTCCTCCCTTGCTCAGACCGGATCGGCCAGCGTGCCCAGCACAGGCAGCGCGGTGCAGGGCCCGGCCACGCCGGGCAGCGTGGCGATGTGCGCCGCGGCGGCCTGCACGGCGGGGGCGCTGCAAGCCCGGGTGCGCAGCAGCCAGTGCAGGCGGTCGCCATGCGCCATCCGTTGCAGGCGCAGCAAGGGCACACCGGCTGCCTCCAGCGCGGCCAGCACGGCAGGCAGCAGGCTGCGCGCGGCGCGCTCGTCGGCATGGTCCAGCGGCACGCGCAGCAGGTGTGGCTCGGCCGCCAGCGGGGCGCTGGCGCTGGGTTGCCCCAGCTGAGATGTGGCCCAGGCTTGCGCGCGGGCGGTGTGGCCCCGGGCCAGGTCCACCAGGTCGGCCACCACGGCCGAGGCGGTGGGGCCCGCACCGGCGCCCGCGCCTGTCAGCAGCACAGGGCCGCAGGCGTCGCCCGTGATCTGCACCGCATTGAGCACACCGTGCACCGCGGCCAGCGGCTCAGCCTGCGCCACCAGCATGGGCTGTACCGACAGGCGCAGCGCCCCGGGTGGGGTATCGGACGGTGCATCCTGCAGCGTGTGCAGCGCCTCGGCCCGTGCCACCAAGCGCAGGCGACCGCCCAGCAGGGCGGCTGCGGCCGCATCGGCGGCCTGTAGGTGGGCAATGCCCTGCACCGCGATGTGCGCCAGCGGCACCGGCACCCCCCAGGCGAACGACGCGAGCACGGCCAGCTTGTGTGCGGCATCGCCGCCGCCCACATCGAGCGCCGGGTCGGCCTCGGCATAGCCCAGGGCCTGGGCCTCGGCCAGCGCTGCGGCAAAGTCGAGTCCGCCGTCCTGCATGCGGCTCAGGATGTAGTTGCTCGTGCCGTTGACGATGCCTTGCATCGCCAGGATGCGGTTGCCCGCGAGCCCTTCGGCCAGCGCCTTGAGCACCGGGATGCCGCCCGCCACGGCGGCCTCGCACAGCAGTGGCGTGCCGTGCGCGCGGGCCAGCGCGGCCAGGGCGGGGCCATGTTCGGCCAGCAGCGCTTTGTTGGCCGTGACCACGGGTTTGCCTGCGGCCAGGGCGGCTTGCACCCACTGCAGTGCACCCGTGGTGCCTCCGGCCACTTCTACCAGAACATCCACCGATGGATCGGTGGCCAGCGCCAGCGGGTCGGCATGCACAGCCACGCCCGCGGGCACTCGGTGGCGGGCCCGGGCCACGTTGCGCACCGCCACCTGGGTGACGGCCACCGGCCGGCCCGCACGCCGCTCCACCAGCGCGGCCTGGCGGGCGAGCAACTCCAGCGTACCCAGTCCCACCGTGCCCAGGCCGATCAGGCCCACGCGCAGCGTCGAAATGCCCATGCTGTGCGTGGCGCTGGGCCGTGAGGTCGGTGCGGGGTGCAGGTCGGGGTCGTGGTACATGCGGTCTTCTCCTTGGGCAGGGCCCGAAAACAAAAAAACCCAGCGGCCGGGGCTGGGTTTGCTTCAGGAGGAGAGACAACACCAGGTGGCCGCCAGTGCGGCCACCCAACGCGAGGCTAGGTCGCCGCGGTGGTCATGGTGGTAATCATTCGGGCCTCTGCCATCGTTGCGCGCAGGCACACGCCGCTGGCTTGGCCAGCGCGCGCTGCGGTCGTCAACAAAGAGCAGAGGCACGTCATGAGGCGGCCAGTGTAGCGCAGCCGCGCCGTATGGCAAGCCCGGCGTGGGGCCGGCTCAGCGGGCCTCTGGCGCGGGTGGGATGGGGGCCGCCGGCTGGCGCTGCATGGCAATCGCGTCGAACGGGCAGCGCAGCGCACACAGCGCGCAGCCGGTGCAACCCTCTGCGTCGTGCAGCACCGACTGCTTGCGCCCCCAACTCTGCGGGCCTTGGCTGTGCAGCGACAGTACGTGCGGATCGCACACAGCCACGCACCAGCCGCAGCCGGTGCAGCGTGCAGCATTGATGCGGGGCAGGGCCTTAGCGGGCATGGCGATGACGCCGGGGTGCAGCGCTGCACAACCACCAGTTGCCACCGTCAGCGTTGAAATCCAGAACGCCTTTACAGGCCATGAAGGGCTGGTATGCCAAAAGGTCGGATTGGTTCGACAAGCGACCCTACGATCACCTGGGATGCAACACCGTATGCCTCTGGCTACAGATGAGCCTCACACATCGATGTTCCCCGCCCGCAGCGCATTCGTCTCAATGAAATCCCGTCGCGGCTCCACCTCGTCTCCCATGAGCATGGTGAACACGCGGTCGGCTTCGATGGCGTCTTCGATCTGCACGCGCAGCAGGCGGCGCACGGTGGGGTCCATGGTGGTTTCCCACAACTGCTCGGGGTTCATTTCGCCCAGGCCCTTGTAGCGCTGGCGGGAGGTGGTGCGTTCGGCTTCGCTGATGAGCCAGGCCATGGCCTGGCGGAAGTCGGTCACCTTTTCTTCCTTGGCCTTCTCGCCTTCGCCGCGCACGGCCTTGGCACCTTCGGCCAGCAGGCCGCGGAAGGTGTTGGCGGCCTCGGCCAGGGCGGCGTAGTCGGCGCCGTGTACGAAGTCCTGCGTGATGATGCTGCTCTTGATGTTGCCGTGGTGGCGGCGGCTGATGCGCAGGATGGGCTTGTCGGTGCGCGCGTCGAATTCACTGGCCACTTCGGCAGGGATGCCGGTGGTGCTGATCTCGCGCAGCTTGGCCTGCAGGGCCACGGCGCTGGCTTCGGCGTCCTGCATGGTGTCGAGGTTCAGGCTCACGCCGTCGGCAATGGCGCGCAGGGCTTCCTGGTCCATGAAGGCCGACAGGCGCGCGATGACGTTTTCGGCCATCTGGTGCTTGTGCGCGAGGTCGGCCAGGGTGTCGCCGGTCAGCACCTGCGGGGCGCTGCCGCCGGTGTGCACGGCGGCGTCCTTCAGGGCTACGCGCAGGAGGTAGGCGTCGAGCGCGGCGGCGTCTTTCAGGTACAGCTCTTCCTTGCCGTTCTTGACCTTGTACAGCGGCGGCTGGGCGATGTAGATGTGGCCGCGCTCGACCAGCTCGGGCATCTGGCGGTAGAAGAAGGTCAGCAGCAGGGTGCGGATGTGTGCGCCGTCCACGTCGGCGTCGGTCATGATGATGATGCGGTGGTAGCGCAGCTTGGCCACATCGAAGTCGTCGGCCCCGCTCTTGCCTGATTCGACCGCGGCCTTGCCGATGCCGGTGCCCAGGGCGGTGATGAGGGTGACGATTTCGTTGCTGGTGAGCAGCTTTTCGTAGCGCGCTTTTTCCACGTTCAGGATCTTGCCGCGCAGTGGCAGGATGGCCTGGAACTTGCGGTCACGCCCTTGCTTGGCCGAGCCTCCGGCGGAGTCGCCCTCGACGATGTAGATCTCGCACAGTGCCGGGTCTTTTTCCTGGCAGTCGGCCAGCTTGCCGGGCAGACCCATGCCGTCGAGCACGCCTTTGCGCCGCGTCATTTCACGCGCTTTGCGCGCGGCTTCGCGGGCGCGGGCGGCCTCCACGATCTTGCCGCAGATGATCTTGGCGTCGTTGGGGCGTTCTTCCAGGTAGTCGGTCAGCGCTTTGGCCACGATGTCTTCGACCGGTGCGCGCACTTCGCTGGAGACGAGCTTGTCCTTGGTCTGGCTGCTGAACTTGGGCTCGGGCACCTTCACGGAGAGAACGCAGCACAGGCCTTCGCGCATGTCGTCGCCGCTGACCTCGACCTTGGCCTTTTTGGCCAGTTCGTTTTGCTCGATGTATTTGCCGATCACGCGCGTCATGGCGGCGCGCAGGCCGGTGAGGTGGGTGCCGCCGTCGCGCTGCGGGATGTTGTTGGTGAAGCAGAGCACGGATTCGTTGAAGCCGTCGTTCCACTGCATGGCCACTTCCACGCCGATTTCGGTGCCCGGAATACCGCCGTAGGTGTCGGCCGCGCGGCTGCCCGTGGCGTAGAAGGCGGTGGGGTGCAGCACCTTCTTGTTGGCGTTGATGAAATCCACAAAGCCCTTGACGCCGCCGGCGCCCGAGAAGTCGTCTTCCTTGCCGCTGCGCTCGTCCTTGAGGCGGATGCGCACGCCGTTGTTCAGGAACGAGAGCTCGCGCAGGCGCTTGGCCAGGATTTCGTAGTGGAACTCGTTGTTCTGCTGGAAGATTTCGGTGTCGGGCAGAAAGTGCACCTCGGTGCCACGCTTTTCGGTGGAGCCGATCACCTTCATGGGGCTGACCTCGAAGCCGTCCACGGTCTCGATCAGGCGGTGCTGCACCACGCCTTTGGCAAATTCGAGTTGGTGCACCTTGCCTTCGCGGCGCACCGTCAGGCGCAGCCATTTGGAGAGCGCGTTCACGCAGCTCACGCCCACGCCGTGCAGGCCGCCCGAGACCTTGTAGCTGTTCTGGTTGAACTTGCCGCCGGCGTGCAGTTCGGTCAGGGCGATTTCAGCGGCGCTGCGCTTGGGCTCGTGTTTGTCGTCCATCTTCACCCCCGTGGGGATGCCGCGGCCGTTGTCGGTCACGCTGATGGAGTTGTCGCTGTGGATGGTCACCACGATGTCGTCGCAGTGGCCTGCCAGGGCTTCGTCGATGGAGTTGTCCACCACCTCGAACACCAGGTGGTGCAGGCCCGTGCCGTCGGAGGTGTCGCCGATGTACATGCCCGGGCGCTTGCGCACTGCCTCCAGGCCTTCCAGGATCTGGATCGCGCCCTCGCCGTAGCCTTCGGAGGCGCCGGGCTGGTGGGCGTCGATCTTGGGTTGCGCGCTTTCGCCGGCACCGGGGCTGGTGGGTTCTTCGGGCAGCGTGTGGTCAGCAGCGGTCATGGCAAGGCCTTGGGGTCGGTGGGGCTGGAGGGCTCCACGGAGGGCGATCCGGTGGATCGGTCCGTCAAAAAAAGAATCTCAACGAAATGGGCTGCTCGTGCTTAAAAAGCAAGCACGAGCAGCTATGAAAATCATAGCGCTCGGCAGGTTGGGCGCTCAGATGCGCATGGGCATCACGACGTACTTGAAGCAGTCGTTGTCGGGGATGGTCAGCAGCGCCGAGCTGTTGCCGTCCGACAGCTCGATCTTCACCATATCCTGGTCCATGTTGGCCAGCGCGTCGATGAGGTAGCTGACGTTGAAGCCGATCTCGATGGTGTCGCCGTTGTAGTCGATGTCCAGTTCGTCCACGGCCTCTTCCTGCTCGGCGTTGTTGGCGGCCACGCGCAGGGTGCCGGGCTCCAGGTTCAGACGCACGCCCTTGAACTTGTCGCTGGTCATGATGGCCGTGCGCTGCAGGCTGGCCAGCAGCGGGGCGCGGCCCAGAACCAGGCTGTTCTTGTGGTTGCGCGGGATCACCCGGTTGTAGTCGGGGAACTTGCCCTCGACCAGCTTGGTGACGAACTCCATGCCGCCGAAGGTGAACTTGGCCTGGTTGTTCGCAAACTGCATCTCGATGTGCGGCTGGTTCTCGCCGCCCGCGTCCGACAGCAGGCGCTGCAGCTCGATCACAGTCTTGCGCGGCAGGATGACTTCCTGCTTGGGCACTTCCACGTCCAGCGTAGCGCTGGCAAAGGCCAGGCGGTGGCCGTCGGTGGCCACCAGGCTCAGCGTGTTGCCTTCGGCCACGAACAGGATGCCGTTGAGGTAGTAGCGGATGTCTTGCACCGCCATCGCAAACGAGACCTGCGACAGCAGGCCCTTGAGCACCTTTTGGGGCACGCTGAACACCGGACCGAACGAGACCGACTCCTGCACCAACGGGAAATCTTCGGCCGGCAGGCTGGTGAGTGTGAAGCGGCTCTTGCCGCCCTTGAGGATGAGTTTGGCTTGCTGGGTCTCCAGGCTCACCGTCTGGTCGGCGGGCATGGTGCGCAGGATGTCGATGAGCTTGCGCGCGCCGACGGTGGTGGTGAAGTCGCCCGTGTCGCCCCCCAGTTCGGCCGTGGTGCGGATCTGGATCTCCAGGTCGCTGGTCGTGAACTGCAGCGCATTGCCCGTCTTGCGGATCAGCACGTTGGCCAGGATGGGCAGCGTGTGACGGCGCTCCACGATGCCTGCCACCGATTGCAGCACGGCGAGCACTTTGTCTTGTGTGGCCTTCAGGACGATCATCTCAACAACCTCTTGTGGTGATGGGTTTGGTGTGCAGACCGCGGCCTGCTGGGCTCTGCCTCCCCCGGGGTGCACAGCCTGCCATTTTGCCCGCTTGGCGGGGCGCTTTCGCCCCGGTCGCGGTGGCCTGGCAGGGGGGTGCGTCAACCAGCGTGCCCGGCAGTTGCATGGCTAGCCCTTGAGGGTCTGCTCCAGCACGTGCAGCTGCTGGTTCAGCTCGGTGAGCTGCTGGCGTTCGGCCGCAATCTTGCGCACCGCGTGCAGCACGGTGGTGTGGTCGCGCCCGCCGAACAGCTCGCCGATCTCGGGCAGACTTTTTTGGGTCAGCTCCTTGGCCAGGTACATCGCAATCTGGCGCGGCCGCGCAATGCTGGCTGGGCGCTTCTTGCTGTACATGTCGGCCACCTTGATCTTGTAGTAGTCGGCCACCGTCTTTTGGATGTTCTCCACGCTGATCTGCCGGTTCTGGATCGACAGCAGGTCGCGCAGCGCCTCGCGCGCGAGCTGGATGGAGATTTCCTTCTGGTTGAAGCGGCTGTACGCCAGGATCTTGCGCAGCGCGCCCTCCAGTTCGCGCACGTTGGAGCGCACGTTCTTGGCCACGAAAAACGCCACTTCCTCGGGCATTTCGGCAGCCTCCACCCGCGCTTTGTTGATCAGGATGGCCACGCGCATTTCCAGCTCGGGCGGCTCGATGGCCACCGTCAGGCCCGAATCGAAGCGCGAGACCAGCCGCTCGTGGATATTGGTCAGGCCCTTCGGATAGGTGTCCGAGGTCATGACGATGTGGCTCTTTTTGGCCAGCAGCGCCTCGAACGCGTTGAAGAACTCTTCCTGCGTGCGGTCTTTGTTGGCAAAGAACTGCACATCGTCGATGAGCAGCAGATCGAGGTTGTGATAGCGCGCCTTGAACTCATCAAACGTGCGCCGCTGGTAGGCCTTAACCACATCCGAGACGAACTGCTCGGCGTGGATGTAGAGAACATTCGCGTCGGGCTTGTCCTGCAGCAGCCGGTTGCCCACGGCATGCACCAGGTGGGTCTTGCCCAGGCCCACCCCGCCGTAGATGAACAGCGGGTTGTACAGATGCCCGGGCGAGCCCGCCACGTGCATGGCCGCCGACCGTGCCATGCGGTTGGCGGTGCCCTCCACCAGCGTCTCGAAAGTGAGCGCCGGATTGAGCCGGTTGCGAAAGCCGCCCCCCGCCGGCACTTCGGCCGGCGGAGCGGCCTCGGGCGCAGCGCTGGCCGCAGGGGGCGGGTCGGCCGCAACCGGGCGCACATACGTACGGGCCACGTTTTCCCGCTGAGCAAGCGCTAACTCCAGCATCACGGGCTGGCCGTAGATGGACTCCAGCAGCGCTGCAATGCGGCCCGCGTACTGGGCGCGGATCCAGTCGAGTTTGAAGCGGTTGCCCACGAGCAGCGTGAGCTTGGAAAAGTCCGGCGCGACCTGGGCCACCAGGGGCTTGATCCAGGTGTTGAACTGCGTCTCGGGAAGGTCTTGGGCCAGCTGCTCCACACAGGCCTGCCACAAGGCCTGGCCCGCATCGGCGTCGTGGTCGTCAGCGGGCCGGCGGGAGAGTTCCTCGGTCATTGCAAAGCGATTTTTGTTGTGGATAGGAGGAACGATGCCAAGCGGCGGATTGTAGCTTGTCAAAAAGTTATCCACAATTTGCGGCAGGCCCTGGTGTGGTATGTGCCCGGCAGGGTGTGATGGCTGGGCTGGCCGGTGCTGCGTGCGGCTGCGGTATGTCGGTATGCCTTATGCGGTTGCGCCCTCGGTACGGGCGCCGCCCTGCGGCTTCGGTCGTGGTGCGGCGGCCGGTGGGTGTCTGAAGGCGCAGCCTCTACGCCGGGCGCGCATCCTAACCGCAGACAATTGCCAGTTCAAGCGAAGGCTGCGATAATTTCTGGTTCCCTGAAAAGTGTTCAGGGCAATCTGAACCGGCAAGCTTGCGTTTGCGCACTTGCTTCGCAACCCGGGCCGTGACGTCCGCCATGCTCCGGTTGCAGCGTACCCGTGCGGGGTTCAGCCTCAGCAGCGGACCCGACTGAACCTCCAAGGAATCTCATCATGAAACGTACTTACCAGCCTTCCAAGACTCGCCGCGCCCGCACCCACGGCTTTCTCGTGCGCATGAAGACCCGTGGCGGCCGCGCTGTGATCAACGCACGCCGCGCCAAGGGCCGCAAGCGCCTGGCTGTCTGAGGCCGTTCCCGGTCCGCGACCTGCTCCGGCCCATGCCGTCAGGTCTCCGTCGGGGCGCTTGCATGCAACGGCTCAAGACTCGCGCGCAATTTCAGGCCGTCATGGGGGGGCAGACCGTCTCCCGTACTGCGCACTTTGCGCTGCACCGCCTGGATCTGTCCGCATCAGTCGCCGCTGTCGACGGCGTTCCTCCCCTCTCAGGGCCCGATGGTCTGTCTCCAAGGCAGGCGTCGCAGGCCCTGTTTGGCGTGGACGATGTTTGGCTCGGGGCGGTGGTGCCCAAGCGCTGGGCACGCCGTGCGGTCACGCGCAACGCGATCAAGCGCCAGATTTACACCGTGGGCGCGGGCTTTGAGGTGCAACTGCCCAGAGCCGCCCATGTGGTGCGGTTGCGCAGTGGTTTTGATCGCAAAGTGTTTGTGAGCGCCGTGTCGGATCCTCTGCGCCGCGCGGTGCGCGACGAACTGTTGCAGCTTTTCGGCAGTGCGGTCCGCCGCGTGGGCCGCACGGCCCAGCCGGTGGCCGCGAAGTCTGCCGCGGAGGACGCACCATGATGCGCACACTGCTGATGGGCATGGTGCGGGCGTACCGCCTGTTGTTGAGCCCCTGGCTGGGCTCTGCCTGTCGGTTTGAGCCCACCTGCTCAGTCTATTCGCTGCAAGCTCTCGAACGGCATGGTGCCGCGGCGGGTAGCTACCTCACGCTGCGTCGTCTCGCGCGCTGTCATCCGTGGTGCGACGGGGGCCTTGATCCCGTGCCAGACGAATTCCCGCGTGGTCTGGGGTTGTTTTCGCGGCTGTTACCGTCCTGCCCCCCATCCTCTTCCTCCAAGAAGTAGTTTTCATGAACGACATTCGCCGCACCATTCTGTGGGTGATTTTTGGCTTCTCCATGGTCCTGCTCTGGGACAAATGGCAGCTGCACAACGGCAGGCAGGCCACTTTCTTCCCTACGCCTCCCGCGGCTTCGGCGCCAGCCGCCGCGCCTGCGCCGGCACTTGCCAGCGCGAACAGCAGCGTGCCGGTCTCCAGCGCGCCGCAGCCCGCTGCTGCGGCAGCAGGCGCTG
>JBKBUN010000093.1:0-13252 GCA_046289925.1 Burkholderiaceae bacterium | reverse complement strand
CTGCACACATGCCCACCGGGCTCGACGACCAGGAGTCATTGTGACTGTTGGGTTCCACACGAAATGACGAAGAGCCGATTTATGGGCCTGGCTGTTGCGAAGCGTCCAGATCGCTGCGGCGAGCATTCCATGGTTCACAACCAATGTGGCCCATGCGCATCCAACCACCCCCAAAGCCGGAATGGAGGCCACACCGAATGTGAGCGCCGCAGACAGCGGGACCTTGAGTATGAGCCCCCCGATCTGCAGCGATGTCACCCAGCGTGGCATCGCCAAGGCCTGGTTCAACGTGCCGTAAATGCGAAACAGCAAAGCCGAGAGAAGGGCGAGGGCCAGCACTCTCAGATAGTCTTTGACCGCCGGTTGCATGGTCTGCGGAACATCCGCCAGTTGCAGCGCCCAGTCTGGCCACCAGAGCAGCGCCATGCCGGGCACCGACAACCCGATTGCCAACCATACCGCCTGGTGTACCGAGGGGCCGATTTCCGAGAACCGCTGTGCCCCGCGGAGTTCAGCCCACACGGGCAGCAGTGCCTGGAACAGCCCCATGAGTGCCACGTATACCGTGATGTAGATGGCTGACCCCACGGACAAGGCGGCCAGGCTTGCTTCTGAATGGCGACCTGCGACCACCGTATCGGTGATGCCGAACGCCATGACGGCCAGTTGACCGACAAGGACCGTGCCGGCGTGCCGCAGGATGGTGTGGTGGTCCTGCGTCACCGTGGCGAGACCTGGCGCAGCACGACGATGTGGTCGGTTTTGTCTGTGGGGCGGGGCACCACGGCGATCTGAGACCAATTGGCGGCGGCTGCTCGATCGGTTTGGAGCATCTGTTGCCATAGATTGCGGTCGGCCAAGGCCCAGGGGCAATGCGCGTCTGGTGCTGGAGTCATCACCCTACGGTCAAGGTGGTACTCAATCGCAGCGATCTGACTGCGGCTGAGTCCGATGGGGTACACGCAGCCCGGTTGTGGTGCCAGCAGGGCTTTGATTGCCTCCATTTGAGGCTGGTAACTGCGTGCAAAGTCGAGCAAAGGTAGCCAAAGGGTCAGCAGGAGCAGCCAGCCCAGGGTGGCTCCACTGGCTGGGAGTACCAGGCTCTTCCACAGGACCGCGCGGTCCCGGGCGGCTCGCCACCACACCAGCGCACACCATGCCATGGTTGCCGCCAGTGCTACACCCACAGCCACACCGGAAAACTGGGGCTCGAAGCCAGGTGCTAGCTTGGCAACGTTGGCCGCGGGCTTGGCGGGCACTCCCGTCTGCATGGCGACCCAGATCACCCAGATGGCAATGGCCGATACGCTGAAAAAGAGCAGCGTGAACCAATCAATCAAGGCAGCCACGCTGCGCCGCAATGTCGGGAGTGCGAAAGCAGCAAGGGCCGCCATCGATGGCAGGCCCAGCAGCAAGGCCCTGTCGGCAGGTAGAGTGGTCAGAGTAGCCCCCAGGCTCACCACGGTGAACCACAAAGGCAGTGCGATGTGCGGATATTGTGCTGGTGCACAAAGTTGCGTGCGCCAGCGCCACAGTGTCCAAAGTGCCAACGGCCATGCTGGCCATCCGAACCAGACGAGCAGGCGCAGCAGGCTTTCCCAATCCTTGCCCTCCGAGCCACCCGGCAGCACGATACGCCAGGCAAACAGTTGTCCTGACCATCCAAGTGCAGCGCATGCGATCAACAGGCTCAGCATGCACAACACGACCGTCCAACGCCGCGGGGCTGATGCGGCCATCCACAGCCCGCCCAGTCCGAGCAGCAGGCCTACCGTTGGGGCTCCAGACAACACGATACCGGGCAGACCCGCACACAGCGCAATCAGGCCTCGTGCAGAGCTCTGGGGCAGGACGGCCGCTCCGTAAAACGCCAGCGCCACAAATGCCAACTGGCACAAGTAGCTTGTGGTCTCGTGGGACAACTGCGCAAGGCCCAGGCACGCAATGAGCGCCAGCAGAGCGCTGTCGGCCATGGTGCGGGCGTAGTCGGTGGGGGGCGCCTCTCCGCCGAACGCGAAAGCGACAGGTTGTGCACTGCGCGCCCGCGCGAGGTGGTAAACGCCATACCAGGTGGCGCACAGCGTGAGGGCCAGTAGCCCTAAAAATGGCCACCGCACCACCCACTCGGCGGACCAAGATTCGGGTGCGATACGCAGGGCCCAGGCACCCAGCCAGTAAGGCAACAAGCCTTCTGTCTCTGGAGGAAGTCCTGCAAGCGTCGGGGCCCACCACGAAGTGCGGTTCTCAGCGATCGCCCGCATGTACCCGAAAGCTGCGATGTCGGCACTCTTCCATGGTGCACGCCCCCAGAACCCGGGCAGCATGTACGCCGCACAGAGCAGGATAAGGGCCCAGCGCGGCAAGGGACGAACCGCATGCTGGGCAACGATGGCAGGGGTGGGCAAGGACACGGAGGGGCAGGTCGCTGGTCAGCGATCAAGAATACGCGCAAATTCGTTGGCCGGCCGGGGCTCGCACCAACAAAAAAGGCAGCCAGGTTGCCCTGCTGCCTTCTTGCAAAAGAAGCTGCGGATTACTTCGCGGCCGTCTTGCCGAAACGGTTGCGGAAGCGCTCGACGCGCCCCCCCATGTTGTCCACAGACTTCTGGGTGCCGGTGTAGAAGGGATGCGATTCCGACGAGGTGTCCAGCTTGAACAGCGGGTATTCCTTGCCTTCGAAGATTTCGCTTTCTTTCGTGGACACGCACGAGCGCGTTACGAACTTGAAGCCGTTGGACAGGTCCACGAACAGCACTTCGCGGTAGTTGGGGTGGATGCCTTCTTTCATGATCGATCCTTGATGGTTCGTTGCGGTAGCCGCGGCGGGCCCGGTGCGGCCACCGCACCGTCGAAAACCTGTCGTACTTTCCGCAAAAAGCTCTCAATTGTAGCGCTTGGGATCATGATGATTCAAGCGCCCGTGGTAATGACCAGTCAGCCGCCCCGCCGCATCATGTCGAAGAACTCCACATTGGTCTTGGTGGCCTTCATGTTTTTGATCATGAGCTCCATGGATTCTATTTCATCCATGTTGTAGAGGAATTGCCGGAGGATTCGTGTCTTTTGCAGGATTTCGGGCGGCAGGAGCAATTCTTCGCGGCGCGTTCCGCTCTTGTTGAGCTCGATCGCAGGGAATACCCGCTTCTCGTACAGGCGACGGTTGAGGTGAATCTCACAGTTGCCGGTGCCCTTGAACTCTTCGAAGATCACTTCGTCCATGCGACTGCCGGTGTCCACCAGCGCAGTGGCAATGATGGTGAGCGAGCCGCCTTCTTCCACTTTGCGCGCAGCGCCGAAGAACCGCTTGGGGCGCTGCAGCGCGTTCGAGTCCACGCCGCCCGACAGCACCTTGCCCGACGAAGGCACCACGTTGTTGTAGGCGCGCGCAAGGCGCGTGATCGAGTCCAGCAGGATGACCACGTCCTTTTTCAGTTCGACCAAGCGCTTGGCGCGTTCGATCACCATTTCGGCGACGTGTACGTGGCGTGCTGCAGGCTCGTCGAAGGTCGATGCGATGATTTCGCCCTTGACCGTGCGCTGCATCTCGGTCACTTCTTCGGGGCGTTCATCCACCAGCAGCACCATCAAGTGCACGTCAGGATTGTTGGCCGTGATGGCGTGCGCGATGTGCTGCATCATGACCGTCTTGCCGCTTTTGGGCGGCGCCACGATCAGTGCGCGTTGTCCACGTCCAATGGGCGCGATGATGTCGATGATGCGGCCGGTGATGTTCTCGTCGCTCTTGATGTCGCGCTCGAGCCGCATCTGTTCCTTGGGGAACAGCGGCGTGAGGTTCTCGAACATTACCTTGTGCTTGTTCTGCTCGGGCGGGCCGCCGTTGACCTTGTCGAGTTTGGTCAGCGCAAAGTAGCGCTCACCATCCTTGGGCGTGCGCACTTCACCTTCGATCATGTCTCCGGTGTGCAGGTTGAACCGGCGCACCTGGCTGGGCGAGATGTAAATGTCGTCGGTGCTTGCCGTGTAGCTCGTATCCGGGCTGCGCAAGAAGCCGAAGCCGTCTGGAAGAATTTCCAGCACGCCATCTGCGAACACCTGCTCACCAGCCTTGGCGCGTTTCTTGATGATCGCAAACATCAGCTCCTGCTTGCGCATGCGGCCGGTGTTTTCGATCTCCAGCTCTTCGGCTTGTTTCAGGACTTCAGACACGTGCAGTGCCTTGAGTTCGTTCAGGTGCATGGATGGACTCCTGCGCGGAGTGAGGGACAAGACAAAACGGGGGGATGGGCGTGGCCAGGACCGATGCTCGTGGCGTCCTGGAGGGCCGAGGAGATCAGCACGGTGTTCGCGGATGGCTGCGAAACCTGGGATCTCCGAGAATTATGACAGGAAAAGTGCGGGCATCCTGCGGGCCCTTGGTCACCGCCGCTGGGGCGGTGACGCGCGGGTGGCTTCAGGCCAGTTGCTGGTCGATGAATGCGGTGAGCTGGGCCTTGCTCATCGCGCCGACTTTGGTGGCAACCAACTCGCCGTTCTTGAACAGCATCAAGGTGGGGATGCCGCGAATGCCGAACTTGGCTGGGATCTCGCGGTTTTCGTCTACGTTCATCTTGGCGATGGTCAGCTTGCCCTGATAGGCTGTGGCGATCTCGTCCAGGATGGGCGCGATCATCTTGCAGGGGCCGCACCACTCGGCCCAGTAGTCCACCAGCACCGGGGTGCTGGCTTGGAGCACGTCCGCTTCAAAGCTTGCGTCGGAGAGATGTTTGATGAGTTCGCTGGCCATGGCTGGTTCCTTGGGTCGGGGCGTTCAGGGTCCGCTGTACGGTTAAAGTCTTGGGATTGTGACAGAAACCCATTCCACGTTCACTGGTGTGGCTGATGGTTGTGACGCTATGACTGTCATAGCGAAAACCGATGTCTGTGCCGCTTTTTGGAAGTCCCTGCTGCACAAGGTGAGCTGCCATCTTCGCGATGTGGCGCAGCATCCCTCGCAGACGGTGGTGCTGCTGCCGTATGCGCAGTTGCTTCCCTTGGCGCAGCGCTATTGGGGCCAGTGCTTTGCTGATGGCTTCGCACCCCACTTTGAAACCACCCGCAGTTGGGCGGGGCGATTGCGCCCGCTGGTGCAGGCTCCGCACGACTGGACGGGCGACAACGCGCGCGATCTGATCACGGCGCGGTCTCTCTTGGAGCAAGCCGGGCAGGCTCGGCACTTGCCGTTGCTGTTGCCACTGGTGCTGGAGGCGGCTGCGCAGCTCGCTCCTGCGGCTGCGGCACAGGCCCCGGCGCTGCGGTCCGCATGGCTGGCCCATGGCCGTGCGCTGCTGGATGCTGAGAGCCATCACTGGCTTGAGCTGGAGTGGACCGCCTGTCGGGTGGCGATGGAATGGGTCGCCGCCACGACGTTTGAGACGGACGTGCTGTGGGCGGATGCGGCACCTGTGGCCACTGCTGCGCTGGTGGTGGTGCGGGGCGCGCGTGCGGATCCATTGGCCCAGGCCTTGCTGGCGCATTGGGGACCTCGCGCGCTGGAGCTGCCGCTGCTGCTGCCCGCAGACCCCGATCAGGCCGCCCCTTGTGCGCTGCGCGGCCATGCGGCACTGGATGCCGAAGATGAGGCCCTGCGGGCCGCCGCTTGTGTGCTGCAGCATCTGCAGGACGGGCGCAGTCCTGTGGCGCTTGTGGACAACGACCGGGCCCTGACCCGGCGTGTGACCGCTTGGTTGGAGACCTCCGGTGTAGCCGTGTGCGATGAGACCGGCTGGACCTTGTCCACCACGCGCTCTGCGGCGGCGCTGGTGGCCTTTTTGCGGGCTGCGCAATGGGATGCCGGTGCTGACGCGGTGCTGGATGGGCTCAAACACTGCCCGGCGCTGCCTTCGGCGGGTGTGGATGCGCTGGAGCGCTGGCTGCGCCGTCGCGGTGGGGCGCGGTGGCTGCCCGCGGCCGCCAACGCGGCCGACACGCCACCGGCTGTCAAGGACATCGTCGCGCGCGCCGAGGCCTGGCGTGCGGCCTTGCAGGGCTCACGGCCTCTGGTGCAGTGGCTGGCGTTGCTGCGCTCGCTGCTGCGCGACAGCGGGCTGTGGCCGGTGTTGCAGGCAGATGCTGCGGGTGCGGAATTGCTGCGGGTGTTGCGCCTGGAAGATGGTGCTGACGACGAAGTGCAGCAGTGGACGGGCGCCAGTCGCGCCCTGGTATTGACCGATTTCGTGGCGTGGGTGCGCGATGTGTTGGAAGCGCAGCGCTTCATTCCCGCCCATGATGCCGCGGCATCAGTGGTGGTGTTGCCCCTGGCGCAGACGTTGGGCCGGCCGTTTGCCGCGGCCGTGGTGCCAGGGTGTGACGAGCGCCGCCTGCAGGCCGCGCCCGAGCCGGCAGGCCCCTGGACGGCTGGGCAGCGCGCCGCACTGGGCCTGCCCACCCGCGAGGGGCTGGTCACTGCCTTGCGCCTGGCGTGGGACGGCCTGTGCGCGCTGCCCCGCGTGGACGTGTTGTGGCGCGAGGCCGATGAGGGGGGCGAACCGCTGATGCCCAGTGCCCTGGTGCAGCAATGGCGACTCAGGGGATGGCTCGAGCTCGCTTGCGATCCTCTGGCCCAGCGCGAGGTGGCTCCCACGCCGGTGCTGCGGCCAGCACCGACGGCGCCAGGCCTGCTGCCCGAGCGCATTTCGGCCAGCGCTTATGCCGATCTGCGGCACTGCCCGTACCGGTTTTTTGCCTTGCGTCAACTGGGGTTGCAAGAGTCTGAAGAGCTTGAAGACACGGTGGAAAAGCGCGATTTCGGCAGTTGGCTGCATGCGGTGCTGCAGCACTTTCACGAGGGGCGGAAGGCGCAGTCGCTGCCCCGTGCGGCCGAGGTCGAACGGGCTGCGCTCGATGCGTCGGCGCAGGCCGTGACGACGGCCCTTGGGCTGGACCGCGCTGGTTTTGTGCCTTTTTCGGCTGCGTGGCCGCAACTGCGTGATGGCTACTTGCGATGGTTGCTCGACCATGAAGGTGTCTGCGGCGGCCGCTTCGTAGCAGCCGAGCAAAAGCGCCAGGTGGCATGGCAGCGGTGGCAGCTCAGCGGCACCCTTGACCGCATGGACGAGGCCACTCGCGATGGACGCACGGTCGGCCTGCTGATCGACTACAAGACCGAGTCCCTCAAAGCGACCCGTGACCGCGTACGGCTTGGATCGGAAGACCTGCAACTCGCCTTTTATGCGGCGCTGGTGCAGGGCGATCCGGTGCTTGCCGATAGGCCGGTGGTGGCGGCTTATCTCAACGTGGGGGAGCGCGGCGACACCGAATGGGTGGAACAGGAGGATGTGGTGGCCTTGCGCGATCGGTTGCTGGCCGGTCTCGCGCACGATCTTCAGCGCATTCAAGACGGTCACGTCCTGCCCGCGCTGGGGGAGGGCCCGGTGTGCGACCACTGCACCGCCCGTGGCCTGTGCCGAAAGGATGCCTGGGCATGAACGCAGAGAATTCGCCCGTGGCCGACGTGGGTATGGCAGCGCCCGCAGAGCCTGCGTACGAGCACAACGGCGCGCCCGTGTCCCGCGCTGCGTTTTATGCGGTGGCCTGCGATCCCCGGCGCAGCGTGGCCGTCGAGGCCTGCGCGGGGGCGGGCAAAACCTGGATGCTGGTGTCGCGCATGCTGCGCGCACTGCTCGACGGCGCGCTGCCGCATGAGATTCTGGCCATCACCTTCACGAAGAAGGCGGCGGGCGAGATGCGCGAGCGTCTGCTGCAGTGGCTGGCCAGCTTTGCGGGTCAGCCACTGGATGTGCTGGCGGCAGAACTGCGTGCGCGGGGATTGGACGAAGCCCAGTCGCAGCTACAGGCCCCGCGGTTGGCCGCCTTGTACGCGCAGGTGCTGGAGTCGGGCCGTCCGGTGCAGATCCGCACCTTCCACAGCTGGTTTGCAGCCCTTCTGGGGGCCGCCCCGGCGGTGTTGCTGCAACAGCAGGGTTTGCCGGTGCGTTTCGAACTGCTAGAGGACGATACGCAGGCAGTGCAGGAGGTGTGGGCACCGTTTTGGGACCGCCTGACGCAGTCTCCCGCCCTGCATGCCGACTACATGGCGGCGGTCGCGCGGCACGGCCGCAGCCAGACGCACAAGGCCCTGGAAGCCGCGCTGGCCAAGCGCGTGGAGTTTGCCCTGGCCGATGCCGCGGGGGTGGTCGATGCGTCGCTGCCGCCATTTCAAGCGCTGGATCTGCGGTGGCGCACGCTGGCGCAGCCCAGCGACGCCCTGGACGGCCCGACCGCCCACGATCGCTGGCACGCCTGGTCACGCGCACTCGGGCAGGAGTCCAACAAGACGCCGCAGAAGGCTGCCCAGGCCATCGTCGATGCCTGGCTGGAGCCACGGCTGGAGCGGCGCATGGAGCTTCTTCGGAGAGCCCTGTTCGTGGCCAAGGAAGACCGCCTGAGCAAGAACCTCGAGAAATACGATGCCGCGCGAGAGGCCGAGGCAGAGCTGCAAGCCCTGTGCGAGGCCGAGCGCCACCATCAGGCCTGGCAACATCAGCAGCGAATGGCCCGGCTGACGCGTGCGCTGATCGAGGAATACGCCAGCCTCAAGCGCCGCCGCGGTTGGATCGACATGAACGATGTGGAGCGCACTGCGCTGGTCATGCTGTCCGACCCCGTGCTCAGTGGCTGGGTGCAGGAGCGGCTGGATGCGCGCATCCGGCACCTGCTGATCGACGAGTTCCAGGACACCAACCCGCTGCAGTGGCAGGCACTGCATGCCTGGCTGTCGTCGTATGTGGGCAGCGGGGGCGGTGCCCAAACGCCCAGTGTTTTCATCGTCGGAGATCCCAAGCAGAGCATTTACCGCTTTCGCCGCGCCGAGCCCCAGGTCTTTGTCGCGGCCCAGTCCTTTGTGCGCCAGGGGCTGGGCGGTGATCTGCTCAGTTGCGACCACACACGGCGCAATGCGCGTGCCGTGATCGGGGCCGTGAACCAGGCCATGCTCCAGGCGCTGGCCCAGGGCGAGGTGGCCGCCTATCGAGTCCACACCACCGAATCGCCAAGGTCCGGGGCGTTGTGCAAGCTGCCGCTGGTGACCGCGGCGCATGAGGAGCCAGCGGCCGAAGCCTGCGGGCCTGATGCCCAAGAGGCCGCTCAGCTCCAATCGACGCAGGCGGCGCAGAGGACACAAGACGCATGGCGCGACAGCCTCACGCAGCCCCGCCACGAGGCCGAGATCACGCTGCGCATGCGCGAATGCGAGCAGGCCGCACGCTGGGTGGCGGCGCAGTGCGCGGCAGGTGTGGCACCGGGCGACATCATGGTGCTGGCGCGCAAGCGCGACCGCCTGGCCCCCATGGAAGAAGCCCTGCGCGCCCTGCACATTCCCTGCGTGCAGCCCGAGAAAACCCGCCTGTATGACACGCCCGAGGTGCAGGATGTGGTGGCACTGCTCGATGTGCTGGTCTCGCCGCGGCACGACCTGTCGCTCGCGCGCGCGCTGCGGTCGCCGCTGTTCGGCTGCAGCGACGCAGACCTTGTGGACCTGGCCGAGCGCCGCCGTGCTGCAGGCAGCGACGTGGATGGTTGGTGGGATTTGCTACAAAAAGAGGAGCTGCTTAGCGAGCATTGGATAGCACGAGCAAGCATTTTGAGGCTCTATCGGCAATGGCTTGCCCACTGGCCGCCCCACGATGCGCTGCATGCCATCTATGCGCATGGTGATGTGCTGGCGCGCTACGCCGCCACCACGCCCGCCGCCCGCCGCCCCACCGTGCTAGCGCATCTGCGTGCGCTGCTGACAGCAGCGCTGGGACACGAAGGGGGGCGCTATCTCACGCCCTATGCGTTCGTGCGGGCCATGAAGCAAGGTCGGGTGCGTGCGCCCGTCACGGCCTCGGCCCAGGCCGTGCAACTGCTCACCGTGCATGGGGCCAAGGGGCTGGAGGCCCACAGCGTGCTGCTGCTGGACACCGACGCCAAACCGCAGCGGCCTGACACCATGGGCGTGCTGGTGGACTGGCCGGGCGAACGTGCCGCACCCGCGCACTTTCTGTTCCTGGCCAGCGAATCGCAGCCGCCGCGCCACGTGGCAGGCCTGGTCGCAGCCGAGCAACTCGCACGCCAGCGCGAAGAGCTGCACATGCTCTACGTAGCGATGACCCGGGCGCGTGAATGCCTGGCGGTGTCGGCCACCGAAGGAGCGAGTGCCACTGGCGCCGTGAGCTGGTGGACGCGCCTGTCGCCGTGGATGGCCGATGATGCCGCGTCGGGCACGGCAGACACGCCATCGCCAGCCTTGCCTGCCGATACGCTGGCGCCTGCCGCTTGGTTGCCGCAACTGCCGGTCCTGCCCGAATCCCTGCGCCAGGCTGCGACCGACTTGCCTCCCGAGCCAGTCGATGACCGTCAGGCCCGCATCGGCCAAGCCATGCACGAGCTGCTGGAGCAGACACTGCCGGTCGCCGGCGGGCCTGCCAGCGCTCAGTGGCCCGCCGCGCGGCTGCAGCGCCTGGCGCGCGACCATCGCCTGAGCCTGGCCGAGTCGCGCGCTGCATCCAGCCTGGCTGCGGCCGTGTTGAACGGAGAGGGGGCCTGGGCCTGGGATGAGGCGCAGATCGCGCAAGCCTTCAACGAAGTGCCACTGCGCTACCAGGGGCAAAGTCTGCGCATCGACCGACTGGTGCAGCGCACCCATCCGGCCGCGCTGGCGGGCTGGTGGGTGCTGGACTACAAGAGCGCTGCCGAGCCCATGCGCCAGCCTGAACTGGTGGCCCAGTTGGAGCGCTACCGAAGTGCCGTGCAGGCGCTGATGCCCTCGGCTGCCGTGCACGCCGCTTTTCTGACTGGCGACGGGCGTCTGCAGACGCTGCCTGCGCGGGGTGTTCAGGCCGCAGCCGCCCCGCAAGGCGGCGATGCGCTCATGCATACTCCGGCCCCCGCTGCGCCGCTTGCGGCCGATGCTGCGCAGCCGCCTCCGCAAGACGGGGCCGCTGCAGCCCCCCCGGTGCAGTCCTCGTTGTGGTGAGGCAGGCGTGCTCTGCCGTCTACCCGCTTCCTTTCTGTGTGTGCCTTGATGTCCACTTCCTTGCCTGCTGAAACCACCGCGTTGCACGTGGACGCCGCCATTGTCGGGGCCGGGCCTGCGGGCTTGATGGCGGCCGAATCTCTGCTGCGCCATCGCCCAGGCACCCGCGTGGCGGTGTTCGACGCCATGCCTTCGGCGGGGCGCAAGTTTCTGCTCGCAGGCAAGGGCGGGCTCAACCTCACGCACTCCGAGCCACACGCCACCTTCGTGCAGCGCTACGGCACGCGCAGCGCGACTTTGCAGCCTTTGCTCGATGCCTTCGGAAGCCAGGCCGTGCGCGATTGGGCGGCGCAACGGGGTGTCGAGACGTTTGTGGGCACTTCGGGGCGGGTGTTCCCGACCGACATGAAGGCCGCGCCGCTGCTGCGAGCATGGCTGCACGATCTGCGCGCACAGGGTGTGCAGTTTTTCATGCGCCACCGCTGGCTGGGCGCGCTGGATCCGGCGCAGCTGGCGTTTGCCACGCCGGTCAGCCAGCGCGAAGTGCGCGCCCGGGCGCTCGTGCTGGCCCTGGGCGGGGGCAGTTGGGCGCGACTGGGCTCAGACGGAGCCTGGGTGGCGCCGCTGGCAGCGCAGGGCGTGCCCATCGCACCGCTGCGGCCTGCCAACTGCGGCTTTGATGTGCGCAGCCCGCGCGCAGCGCAAGTTGGCTGGTCGCCCCATTTTGCCGAGCGCTTTGCGGGCCAGCCCTTCAAGTCGGTGGCCGTGCGCTTTGCACCCGCGGGCGCTGCACCGTTTGCCCGGCGCGGGGAGTTTGTGGCCACGGCCACGGGAGTGGAGGGCAGTCTTGTGTACGCCATGTCCGACCGCCTGCGCGACACCATTGAACGCGAGGGCCGGGCCACGTTCGAGCTCGATTTGTTGCCCGACTGGACGGCCGAGCGCGTCCGCGAAGCGGTGCAGCATCCGCGTGGTGCGCGCTCTTTGAGCAGCCACCTCAAGAGCCGGTTGGGCATCGACGGCATCAAGATGGCGCTGCTGCACGAACAATTGCCTGCAGAGCTGCTCAGTCGCCCCGAGGCGCTGTCGGCAGCCCTCAAATCGCTGCCCATCACCGTGGTGGCCCCACGTCCTCTCGATGAGGCCATCAGCACCGCAGGGGGCGTGCTGTGGGAGGCGCTGGACGCGCGCTTGATGCTCACCAGCCATCCGGGCGTTTTTGTTGCAGGCGAGATGCTGGACTGGGAAGCCCCCACCGGCGGCTACCTGCTCACCGCCTGCCTGGCCACCGGTGCACAGGCAGGCGCTGGCGTGGCCCACCGGCTGGACACCGCCGACGCATCGTAGCCGACGCTGGAGCCGCAAGAAAAAAGCCGCAGAGCCCGAAGGCACGCGGCTTTTGTGTATGGGGTTGACGAGCCTTACCCCCGGCACTGACTCCACAGTTAGGGCTGCTTGGTTCCCCACCTGACCCGGTTGGCCGCTTCACCATGCGAGGAGGCCCGTCAACCGCCGATTCTACTCCTGTGGAGCCCGGCGTTTCGGCCTCGCGTGCAAAGACACGTGACCTTGCGTAGGGGCGGGTGGCTGGCCGTCGCCGGGGGCGCCTTACCTGGCCGGTCGGGTTCGGGGTGCAGACTGTGGGCCCCAGCAGCCTGTAGGACTTGGGGCGTCGAAAGCGACAATGAGCCCCAGCGAGGATCGTTTCGCCGTGTTTGCAGCCCCATGCGGGGCCATGGGGCCCAAAGACGGCGGAAAATGGACCGCTGCGGCCCATTTGCAGCCGACGATTCTCAAGTCCGACAGGCTCCTAGAATCCCATTCCTATGTCTTACCTCGTGCTCGCCCGCAAATACCGCCCCCGGAACTTCACCGAAATGGTGGGGCAGGAGCATGTGGTACAGGCCCTGGGCAATGCGCTCACGCAGCAGCGCCTGCACCATGCCTACTTGTTCACGGGCACGCGCGGCGTGGGCAAGACCACGGTGTCGCGCATTCTGGCCAAGTCGCTCAACTGCCAAGGGCCCGACGGCCAAGGCGGCATCACCGCCGAGCCCTGTGGCGTGTGCCAGGCCTGCCGCGACATCGACAGCGGCCGCTTTGTGGACTACACAGAGCTGGACGCGGCCTCCAACCGCGGGGTGGACGAAGTGCAGGCCCTGCTGGAGCAAGCGGTGTACAAGCCGGTGCAAGGGCGCTTCAAGGTCTTCATGATCGACGAAGTGCACATGCTCACAAACACCGCGTTCAACGCGATGCTCAAGACGCTGGAGGAGCCGCCCGAGTACCTCAAGTTTG
>JBKBUN010000092.1:0-13342 GCA_046289925.1 Burkholderiaceae bacterium | reverse complement strand
GTCTACGCCGCAAAGCAAGGTTGTGAAGGAAGTGAAGGAGCAGGAGGTTTACATGGGCGAGGTGCCCTTGATGACCGACAAAGGCTCCTTCATCATCAACGGCACCGAGCGCGTGATTGTTTCCCAACTGCATCGCTCCCCCGGTGTGTTCTTTGAACATGACAAAGGCAAGACGCACAGCTCTGGAAAGCTTCTCTTCTCGGCCCGGATCATTCCTTACCGTGGTTCGTGGCTTGACTTTGAGTTCGACCCCAAGGACATCCTCTACTTCCGCGTGGACCGTCGTCGCAAGATGCCGGTCACCATTTTGCTCAAGGCGATCGGTCTGAATCCCGAGTCGATTCTTGCGAACTTCTTTGTCAACGACAACTTCCGTCTGATGGACAGTGGGGCGATGTTGGAATTCGTCCCGGAACGGCTGCGCGGTGAAGTCGCGCGCTTTGACATCACCGACAAGAGTGGAAAGGTGGTCGTCGCCAAGGACAAGCGTGTGACGGCCCGTCACACGCGTGAACTGGAACAATCTGGCACCACGCACATCAGCGTGCCGGAAGATTTCCTGATCGGGCGCGTCGTGGCGCGTAACATCGTCGACGCTGACACTGGCGAAATCATCGCCAAGGCCAACGAAGAACTGACCGAAGCGCTGCTCAAGAAGTTGCGGAGTGCTGGCGTACAGGACATCCAGTGCATCTACACCAACGAACTGGACCAAGGGGCTTACATCTCGCAGACGCTGCGCATCGACGAGACGGCCGACGAGTTCGCGGCACGTGTGGCCATCTACCGGATGATGCGCCCTGGCGAGCCGCCGACAGAAGATGCGGTGCAGGCACTGTTCCAGCGGCTGTTCTACAACCCCGACACCTACGACCTGTCGCGCGTTGGTCGGATGAAGTTCAACGCCAAGATCGGCCGTGACGACCCAACCGGTCCCATGGTGCTGTCCAATGAGGACATCCTGGCGGTGGTCAAGATCTTGGTAGATCTGCGCAATGGTCGCGGTGAAGTGGACGATATTGATCACTTGGGCAACCGCCGCGTGCGCTGCGTGGGCGAGTTGGCTGAGAACCAGTACCGTACGGGTTTGGCACGCATCGAAAAGGCTGTGAAGGAGCGTCTGGGCCAGGCGGAGCAAGAACCGCTGATGCCCCACGATCTGATCAACTCCAAGCCGATTTCCGCGGCGCTCAAGGAATTCTTCGGTGCGTCGCAGCTGTCGCAGTTCATGGATCAGACCAACCCGTTGGCAGAGATCACGCACAAGCGCCGCGTATCGGCTCTTGGCCCGGGTGGTCTGACGCGTGAGCGCGCAGGCTTTGAGGTGCGCGACGTGCATGTGACGCACTACGGCCGCGTATGCCCGATCGAAACCCCGGAAGGTCCGAACATTGGCCTGATCAACTCGCTGGCTCTGTACGCACGTCTGAATGAGTACGGCTTTATTGAAACGCCCTACCGCCGCGTGATCGACGGGAAGGTGACCGACCAGATTGACTATCTGTCGGCCATTGAAGAGGGCAAATACGTCATCGCGCAGGCCAACGCTACGCTGGATGCAGACGGGCGTCTGACGGGTGAACTGGTGTCAGCGCGTGAAAAGGGCGAATCCATCCTGTGCAGCGCAGACCGCGTGCAGTACATGGACGTATCTCCGGCTCAGATTGTGTCGGTGGCCGCTTCTCTCGTGCCTTTCCTGGAGCACGACGATGCCAACCGCGCGCTGATGGGGGCCAACATGTCGCGCCAGGCGGTGCCTGTCCTGCGTCCAGAAAAGCCGCTGGTAGGCACTGGCATTGAGCGAGTAGCCGCTGTGGATTCGGGCACGGTGGTGACCGCCAAGCGTGGGGGTATCGTCGACTACGTCGATGCCACCCGCATCGTGGTGCGTGTCAATGACGACGAGGCCGTCGCAGGTGAGGTGGGCGTTGATATCTACAACCTGATCAAGTACCAGCGCTCCAATCAGAACACGAACATCCACCAGCGTCCCATCGTGAAGAGGGGCGACCGACTGACCAAGGGCGACGTGGTGGCGGATGGTGCGTCGACTGACCTGGGTGAAATCGCGATCGGTCAGAATATGTTGATCGCGTTCATGCCCTGGAACGGTTACAACTTCGAAGACTCGATCCTGATCTCCGAGCGCGTGGTGGCCGAAGACCGTTACACCTCGATCCACATCGAGGAACTGGTGGTGATGGCCCGTGACACCAAGCTGGGTGCCGAGGAAATCACCCGCGATATTCCGAACCTCTCCGAGCAACAGCTCAACCGCCTGGATGAGTCGGGCATCATCTATGTGGGCGCAGAGGTACAACCCGGCGATGTTCTGGTCGGCAAGGTGACACCCAAGGGCGAGACCACCCTGACGCCTGAAGAGAAACTGCTGCGCGCGATCTTCGGCGAGAAGGCGTCCGACGTGAAGGACACCTCGCTGCGCGTGGATCAGGGCAGCCAGGGCACCGTCATCGACGTGCAGGTGTTCACCCGTGAGGGCATCCAGCGTGACAAACGCGCCCAGCAGATCATTGATGACGAGCTCAAGCGCTTCCGCCTTGATCTGAACGACCAGCTGCGCATCGTCGAGGCTGATGCGTTCGACCGTATTGAGAAGTTGCTGGTCGGTCGCGTGGCCAATGGCGGTCCACAGAAGCTCGCCAAAGGCACGAAGATCGACAAGGCCTATCTGGCTTCCATCGAGAAATTCCATTGGTTCGACATCCGCCCTGCCGAAGAGGAGCTGGCAGCCCAACTCGAGTCGATCAAGAACTCGCTGGAGCAGACCCGTCACAGCTTCGATCTGGCTTTTGAGGAAAAGCGCAAGAAACTGACGCAGGGTGACGAGTTGCCCGCGGGCGTGCTCAAGATGGTCAAGGTGTACCTGGCCGTCAAGCGTCGGCTCCAGCCTGGCGACAAGATGGCTGGTCGCCACGGCAATAAGGGTGTGGTTTCGAAGATCGTGCCGGTGGAAGACATGCCGTATATGGCTGATGGGACCCCCGCCGACATCGTGCTTAACCCGCTTGGCGTGCCTTCGCGCATGAACATCGGTCAGGTGCTTGAGGTGCATCTGGGATGGGCTAGCAAGGGTATTGGACAGCGCATCGGCGACATGCTGCGTGAGGAGGCCAAGGCCAGCGAAATACGGAAGCTGCTCGAGCAGGTCTACAACTCCCGTGGTCGCAAGGAAAACCTGGACGACCTCACCGACGATGAGATCCTGTCCATGGCGCACAACCTGACGGAGGGCGTGCCCTACGCCACGCCAGTGTTCGACGGAGCCTCGGAAGAGGAGATCCAGGCGATGCTGCAACTGGCGTACCCGGATGACATCGCTCAGCGCAAGGGTTTGACGCCCAGCCGTACCCAGGCCTATCTGTACGACGGTCGTACGGGCGAGCGTTTTGAGCGCCCGACGACCATCGGCTACATGCACTACTTGAAGCTGCACCACCTGGTGGACGACAAGATGCATGCCCGCTCTACGGGCCCGTACTCGCTGGTCACACAGCAGCCGCTAGGCGGCAAGGCCCAGTTCGGTGGTCAGCGTTTCGGTGAAATGGAAGTGTGGGCGCTGGAGGCCTACGGTGCTGCGTACGTGTTGCAGGAGATGCTGACGGTGAAGTCCGACGACGTGCAAGGCCGTACCAAGGTGTACGAGTCCATCGTCAAGGGCGAACACGCTATCGAGGCAGGGATGCCCGAGTCGTTCAACGTGCTCGTCAAGGAAATCCGCTCCCTGGGTCTCGACATCGAGCTCGAGCGTTCTTAATTTGATAGGGAAAGAGCCCCATGAAATCGCTACTCGACCTGTTCAAGCAATTCACGCCGGACGAGCATTTCGATGCCATCCGCATCGGTCTCGCTTCCCCCGAAAAGATCCGCTCGTGGTCATTCGGGGAAGTCAAGAAGCCTGAAACCATCAACTACCGTACGTTCAAACCCGAGCGTGATGGTCTGTTCTGCGCCAAGATCTTTGGTCCGATCAAGGACTACGAGTGCCTGTGCGGCAAATACAAGCGCCTCAAGCACCGCGGTGTGATCTGCGAGAAGTGTGGTGTGGAAGTGACCCAGACCAAGGTGCGCCGCGAGCGCATGGGTCACATCGACCTGGCTGCGCCTTGCGCGCACATCTGGTTCCTGAAGTCGCTGCCGTCGCGTCTGGGCCTGGTGCTCGACATGACACTGCGCGACATCGAGCGGGTGCTGTACTTCGAAGCGTATGTGGTGGTGGATCCTGGCATGACCCCGCTGAAGAAGTTCAGCATCATGTCCGAGGATGACTACGACACGAAGCGCAAGGAATTCGGTGACGAGTTCGTGGCCAAGATGGGTGCGGAAGGTATCAAGGATCTGCTCGAATCGATCGATATCGACACTGAGATTGAGAAGCTCCGTGGCGACCTGACCGGCTCTGAAGTCAAGGTCAAGAAAAACGCCAAACGCCTGAAGGTTCTCGAAGCCTTCAAAAAATCGGGTATCAAGCCTGAATGGATGGTACTCGACGTGCTGCCCGTCTTGCCGCCGGACCTGCGTCCGCTTGTGCCGCTGGACGGTGGTCGTTTTGCGACCTCAGATCTCAACGATCTGTACCGCCGCGTCATCAACCGCAACTCGCGTCTCAAGCGGCTGCTGGAACTCAAGGCGCCAGAGATCATTGCGCGCAATGAAAAGCGCATGCTGCAAGAGGCTGTGGACAGCCTGCTGGACAACGGCCGCCGCGGCAAGGCCATGACCGGTGCCAACAAGCGTGCCCTCAAGTCGCTGGCCGATATGATCAAGGGCAAAAGCGGCCGCTTCCGTCAAAACCTGCTGGGCAAGCGCGTGGACTACTCGGGCCGTTCCGTCATTACCGTGGGCCCAACCCTCAAGCTGCACCAGTGCGGCCTGCCCAAGCTGATGGCGCTGGAACTGTTCAAGCCGTTCATCTTCTCGCGCCTCGAAGCCATGGGCATCGCCACCACCATCAAAGCGGCGAAAAAGGAAGTGGAAGCCGGTACGCCGGTGGTGTGGGACATCCTCGAAGAGGTGATCAAGGAGCACCCGGTGATGTTGAACCGGGCGCCTACGTTGCACCGCTTGGGCATCCAGGCTTTCGAACCGATCCTGATCGAAGGCAAGGCCATCCAGTTGCACCCGCTCGTCTGCGCGGCATTCAACGCCGACTTCGATGGCGACCAGATGGCCGTGCACGTGCCGTTATCGGTCGAAGCACAGATGGAAGCCCGTACCCTGATGCTGGCGTCCAATAACGTGCTGTTCCCGGCGTCGGGCGAACCCTCGATCGTGCCTTCGCAGGACGTGGTGCTGGGGCTGTACTACGCGACGCGTGAGCGTATCAACGGCAAAGGTGAAGGCATGGTCTTCGCTGACACCGGCGAAGTGCAGCGTGCCCTGGATGCGGGTGCGGTCGAACTGACCGCGAAGATCTCTGTGCGTCTGACCGAATGGACCAAGAACAAGGACACCGGAGAGTTTGTTCCGGAAACCAAGCTCGTGGATACCACCGTCGGGCGTGCGCTGCTCTCGGAAATCCTGCCCAAGGGGCTGCCATTTGCCAACATCAACAAGGCACTCAAGAAGAAGGAAATCTCCAAGCTCATCAACGTGTCCTTCCGCAAATGCGGTCTGAAGGAAACGGTGGTGTTTGCCGACAAACTGCTGCAAAACGGTTTCCGTTTGGCCACCCGCGCCGGTATCTCGATCTGTGTGGACGACATGCTGGTGCCGCCCCAGAAGGCCGAGATCATCGCCCGTGCCGAAAAGGAAGTGAAGGAGATTGAGCAGCAGTACGTGTCGGGCTTGGTGACGGCCGGTGAACGCTACAACAAAGTCGTGGACATTTGGGGCAAGGCCGGAGACGAAGTCTCCAAGGTCATGATGGCCCAACTGGCCAAGCAGAAGACCATAGACCGCAATGGCAAGGAAGTGGACCAGGAGTCCTTCAACTCCATCTACATGATGGCCGACTCCGGTGCCCGCGGCTCGGCGGCACAGATCCGTCAGCTTGCCGGTATGCGGGGCCTGATGGCCAAGCCCGACGGCTCCATTATTGAGACGCCCATCACGGCCAACTTCCGTGAAGGCCTGAACGTGTTGCAGTACTTCATTTCCACCCACGGTGCCCGTAAGGGCCTGGCGGATACGGCCCTGAAGACTGCGAACTCGGGTTACCTCACGCGCCGTCTGGTCGACGTGACCCAGGATCTGGTGGTGACCGAAGAGGATTGCGGCACGGTCAACGGCTCGCTGATGCGCGCCATTGTCGAAGGCGGTGAAGTCATCGAGTCGCTGCGCGAGCGTATCCTGGGCCGTACCGCGGCCGAGGACGTGCTGCATCCCGAGACCCGTGCCGTGCTGGCACAGGCCGGTCAGATGCTCGAAGAAGACGTCATCGAAGTGCTGGAGGCCGCGGGTGTGGACGAAGTGCGTGTGCGCACTGCGCTGACCTGCGAGACTCGCTATGGCCTGTGCGCCAAGTGCTACGGGCGTGACCTAGGCCGTGGCGGTTTGATCAACCTTGGTGAGGCTGTGGGTGTGATCGCCGCCCAGTCGATCGGAGAGCCCGGCACACAGCTCACCATGCGCACGTTCCACATCGGCGGTGCCGCATCGCGCGCTGCCGTTGCTTCGAACGTGGAGGCGAAGTCCAATGGCCTGATCTCGTTCAACGCCACGATGCGTTATGTGAGCAACACCAAGGGCGAACTCGTGGTGATTGCGCGTTCCGGTGAAATCATCATCCAGGATGAGCATGGTCGTGAGCGTGAGCGCCACAAGGTGCCGTACGGCGCCACGTTGACGGTCAAGGCCGACCAGTCGATCAAGGCGGGCACCATTCTGGCTACCTGGGATCCGCTGACCCGCCCCATCATCACGGAATTCGCCGGTCGGGTGAAGTTCGAGAACGTGGAAGAAGGCCTGACCGTGGCCAAGCAGGTGGACGAAGTCACGGGCCTTTCGACCTTGGTGGTGATCGATCCGAAGCGCCGCGGCGCTGCCAAGGTCGTGCGTCCCCAGGTCAAGCTGGTCGACGCCAACGGCCAGGAAGTGAAGATCCCGGGCACCGACCACTCTGTGACGATTGGCTTCCAGGTGGGCGCGCTGATCCAGGTGCGCGACGGCCAGGATGTGGGCCCTGGCGAAGTGCTGGCCCGTATCCCTGTGGAAGGCCAGAAGACCCGCGACATTACCGGGGGTCTGCCCCGCGTGGCCGAACTCTTTGAAGCCCGTACGCCTAAGGACAAAGGCACGCTGGCCGAGATGACCGGTACGGTGTCGTTCGGCAAGGAGACCAAGGGCAAGGTGCGACTGCAGATCACCGATCCGGATGGCAAGGTGTGGGAAGAACTGGTGCCCAAGGAAAAGAACATCCTGGTGCACGAAGGTCAGGTGGTGAACAAGGGCGAGTTGATCGTCGACGGTCCGGCCGATCCGCAGGACATCCTGCGCCTGCTGGGTATGGAAGAGCTGTCGCGCTACATCGTTGATGAGGTGCAGGACGTCTATCGCCTGCAAGGCGTGAAGATCAACGACAAGCACATCGAAGTGATCGTGCGCCAGATGTTGCGCCGTGTGGTGGTCGAGAACCCTGGCGATTCCAGCTACATCGCCGGCGAGCAGGTCGAGCGTTCGGAGATTCTCAACACCAACGAGCAGTTGCAGTCGCAAGGCAAGATCCCCGCGACTTATAGCAATCTGTTGCTGGGGATCACCAAGGCCTCTTTGTCGACCGATTCGTTCATCTCTGCTGCATCTTTCCAGGAAACCACCCGCGTGCTCACAGAGGCTGCCATCATGGGCAAGCGCGATGAGCTGCGTGGCCTGAAGGAGAACGTGATCGTGGGGCGTCTGATTCCCGCCGGCACGGGCTTGGCTTATCACCAGGCGCGCAAGGCCAAGGATGCCATGGACGAGGCCGAGCGTCGTGCCATCGCGGAGGCTGAGGCCGCTGAGATGGCCGGCTTGTCCGACGCTGAGACCGAAAGCGCCTCTGCGGAGGGGCAGGGCGAGTAAGCTCCGCCAAGAGCCTGCAGCTTCCCGCGCAGCCCAGCAGGCTGCGCGGGATTTTTTTTGCCCAGTCCCCAGGGCTGATTCACTGATTCGATCTTTCCATGACCCCTACGTCAAAGCCACGGCGCCCGCCCTCAGCGGGGTCAACTGCGCGCTCCCAGCGCAGCGATTCGCTAGCGGCTCCGTTATGGCTACTGCTGACGGCCGCTGCGCAGGCGCTGCAGGCGATTGTGGCGGGGCAGTCGGGCTCCCAGGCCGTCGCGGGGATGAGCGCGGTGTTGAGGCCGGGTAGCCAGGCGCTGCTGTTTCATGCCCTCAGGCATCTTGGGCAGGCGCGTGCCTTGTCTCGCCAACTGGTGCCGCGCAAGCCTCCGCCACCTGTGGAGGCCCTTTTACAGCTGGTGCTGGGTCTCGCATGCGACGAGGTGTCCTGTCCGTACCCTGCACACACCCTGGTAGATCAGGCCGTGGAAGCGGCCAAGCGTCATCCGCGCATGCGGGCACAGGCGGGGCTGGTCAACGCCTGTCTGCGGCGGTGGATGCGAGATCGGACGGCACTCCTGGCGGCCTGCGAGAGCCTGGAGGCCCGTTGGAACCACCCGGCTTGGTGGATCGAGCGTTTACAGGTGGACTATCCCGATGCATGGCCCATGATCTTGCAGGCCAACCAGCGCCAGGCTCCGCTGACCCTGCGTGTGAATCGCTTGCGTGTCACGCGGGATCGGTACCTGGAGTTGCTCATGCAGCAGGGGCTTGAGGGTGTGCCGGTGGGGCCGGTGGGCATCGCCTTACGACGTGCAGTGCCCGTTGGGGCCTTGCCGCATTTCTCGGACGGATGGGTGTCGGTGCAGGATGAGGCCGCGCAACGGGCTGCCCCGTTGCTGCTTCAGGGTTTGCAGGTTCCTGGTGCCTTGTGTCGGGTATTGGATGCCTGCGCAGCACCAGGGGGGAAAACCGCGCACCTGCTGGAGTTGGGGGGGGACGATATCCAGGTGACAGCTCTGGAGGTGGATGCCAAGCGCGCTGAAAGCATTCACAGCACCCTGAAACGCCTTCGATTGCAGGCGCAGGTGCTGGTGGCCGACGCTGGGGATCCCGCCAGTTGGCCCGATGATGCCCGGCAACCCTATGAAGGCATTTTGTTGGATGCACCCTGTACAGCCTCCGGAATCGTCCGGCGTCATCCCGATATTCGGTGGTTGCGTCGACCGGGAGACATTGACCAGCTTGCGCATGAGCAGGCCCGGCTGCTGCGTGCACTGTGGCCCCTGGTAAAGCCCGGGGGGCGCTTGCTGTACTGCACCTGTTCGGTGTTTCGCACCGAGGGGGCGCTTCAGGTTGAGGCGTTTCTTGCACACAACACCGATGCAAGGCTATTGCCTTCGCCCGGGCATTTGCTGCCCGGGGGGGCTGCGTCCGGCGCTGCTGTCCCTGACAATCAGGCTGGTGACCAGGACGGCTTTTACCACGACGGCTTCTATTACGCACTGCTGGAAAAACGGCCCTGACGCCTCGCGCGTAGGTTGGCCCTTTGTCCGGTGGCTGTGGGTGGCACTGCTGGCCAGCGCGGCATGGTGGGGGGGGTACGCACGGGCGAGCGAGGAAGGCGCGCTCAGGCTGGAGCGTGGCGACGACGGTTTGTACCTGAGCACGGTCTTGCAGTTTAGTCTGCCCGAATTGGCGCGAGATGCCCTTGAAAAGGGCATTCCGCTGTATTTTGTGGCCGAGGCTGAGATGGTCCGGGACCGCTGGTACTGGTCGGATAAGCAGGTGGCCCAGGCTTTCCGGTACATCCGGTTGAGTTACCAGCCGCTCACGCGGCGTTGGCGCCTGAGCCTGTCGCCGCAGCCCTTGAACACCGGCGGTCTAGGCGTGGCCTTGGGTCAGAACTTTGATGAGCTGGACGACGCCCTGGCTGCTATGAAGCGCATCACACGCTGGCGAATTGCCGATCTGACGGTTCTCGATGCCGACCAAAGGCACACGGTACACCTGCGGTTCCGTCTGGATCTGTCGCAGTTGCCCCGGCCTTTCCAGATCGGCGCTGTCGGCCAGTCGGGCTGGAACCTGCTGGTCGTGCGCAGCCAGCGCTGGCCCTTGCCAGACGGAGCGCGTTGATGGCCCGTGCATCGCTGTCGGGCCGTGCGGTCCGCACCTCGTCGGCTGTTCGTTGGGTGCTTGGGGTCGGTGCGGCCATTGCGGCGGCCATCGGCCTAGTGCTGCTGTTTCTTTTGACGCTAGCGACCAACAACCGTGCGCTTTACGAGCGCAATTACGCATGGCTGTTTGGTGTCAATGTCTTGGTGGCGGGGCTGCTGCTTGCAGTACTGGCCTGGATCGGCGTGCGATTGCTGATCCGTCTGCGCCGTGGGCAGTTTGGCAGCCGACTTCTGGTCAAGCTGGCCGCCATTTTTGGACTCGTCGGGCTGGTGCCGGGTGTGCTGATCTATGTGGTGTCCTATCAGTTTGTGACCCGCTCCATCGAAAGCTGGTTCGACGTCAAGGTCGAAGGTGCGTTGTCCGCGGGTGTCAACCTCGCCCGCGTATCGCTCGAGTCCATGGCGACGGACATGGCCGCCAAAACGCGGACTGCGAGCGCTCAGTTGGCCGGAGTGCCTGATGCGGCCGCCGGGCTGGTGCTGGAGCGCATCCGCGACCAACTGGGTGCTTCCGATGTGGTGCTGTGGAATGCCAATGGTCAGGCGATTGCGGGCGCGGGGCAATCACGCTTCGACCTCAGCCCCGACCGGCCTTCTGCGGCCCAGTTGCGCAATGCGCGCCAGCAACGCGCCACCGCTCAGATTGAGGGGCTGGACGAGGCCAGTCACCCTGATCTGGCCCAGAGCGTGCGGGTCAAGACCTTGGCGCTGGTGGTCACCCCCGGCGTGGGTTTGCTGCTCGAGCCGCGCTATTTGCAAGCCACGCTGCCCCTGCCGCCCGCGCTCGTGGCCAACGCACTGGCTGTTCAGGAGGCCAATCGCGAATATCAGGAGAGAGCGCTGGCTCGTGCTGGTTTGCGGCGCATGTATGTTGGCACTTTGACTCTGAGCCTGTTTTTGAGCGTTTTTGGTGCTGTGCTGTTGGCGGTGCTGCTGGGCAACCAGCTGGCGCGGCCGCTGCTGGTGCTGGCGGAGGGGGTTCGCGAGGTGGCCGCTGGCAACCTCAGCCCCAAGGCCGTGTTGCAAAGCAAGGATGAGCTTGGCGGGCTTACGCGCTCCTTTGCCTCCATGACGCAGCAACTGGCCGAGGCCCGGACCACTGTGGAGCGCAGCATCCGTGAAGTCGAAGGGGCGCGTGCCAAGCTGCAGACCATTCTCGACAATCTCACGGCTGGCGTGGTGGTGCTCGACGCCCAGGGGCGGGTGCAGTCGGCCAACCCGGGCGCCACACGCATCCTGCGCGCGCCCATGGCTGCGTACGAGGGGAGGGCGCTCGCCGATGTGCCGGGCCTGGAGGAGTTCTCGCGGGCGGTGCGTAAGCAGTTCGAAGGCTTTGTGGGTGTACGCGACGAGCACCAGGTCGACCACTGGCAGCAGGCCTTTGAGATCCACCCCTCCTCTGGTGGGGACGGCCACAACGCCACCAGCATCGTGGCGCGCGGCGCGGTGCTGCCTGACGGTGCCTGGCTGCTGGTGTTCGACGATATCTCCGAAATCGTGTCGGCCCAGCGCGCAAAGGCCTGGGGAGAGGTGGCGCGCCGTCTGGCGCACGAGATCAAAAATCCGCTGACACCGATCCAACTCTCGGCCGAGCGGCTCGCAATGAAGCTCTCGGGCAAACTGCCCGGCTCGGAGCAAGCCATCCTCGCCAAGTCGGTGCGTACCATCGTCGATCAGGTGGATGCGATGAAGCGCCTGGTGAACGAGTTCAGGGACTACGCTCGCCTGCCTTCGGCCGATCTGGTTCCGCTCGATCTCAATGCACTGGTGTCGGATGTGCTTGCGTTGTATGCCCCCGAAAACGCCCGTGTGCCGGTGGAGGTTGAACTGGATCCGCGCTGCCCGCCCATCGCCGGCGATGCCCAGCAGTTGCGGCAGGTGGTGCACAATCTGCTGCAGAACGCACAAGATGCCACCGAGCAACACGCGGCCAGCACCGGGGCGGCACCAGCGCCAGTGCGCATCGTCACGCGCTGGAGCGACACTTCGCGGCGCGTGCGCCTTTCTGTGGTGGACCACGGTGGCGGATTCCCGGCCCACATCTTGCAGCGCGCGTTCGAGCCGTACGTCACCACCAAAGTGCGTGGCACGGGCCTCGGGCTGGCGGTGGTCAAGAAAATCGCAGACGAGCACGGCGCGCGTATTGACGTGTCGAACCGCACAGAACAAGGGGTCGTGCGTGGCGCGCAAGTATCGCTATCATTCGCCCCTGACATCGCGGTGGCGTCATAACAACAGCGCATCGCAGTATCAAGACGCTACAAACCATGGCAAACATTCTGGTGGTGGACGACGAACTCGGGATCCGAGACCTGTTGTCAGAGATCCTGAACGACGAGGGGCACAGCGTGGACCTCGCGGAAAACGCGAACCAGGCGCGGGTGGCCCGGTCTGGCAATACCTATGATCTGGTGCTGCTTGACATCTGGATGCCTGACACCGATGGTGTCTCGCTGCTCAAGGAATGGGCGATGGCGGGTACCTTGTCCATGCCGGTGATCATGATGAGTGGCCATGCCACCATCGACACCGCAGTCGAGGCCACGCGCATAGGAGCCTTCTCTTTTCTTGAAAAGCCCATCACCATGCAGAAACTGCTCAAGGCGGTGGAGCAGGCGCTGGCCCGACCTTCGGGCAGTGGCGCGACCTCTGGTCAGTTGGCTGCGCCTGCTGCTCCGGCCGAGGTGTTAGCGGGGGCGGTGGCGCCTGCAGCCATGCCGATCTCTGATCCGGGGCCGCTGGCCCATCAGGGTTTCGATCTGGATCGCCCCTTGCGCGAGGCGCGCGACGGATTCGAGAAGGCCTATTTCGAGTTCCATCTGGCGCGCGAAGGTGGTTCGATGACGCGAGTGGCGGAAAAGACCGGTCTGGAGCGTACCCACCTGTATCGCAAGCTGCGGCAACTCGGCGTTGAACTCGGCCGCAGCAAGAGAAATTGAGCTTTTGCAGAGCGCGGTAGAAAGTAGGCTATAATTTAATTCTGTTTGGCCCGGTAGCTCAGTTGGTAGAGCAGCGGATTGAAAATCCGCGTGTCGGTGGTTCGATTCCGCCCCAGGCCACCACTATTCAGCGCCCAACCGTTCTCGGTTGGGCGTTTCCATTTCCGGGTTCCGCAGACGACGCGGGGTTCCGGGCCGTTCTGCGTGTGCCGACGGTCGGCGGACAAG
>JBKBUN010000091.1:0-13392 GCA_046289925.1 Burkholderiaceae bacterium | reverse complement strand
ACCATGCGCTCGCCAAACTCAGAGATCAGCGTGGACACCCGCACCGTGTAAGGCTGCTCCAGCACCTTGGCGGTGAAGCTGCCGTCCTGCGGAAGACGCTGTTCGCTGGCCTCCATATCGGCCTGCAGCTTGACGTACACGATGAGCCGGTCAAGGGCCGGCGATAGCGCAAACATGGGCCGCAGCACACCGTCCACTCGCAACAGCACCGAGCGGCTGTGCGCCGTGGGTGCCAGGTGCACGTCGGTGGCGCGCTCCTTCACCGCAAGGTGCAAGATGTGATCCAGCAGCCGCGCCGGGCTGTACGCCCGGTCCACATCGGCCTCGAGCTTGCGCACCTCGGTTTCGATGAGCTTGACCGGAGGATTGTCGGCAAAGTAATAGAACTGGTGGATGGCCTGCGCCACGCGATCGAATTCGCCCTGCAGGTAATCGCATTCACGGCCCAGCTTGCGGCGCACCTGGTCGGCCACCGCGTCGAGGCTGGCATCGCCCAGCAGCACCTGCACGCGGCCGGCCTGCTCACCGAGTGGCAAAAAGCCGTGCGACAGGCACAACGCGCGGTTGAACACACCGGCCACAGCCGGGTCGGGCTCGGGCATCGACGCGGGCTCTACAAACGGAATGCCGCGCTGTGCCGCCAGTTGACGCGCAACCTCCTTGGCGCTGGCAAATCCCAGATCGATCAACAGATGCCCGAGTGGCTGGCGCTCGATCTTTTGCTTTTGCAGCACATAGTCGATGGCCACGGGCGCGACCACCCCCGCCTGCACCAGACGGTCTCCAAGGCTTGGGCTTCCCAGGCCTGCGCCGGCCAGGCCGGCCGCCGGATCATCGTGCAGCCGCATGGGCCACCTCCAACAGGTAAAGAGTCCACTCGTCGAGTTGCCCGGTGGGCGCAAGGCCGTACTGCCGCTGGAACCGCGCAAGGGCCTGCCGCGTCATGGGCCCCAACAGGCCATCAGCGGGCAGTTCACTCCAGCCCTTGGCCTGCAGTTGCAGTTGGGCCGATTTGACGATGCGTTCGGCAGCTTCGATCTGCGCCGAACGCCCGAGATCGGCCCAGGCCACCTGGACCGATCCTGCTTCATCGAAGATGCAGAGGCCGGCCCCAGGTTGCACCTGGCCGCGCAGCGCCTCCGGAAGAGAGCGCACTTGTACGGCTGCAACTGGAATGCTGTGGCGCTCGCTGAGCGCCTGCACGCAGGACTGCCGCGCCGACAGCTCGGTGCCCACTGCCGAACCCACCAATGCAGCGGACGCCGCCTCGGACGCAGGGGCTTGGACCGAGGGCGCGGTGACAGTGGCCTGGACCGGAGCAGGCGGCACTGATAACGCGGCCACGGCAGTCGGGGGCCGACGCTGGGCATCCTGCTGCAACCAGTGCCAAGCCCCCCATGCCGCCATGCTGGCCAGCCCCAGGCCAGCGCCCAAAGCCGCCGCCCTCCAGGGTTGAAAGCGCCGTACTGCAGCCGGGGTGGCAGCCTCGGGCACCGAACCGAGTTCGGGCACATCGGCAATTGCCTTGCGCATGATGGATTCATCGACCGTGCGGCTGTGGGCACTGACCAGGCCATACAGACAACGGTCCAACACCAGATGCAACTGCCGCAGATTGCCCGCACTGCGCTCGTGCAACAGGCGCGCAGCGCCCGGTGAAAGCGTCAGCCGCCCGCTGCTGCCCGCCGCATTCACCCGGAAATCGAAGTAGCGGCCGAGTTCGTCCAACGTCAGACCCTTGAGCCTCGTATGCTTGATGATGCGGCTCTTGAGCTGCCGCAATCCCGGCTGCGCGAGCGTGCTCTCCAGTTCAGGCTGGCCCACCAGAAGGATCTGGAGCAGCTTTTCCTGTGCAGTTTCCAAGTTGCACAAAAGCCGCACCAGTTCCAGGCTGGACGGCGTGAGGTTTTGCGCGTCGTCGATCACGAGCAGACAGGTCACGCCATCGCGGTGGCGCTGCAACAGGAACTGGTTGAGAGCATCCAGCCCTTCACCCAAGCCCTGGCCTGCCGGCAGCCCAAAGTCCCGCAGGATCGCGTCCTGCAGTGCCTGGTCCTGTAAAAAGGTGTTGAGCACCAACGCGCTGTGCACCTGCTGCTGCTCAAGCCCGGCCAGCAAACGCCGTACCAGCGTGCTCTTGCCCAGCCCAACCTCCCCGGTCACCAGCACGAAGCCTTTGCGGCTCAGGATGCAGTGCTGCAGCTCCGCGATTTCGGCCTCCAGGTCCGGCGTATAGAAGTACGACTCGGCATCTGGCGTCGGCGGAAACGGATTGCGGGTCAGGCCCAGTGCTGCCAGCACGCTGTTCACGGACGCACCTCCGGGGTGAAGCGACGCAGCGCATCACGCAAACGAGGAGCGTCCGGGCGAATCTGCACCGCCTGCAGCAAGACCTGCCGCGCGGCCTCGCCCTGGCCCTGGCGCGACAGGACGCTGGCCAGATTGATGGCCGCTTCTTCGTCGCCCGGCAGACGCTCCAACAATTGCTGGTAGCCCTGGCGTGCCAAGTCCACCTCGCCACGCTGCAGATCAAACCAGGCCTGCGCGCGCAGCAATCCCGCAGCCTGCGGTGGCAAGCGCTTGCGGAGCGCATCAAGCTGTTGCTGCGCACCGATCCAATCCTGTGCGTTCATCGCCATCATGAACTCGGCAAAGCGCTGCTCAACCGGCTTCTCGTCCACCACCTCAGGCGCAGACGCGGGCACCGCTGGCGCAGACGCAACCGCTTTGCGCGGGGCGCGCGCCACCGGGTTGGCAATACCTGCGGACGGCCGAGGACGCTCTGTCACAGCAGGCGAGGCGGAAGCCACGGCAGGTGCCACAGGTGCAGCCGTCAGCGGCGTCACACCGCCCCCCGCCGATGGGGCAGCGCCCACGACACCGGGCGATGCAGCAGTCGCTGTGGGCATGGCAGCGGCCGCAGCCGCCGGCGGCGTCGATGCCGAGGCGGCCACGGCCGGTGTGATGGCTGGCTCTGCTGCCGGTGACGATGCCGGCGCAAGCGGCGCGGCTGCAGGCTCTGCCACCGCAGGGGGCGCGGCCAGGCTCGTCGGCGCCTTGGAAGCAGCGCCTGGCCCCAACAGCATCCAGCCCCCCACACCGGCAGCCACTACCACGCCGAAGGCGGCCACGCCGCCCAGCCAATCGGAGTGCGCACGTGCGGCAGCGCGCGGCGCTGGCGTCCGGGTCGCAGGGGGAATGGCCCCAGCAGGCGACTTTTGCGCCCCTGCGTCCATATCGCGCAATGCGTCGTGAATCAGGCTCATAGGACGTGCACCCGCATCACGATGACCAGTTCACGGCTGGTGTGGGTTTTGCGCTCGTTGCCGAACAGCTTGCCCAGAATCGGCACATCCGAAACGCCCGGGGCCCCCCGGTCAACACCCGAGTGGCGCTGGTCGATCAGGCCGCCGACCACCACCACATCGCCATCGGCCACATTCAGGGTGGTGGTCAGGCCCTTGAAGCTCACCTGCGGCAGCGTCACCACATTGCCACCGCCCACCTGCACCAGTTGCAGGCTTGCAGGGTCTACATCGCTCTGCATTGGGTTGATCAGAACCTCCACCCGACCGTCTTCGCGCACCAGCGGCAGAACGCCCACCATCACTCCCGAGAACACGGTATCGGTCTGAACGTTCGAGGCGGTGGTGGTGGCACCGCCGCCGGGGGCCGTTTGGGTCGTGGACGACTGCGAGATGTAGCGGGCGCTATTGCCCACGGACAGCAGTGCTGGCGTGCCGTTGCGCACCTGCACATTCGGATTCGACAGAATCTTCAGATTGCCGAACGAGCGCAGCGCGTTGATGATGATCCCGTAGTTGCTGCCCTGGTACGACAGCCCCGCCGCCGGCCCCGACAGACTGCCGATCAAACGCGACGGGATGGTCAGGGTGCGCCCGGCAAAATCACCACCCGCGCCATTGGGCATGGTGGTCGTACCGCCCCCGAGCTGCATGGGGGTGGCACCAAACCCTGCCGCCAGGCGGCTGCGCAGGTGCTGCCAGTCCACGCCGAACTCGAAGTTGTCGCTCAACTGTACGTCGATCAACTGGGCCTCCACGTACACCTGACGCGTCAGCATGGACTGCACCTGCTCAATGAGCTTCTCCACCGCGCGCATCTTCGACGGGCGAGCCTTCACGTAGAGCGTGCCGGTCATCTTGTTGAGCGAGAAGCCCCCCTCCTCGCTCAAGGTGTTGGCGGGCACAGCCAGTGCGCCTGGTGCGACGCTCGGCGTTCCCGCCGGAGGCATCACCCCGCCGCGGCCACCCCCGCCCCGCAGCCGCCCGGCAGCGGCACACCTGCGGGCATCGCCCCGGCCGTCAGGCCAGTAGGCACGGCCTGCGCCACACCTGCACCCGAGCCCTGTGGACGGATCGCATCGCCCAGCAAGTTCTTGAGGGCCGCTTCGAGCTCCTGATAGGGGTCTGAAGAAAAGCCACCTCCGCCCGCCAGCGTCAGCGTGCCCTGTTGTGCGCTGTTGCTGCTGTTCGATCCAGTACTTCCGAACACGTTGCCGCCTGAGCCCAGTTGCAGGCTGTTGCGGGTGTTCAGAAAGCTGACCTTGAAGAACTTTTCTTCGGTGAGATTGACGCGCAGGGTATTGCCGTTGACTTCGCCAACCACGTCGTAGGTGCGCAGCACTTCATGCAAGCCCTCGCGCAGCGTGACATTGCGCAGGAACATATCGGCCAACTGGCCGCCCTTGAGCACATGCGGGTCCACGATGAGGTTCAGTTTGCCCGCATCGGCAAAGGCCTGCAGCACCGTGCTGATGCTGGCTTTGGACATGGCCACATTGATGAGCTTGCCCTCCAGAGGATCAAAGCGCGGTGCGACCGGGGTGATCACGGGCTGCTCCGCCTTGCGATTGATCTCTTCCCGCAGCTTTTGCTGGTGCTCCAGCAGCCTCTGGGCCTCCTGGCGCATCTGCTCGCGCAGGCGGTCTGCCGCCACGGTGTCTGGCGGCGTCAGCGCCTCTGCGCTGCGTGGTGGATTGTTGGCACAACCTGCCAGCCCACCACCGGCCAGACACACCGCCACCGCTAACGCACAGCGGCGCAGGACGCCCGGGCTGCGGCCAGAGGCGGCAAGGGCAGGAGCTTCAGAGTCGCCAAGCATCATGGTGTTTTTCTTCACAGTTATTTCCTTGCACCGGGGGAGTTACCACGCCCGGGCTTGCAACCAGCCCGCCAGGGCTCCAAAACCTTCGGCCAGCACCACATCGTCTTGCGTGTGGCGCATGGCAGCACCCGGGGCCTCGCTGCACAAGCCCTGCAGCGTGTGCACCCCGTCAAAGCGGCTTGCGTCGCCATCGCGATCCTTGAGCGGCACCAGCAGCCTGAAAGCAAAGTTGTCCCGGGGCAGCCCTGCGCAATCGATGGCACCGGCCTGCCCGCCGTTGCCTGTCAGGTACGGCTGGGTCGTGATCACGCCACCAGCCTGTGCCGCGGCGAGCGCTGTCGCGTTGTTGAGCCCTCTCACAAGGTCCCACACATCCTGGTAGGCCAGTGATCCGGGCGCGTCACCGGTTCTCTCGCGCTGCACGGCCAGATCGGCGTCCTGGTCCGGCGAGGTGACATTGGCCAGGCGGAACACGGCATAGGCCGCACGCAGTTCCTCGGCCGGCAGATCCAGGCCCAGCGCCCGGTAGGGCAACCAGCCGGTCACGGCCGCACCGCAGCTTCCTGCCGCGTCGCCCTCCCAGCCCTGGCCCGTCAGGTCCGGGCACGGCAGGCGGCGGTTGTTCAACGCAAAGGTCCGCAGTCGGTCGCGCCAGGCCTCGGCCTGCTGCAGCGCCCGGTCACGGTCCTGCCGCGCCTGGCCGCTTTCCAGCACGGTGAGGCCGCTCCATGCGAGCAGGCCCACGATGGCCAGCACCATCGCCAGCTCAAGCACCGACCAACCTCGCTGCGCCTGATGAATCACGGCTTGCCTCCCGGCATGGCCGAAGCCGCAGCCATCAGACCTTTGACATCCATGCTCGCCTGCGCCTGCCGCATCTCGGCCACCAAGGCCTGCAGCTTTTGTACGTTCTCCGGCGTCGGGTCTGCTGCCAGCGGCTTCATCTGCTCGCTCAACTGCTGGATGCGCGCGGCGGCCTGCAGGTTTTTGCGGATCAACTGCAGATCCACCCCCCCCATCTGGCTGCTGCCGTTGTAACGCTCCAGCTTTTCGAACACGGCGTCCAGTTCCTGCGGTTGTGGCGTGCGCCCGCCTGCGCTCAGGGCCTGCAACTCGGTCTGGATGTCTTCGAGCCTGGGACGCGCAGAGTGTGTGGCGGTGCCAGGCGTGCGTTGTACGGGTGCCGGCGCCGACGCGAAGCCCGCTGGCGCGCGCGGCGAGAGGTTTACCGCACCGTCGGCAGGCCCACTTGGCAGCGGCATACCCGCCGGTGCGTGGACCCCCGTGGCACTGGAGGGTGCCGTCTCGGCCACGGTTGTGCTGCCAAACCACCACACGGCGGCCAATGCCAGCACCAGCAGGCCGAATGCGCCGCCCCACAACACAGAACGGTTCATCGCGCCGCCTCCGGTTTGGCTGGGGCGGCGGGGCCCTGGCGATAAGCCTGCGTGGCAACGCTCGCCGGAGTGCCGTCAGGCCAGCGCAAAGTGCCCACGCCCAGTCGATCCACCGACATGTCGAGGCGCTGTCGGCCCTGCACCTCGGAAATCAGCACCTGATAGGGTTGCACGCGCACCAGCCGCCCACCCTCGCTGAGCCGGCTTCCGGGCTGCACCACCCGCTCGTCGACCGAGACAATGTGCCGGTCGTCCGCCAGCGATTCGAGATACAGCGACAGCGACCGGCGCGGCATCTGCACACTGCCCGCCACCTCGGTGCCCGGCGCAGGTAGCGCCAAGGCTGGCGCAGGCCCCTGGCCCTTGAGCACCTCGCCAGACTGCAGGCGCGCAATGGCTTGCAAGCCGGCTGCCAGACGCTCCTGATTGGCTTGTGCAGCCGGGGTCAGCGGGCGCAGCTCCAGCACATCCCGCGGAGGCGGCGGCAGCCGCGGCGCATCGACCTGCAATGCCCCCCAGCCCACGGCGGCCAGCACGGCGGCCGACACGCCGCAAAGGGCCAGTGCGTAGTAACGGATCATGTACGCCCCTCCGGCTTCATCACGGCCTGCTGCCGTGTGACTTCATACGCCCAGGCCCCCGGCACCGTGTCGGTCGGATCGATGGCGCGCAGGCGCCAACCGACTTGTTCCATGGCCAGTACCCAGCGCATCACGGCGGCCGAATCCGCCAGAGCGGCCTGCCCCTCCACGCGAAACGCCTTGCCTTGTCCGTTGGCCAGCGGTTCCAGCCGCAAGCGCTGTACCCGGACTTCCGCAGACGTGAGCCTTTGCAGATCCGACAAAAGACGCATGGGATCCAGCAGCCGGCCTTCGTCCAGCTTGCGTGCGAACTCGGCTGTCTCGACGAGTACCGCAGAGGGCTCCGTTTGCCCCAGTTGGGCTAGCCGTTGCTCCACCTGGACCGTCTGTTGCGACCAGCGCAGACTCTGCGCGCGCAACTCCTGCATCTGCAGTTGCGCATACCAGGCGGCGCCCATCAGGGTTGCGGCCACCAGGGCCACCACCACGGTCAGCCGCCCTACCCATGACTCGACCTGCCAGGCCAGCTTGGCAAGGCCCGGGTTGAGCACATGTTTGCGAGTGGCCGACAGAGCCATCGCAGGCATGGACGTCTGCCATGCAGCCTGTGCCGTCTGCGCTGCCTGAAAGACCTCGATACGGTCCACGCGGGCAGCGACGCCAGTGGCTTGTGCCAGGGCGTTCGCGAGCGCATCCGCGGACACGGTCTGCTCCAGCCCAAGCACCCCGACCTGCACACGCTCCACACCCGAGCCCAGGCCTGCCCATTGAGACGCCAGCAGGCGTGCCGCGCCAAGATAGGCATCGTCGCCCGACGAACGCGCCACCACCCGCGCAGTGAAATACGCCAGCCCAGACGGCGCCTGGACCAGAGCAGACCAGCCACGCACCCCGACCAGGGCGCATGCACCGTTCGGCGGCAGCCCATCGGCCAGCAGTGCTGCAGCGTGCAACAGCACGCAATGGTCTTGCTGTGCAGCCGCCCAGGTGCTGGCCTGCTGCCAGACGTCCAGCGGCAGTGCCGAAAAGAACGCCTGAAACCCGCCGGGAAATGCCTGCACCTTGTGCACCACGACATGCGCAGAGCCATCCACAAGCCCTTCGGTACGCACGCGTTTTTCGATCAGGGCTGCAGCGTACTCAGGCTTGCCCTCGAAGCGCCATACGTCGGTGTGGCTTTGCTCCAGGTCCAGCACCACCACGGCTGGCTGATCCAGTCGCGACCAGGGGCTGAGCTCGAACCAGGGCCGACCAGGCGGCAAAGCGCGCCAGCCTTCATCCGTGACATGCAGAACCAAGGCCTGTTTCATGGCTGTACGCTGTTGAGTTGAAAGTACTGGGTCGCCGCAATGCCGAGCGACAGACCCTCATCGCCTGGCTGGGGCGTATGGAACAGACCCGCACCAGGGGTCACCGTAGAGAGTTCGAACGTATCGGCCACCAGCACGCTGGCAGCCCCCTTGGGCGCCAGCGCGTCGATCACGCGGGCCACATCGACGCGAGAACCCTGGCTCAGCGCACGCCGCACGCGGCGCTCCCCCCAGCGATGGCGGTCGAAGCCCTGGTCCGCCATCTGCTCAGACAGTGCTTTCACCTGTCGGGCCATGTCTTCGCGGCGCTTGAGCTCGGGCAACAGGGCCTGGGCCGATTGCCACCGCTGCTGGACCTGAGCAGCCCGCACCTGTTCGGCACGCCAGGTTTTCCATTGACCATGCATCAGCCATGCGGAGGCCGCCAGCAAGGCCGTGGCACCGGCCAGTGCTGCCAGTTGAACGAATCGAGCGCCGTTCATGGGCAGATCACTGTTCCATGATCCAGTGGGCCGTCAGCAGGATCACCCGGTCTTCATCGAAGCGGCGGCCGTTGGCCGTGCCCGCACCGGAACCCGCATCGTTGGTGATCGTGCCGCGGTTGTCACTGCCGGCCATGTTGCTATTGCCGCCTGCAATGTTCACGCCTTGCATGTTGTTCGCCTCCCACTGCGTGCCCGGGGCATTGGCTTCGGTCGCACCTTGGTGCGCGGGACGGCCCTGGATGCGAAAGCGCCCTTCGCGGGAGTCCGGCTTGCCGTCGATCACCTGATCCAGAAAACGCGCCAGGTCCGGCGTCAAGCCACGGATGACCATCACGTTGCCTGCACCACTGGCCGTGCCCGACGTATTCCACTGGAAGCACACCTGCAGTTCCGTGGCATTGCCGTTGGAGTCGATGTAGAGGAACCGGTCCTCATGGCCTTCACCACGGCCGGGCGGCATGCGCACACCGGCACGCGTCATCAGATCGCGCAGATCCTGTTGCGACAGTGTTTCGGGATCGCCCAAACCCACCGTGTTTCGCGCGTAACCCTGTCCGTGGCAGACGCGGCGTCCGGTGTTGGTGAAGTTCTCCGGAATGCCGGCCACGCCAGACGCACCGGCACGCGTACACGCCGGCTGGGCGTTAAGCTCGGTTTCTGCGCCATTGACCATGTAGGTCGGTGCCTGCTGGCAATCGCCGAGCACCACACCGGTGCGCTGGTAGTACTGGTCGTAAGCCATCTTCCACTGGTAGGCAAACTTGTTGGCCACCTTCTGGTATTCAGCGTTGCGCTGCACGTCTTTGGCGATGGCAACGGCACCAATGATCAAACCGATCACGGCCAGTACGATGGCCAGTTCCACCAGGGTGAAGCCGCTCTGGGCGGCGGCCCGCCGCAGGCTGCGGCGCAGGCGCATGGAGGGATGTGTCATGGAAGCAGATCCTTTCGGGTTTGCAGCAGTACGCTGCATCACTGGTTCATCTTGAGCACGCCAGCCACGGTGAAGACCTGGTCTTCATCGAGCGTGCGGCCATTGGTGGCTGCGGCGGTGGTGGCTGCACCGATCTGATAGGTGTTGTTGGCGGTCCATTCGATGCCAGGTTGGTTGGCTTCGCCGGGGGCCTGGGTGACGCCAAACTGACGGAAACGGCCTTCGCGGGCATCGGGCTTGCCGTCGATCATCTGGTCGATCGAGCGGGCCAGGTCGGGCGTGAGGCCCGTGATCAGCATCACATTGCCCGCGCCCGAAGGTGTGCCCGGGGGCTGCCACAGGAAGCAGACCTGGATTTCTTGGGGATTGCCGTTGCTGTCGAGGTACACGTAGCGGTCTTCAAACCCTTCGGCGCGGCCAGGGGGCATGCGCACGCCGACCCGCAGGAACAGGTCACGCAGGGTGGTTTCTGTCGTCCCAGGCAAGGCCAGAGAGCCACCGCCCAAGGCCGCTGTGGCTGGGCCTGCAGCACGGCACACAGCACCAGGCGACGCGACGCCCGTCATGTCCCCACCCGAAGTCGGTGCCCCTGTGGCGGCCGTGTAGTTGGCGCCATTGACCATCAACCGGGGGGCCGTCTGTGAATCCCCCAGCACCACGCCTGCACGCTGGTAATACTGGTTGTAGGCCTGCTCCCACTGGTCGATGAACTTGTTTTTGATCTTGGTGTACTCGGCGTTGCGCTGCACATCCTTGCCGATCGCCACGGCGCCGATGATCAGGCCAATGACCGCGAGGGCGATGGCCAACTCGACCAATGTGAAACCCGCCTGGCGGCGAGCATGAAAACGCTGGCGCATGCCTTGGGCGGCCTGCTGCCGGGAACGGGGTTGTGAAAGCATCGGGTGTCCTCGCGCTATGGTGTTGACGCAGGCACAGACCGTGTCTGCACCGCTGTCACCACTCTAGGCAGGCACCGTTTGCAAAGCGTTTGCAACCAACCGCAACAAGCGATGCAACCGTTTGCAAGCGTTACACGGCTTTGCCGGTGTGGCGTTTCAACCACCCTCCCCAGCCCATGCGGCGGGCGTGCGAGAGCGCCAGCTGGCGAGATGATTCGGCGCGGGCGGCCTGACCCGCCGTGTCCAGGATCTGCGCCTGCAGCCACAAGGTGTCAGCCCAGAGGATCGAGCCGCCATCGGCCCGCTGTCGGTCCAGCGCGGCCTCGACGAGAGGCAGTGCCCGGACCGCGTCCCTGGACGCCACCATCGCCCGGGCCGCCAGCCACCACGCCAGTGGAGCTGCTGAAGGGTAGTTGTCCAGCACGCTTGCGTAGGGTTGCGCCAAGGCATCGGCCGTGAACGCCTTGCCATCTTCGGCGGCTTGCAAGGCCTCGTAGCACACCGCAAACGCCAACCAGAACTCAAAGCCCTCGGCTTCTGCCCGCGCTCGGGCCTGCGCAATGTGCTGCCGTCGCCGATCGGGCGTTTCGAGCAGCTCGCTGAGCAAGATGCTGAACACGTCAAAAATCACCCGATCCTGGACACTTGCGTCCGGCTCTGCCGTCAAGGACCGCGCAAGGTCGATGGACTGCTGCGCCTGTGCGTATTCCCCCATCACCGCCTGCGCCCAGGCCCACTGCAGGCAACAGAAGGCCAGGGGATCGGACGGGAAGTAGCGCTGGCGCTGCGCCCGGGACAGTTGCGGTCCAGCGGTCAGCACCTGCGCGAACCAGGGTGCCGCCTGCGCCAGATCGCCCAGCCAGAAGTGCGCGTTGGCCATCGCCCAATGGGCCGTCATGCGGGCCGCCGGGGTATCGGCCAAGGCCAGCATCTGCTGTCCGGCCAGCAGCGCGGCGCGATGACTGCGCCCGCTCTCCCGCAAGTACTGCAGGGCCGTGACTTCGTAGCCCAGCTCCGGGTCCATGTCGACCGCACGCTGCCGCATCTGCTGGGCCAGCTCATCGGCAATGCGGTGCGCCCGCGGATTCGCATAGCCATGGCGGGCCAACAGTGCGCGAATGTGCACGATACGCACTTGCACGCCGCGTTGCCCTTCCGGATAGCCCAGTTCGCGCAGCGCCTCGGACAACGCCACGGTCGCATCCAGATCGTTGCAGGCCACCGCCTGCTGCAAGGCCTGCAGCAAGGCAGTGCGGGCCAGCGCTGGCTGCCCCGCCTGTTGCCACAGATCGGCAGCGCGCGCATGGTCGCCCTGGGCGGCCAGGTATTCGGCGCAGCGCCCACTGTCCGCGGTGCGTTGCTCGGGGCTGCACGAGGCGAGCAGGTGATCCCGGATGGCCGGATGGAAAAAGGCCAGATGGCCCGGATCACGAGGAAGCAGCAAGCCCTGCCGCGTGGCCTCGCGCACTGCCGCCAGGGCCGCGTCTTCGCCCTGCAGCAGCACCAGGTCGCGCACTGCGAACCGCATGCCCAGCCGCGCTGCCAGCCGAAGCGCTGGGCGATGGCGGTGCAGCTGGTTGATCCAGGCCTCGCAATGCTCGGCCACACCGGGCGCGCCACCGTCCTGCTGCGGCGCGGGCGCCAACATCAGAAACAAGGGCACGCCGCGGGCGAGTGCCACACGCTGGCGCCGCTGCTCGGGCGTCCAGCGGTGTGCATTCTGCAGGGATGCGATCAGCGCCTGCGCATCCGCATCGGCCAACGGACCGAGCCGCAGCTCGAACGGGGCGCCCTCGTGGCACAGGGGCTCAATGGTGCTCTCACCGCCTTCCTCGCAGCGCTCCAGCACCAGGCACATCAGCGCGGGACGGCAGGCCAGCACCCGCCGCAGCAGTTGCAGGCTGGCCTGATCCAGCCAATGCACATCGTCCACGACCACCAGGCTGGGGGCAGGCATGGCGCGGTCATCCTGGGCTGACCACCAGTGGGCCAGCGCGCTGGCCAGCGCATCGAGTTCGACCTGGGCCACGGTGCCGTCCCGCACAAAGCGCTGCAACGCGCGGCCTTGCAGCTCGGTCAGGGACACGCCCCAGTCGGCCAGGGTTTGGCGCAATCGAGCCTCCGCGCCCGGCGCGCGCAGATGCCGCAGCAAGGTCTGATGCAGCGCACGCCAGGCGATGGCGCGCAACTCGGGCTGCGCGGCAATCCACCAGAGCTGGCCGCCCTGCTGTGCCACGCGGCGGGCCAGTTCGGCCGCCAGCCGCGTCTTGCCGTAGCCAAGAGGCGCGATCAGCCGGGCTTCGACAGGTGATGCCTGCACGCCGCAGGCGCGATACAGCGCCCAGAGCTCGGCCAGGCTGTCGTCACGCCCGACCAACAGCGGCGCTGCGGGGCCGGTGCCCACTGGCAGCAGAGTGGCGTCCAGCGATACCAGCGGCACACTGCAAACCTCCACCGCTTCGGTGAGATCGCGAAACTGCACCGTATGCTGCGCAAGACCCACACAGTCGCCCAGCAGGTCGGTCCAGGAGGCCGGACACGCCAGCGTGTCCGGCTCGGCCCACAGGGCCTGCGACTCCAGCAGCCGCAGGCGCCAGCCCGCCACCTGCACGCCATCGTGGTGGCGTTGTATGGCGCTGCGCCCTTCCACCGCGGC
>JBKBUN010000090.1:0-13475 GCA_046289925.1 Burkholderiaceae bacterium | reverse complement strand
GGCGCGCCGAGCATGGTGCTGGCGGGCGCATAGCGCTTTCACCCAGAAGGTGAGCGCGCCCACAAGGCGCAACTTCATCGAACATCTGAACTTTTCAGTGCGAACAAGCGGTCCACTGCGGTTTCTAGGGTCACGCCGGCGGCGATGCACACGGCCCCTGCCAGGCGGGCCAGCCGGTCGCCCTCGCGCAGCCAATGGCCGCCTAGGAGCCCGTCGGACTTGAGAATCATCGGCTGCAAATGGGCCGCAGCGGTCCATTTTCCGCCGTCTTTTGGCCCCATAGTCCTGTGCGCAAGGAGGCATAACGCCGCATGGAGCGTCGAGCATGGTGCTGGCGGGTACATCCAACTGCGGTTTCTAGGTAAAGAACGCAAAGCGTGCATCGCCCCCAGCCGGTGGGAGTCACGGAGCAAGCCTGCAGCGCCCCTGGAGTCCTCACACAATCCGCATGTGATTCGCTGGGGCCAAGCGGGTTGGCGGCGAATGCCAGAAGCCGCCAACCTCAACTGCAATGGAAAAGGTCTGCGATAGCCTGAACGTTCGCTACGACGAAAAGACAAACGCCCGCGTGCGCCACTGATGCAGCGGTGATGGCCGCCGACTGAAGGCAGGCCGCCGCTTCAGGCCCGCCCGATGATGGAGGCCGTGGCCATCAGTTCTTCGAGCAGCGAGAACGACACCTTGCCCGACACGGCGTATGGGTCGAGTTCGGGCTTCTCGGAATACTTGAGCAAGATCGAGTGGTTGATCTTGGAGACGTTGACCTGGCCCATGGTCCAACCGCCGAAGCGGCGCTCAGAGATTTCTTCGTAGTGCAGCAGCACCACATCCTTGTGGCGCGGGTCGCGCTGGATATGGCCGTAGAGTTCGCTCACGGCGCTGCGCCCGCCTTCAATGGCCTGCAGGAAGATGCCGCCGCCGTAGCACAGCACGCCGGTGATACCGCTGCTAGGGTTGTGCTGGCGCGATTGCGTGAGGATGGCTTCGATGGCGGCAGGCGAGGGATCAACCGCGCGGCTGGCGTAGAGCAGACGTACCAACATGGTCAGTTCTTTCCGGGAATGAGGGAGAGAAATTCGCGGCGCAGCGCTGAATCTTTGAGGAACACGCCGCGCATCACCGAGTTGATCATCTTGCTGTCCATGTCGCGCACACCGCGCCAGGACATGCAGAAGTGGCTGGCCTCCATCACGATGGCGAGGCCATCGGGTTGGGTTTTCTCCATGATGAGGTCGGCCAGTTGCACCACGGCTTCTTCTTGGATTTGCGGGCGGCCCATGATCCAGTCGACCAGGCGCGCGTACTTGGACAGACCGATGACGTTGGTGTGCTCGTTGGGCATCACGCCGATCCAGATCTTGCCGATCACCGGACACAGGTGATGGCTGCAGGCGCTGCGCACCGTCAGCGGGCCCACGATCATCAGTTCGTTGAGGTGCTCGGCGTTCGGAAACTCGGTGATCGGCGGCTGGGGCACATAGCGGCCCCGAAACACCTCGCTCAGGTACATCTTGGCAACGCGGCGCGCGGTGTCGTTGGTGTTGTGGTCGCCTTGGGTGTCGATGACCATGCTGTCAAGCACAGCCTTCATCTTGTCTTCGACCTCGTCGAGCAAACGCTCCAACTCGCCGGGCTGGATGAAGTCGGAGATGTTGTCGTTGGCATGGAAACGCTTGCGCGCTGCCACGAGCCGTTCGCGGATCTTGACGGAGACGGGGATGCCCTCGTCCGGGTGTTGTGGCGTCATATCGGCTGCTGCTGGGCTGGACATGGTGGCCATAGTACCAGCGAATGGAGTCCGGAAGGCTTCAAGGTTTTTAGACCGCTCGTGCTTCAAAATTAAGCACAAGCAGCTATCAAATAAATAGCAATCAGATCGGCCGTGGCGGGCGCTGTCAGTAACGCTTGCCGGTCACCCACAGCGCCAGCCGCATCAGCCCGAAGGCCACACGGTCGAGCACGCGCTCACGCCAGGGACGGTGCGCATAGCTGGCGGGGTCGATACGGCGGCCCTCGTGCTGCATTGCGTGCTCCAGCCGCTGGCGCAGGTCGGCGGCGAAGGCCGCGTCCTCTACCACCACATTGGCCTCACGGGCCAGTAGCAGGCTCAGTGGGTCGAGGTTGGACGAACCCACTGTGGCCCAGGGCCGCTCACCCAGCGCATCGACCACTGCCACCTTGGCATGCAGAAAGCTCGGGGCGTACTCGTAGATCTCGACGCCTGCGGCCAGCAGCGCGCCGTACACCGGCCGAGCCGCGTGGTACTGCATGAAATACTCGTAGCGCCCCTGCAGCAGCAGCCGCACGCGCACCCCACGCCGCGCAGCGGACACCAGCGCCCGGCGCAGTCGCCCGCCGGGCAGAAAGTAGGCGTTGGCAATGATGACCTCGTGCTGCGCGGCTCTGATGGCGCGGCGGTACGCCTGCTCGATGCGGGAGCGATGGCGCACGTTGTCGCGCAGCAGCAGTGCGGCACGCATGCCGCCAGGTGCGGGCAGCAGTGTGCCGTCCACAACCGCATCGGGGACGGCGGTGTGGTGTTGCCAGGCTGCACGCAGCGAGCGCAGGGCCTGGGGAATCTGGTGGCGGGCCACGTCGCGCACCGTCTGCATGCGCCACCACAGTTGCTCCATGGCCTCGCTCGCCTGCTGCACCAGGCTGCCGGTGATGCACACGGCAAAATCGAGGCGCGGGGCTTCCAGTGCGCCGTGGTTGGGGTCGTGAAAATCGTCCAGCACGTTGATGCCGCCACAGAACAGCAGCCGCCCGTCCACCACGCACAGCTTGCGGTGCAGCCGACGCCAGCGGTGCGGCAGCAGCAAGCCCAGCGGGCCCAGCGGCGAATACACCCGTATCTGCACGCCTGCGGCCATCATGCGGGCGGCCCATGCGGTGGGCAGCGGACCTGTGCCCACGCCATCGACCACCAGATGCGTGCGCACGCCGCGCGCTGCGGCGCGGATCAGAGCCTCGGCCACATCGGCACCACCGTAGGTGCAGTCGAAGATGTAGGTCTCGAACTGAATGTCCGTGCGCGCAGCGTCCATGGCGGCCACCAGCGCCGGAAAGAACTCCCGCGTGCCCTGCAGCAACCGCACGGCATGGTCGTCATAAAAGACGGGCGATGAAGACATGGGTCAGCAGCAAGGCTCGGGCAAGGCAGGCACGCCGGTGAAGCCCCGCGGCGCTTCCACGGGGGCACGCCACGCCGGGCGAGAAGCGGCACGCATGTGGCGCGGCCGCATGACAGCACAGCGATGCCCGGCGGTCACAGGCGAAAGTCCGCAATCAGCGGCAGATGGTCGGACATGCGCCACCACACCCGGCCGCGTGGCACGTGCAGCGACAGCGGCGTGAGGCCTCGCGCGTACACATGGTCCAGTTGCGCCAGCGGCAGCCGCGCCGGGTAAGTGAAGCTGCGCGGTTCGTCGAATTCATAGAGCCCATAGGCTGCCAGCGTGCGCTTGATCTGCTGGCCCCAATCGTTGAAATCGCCCGCAACCACCAGGGGACAGTGCGCGGGCACCTCGCGCTCGATGAACTGCTGCAGGCGCTGCACCTGGCGCACCCGGCTGGCCGGAATCAGACCCAGGTGCACGACGATCACATGCACTGGCCGCCCATGCACTTGCACCTGCACATGCAGCAGCCCGCGCTGCTCGAAGCGGTGGTCGGAGATGTCCTCATGTCCGTGCCCCAGCACCGGCCAGCGCGTGAGCAGCGCATTGCCATGCTCGCCATGCCGGGTCACGGCATTGGTGCGGTACACCGCCTCGTAGCCCTCGGGGGCCAAAAAGTCGGCCTGCGGCAACTCGGGCCAGGTGGCAAAAAAGCGCTCCTCGCGCCGGTGCAGCCTGCGCACCTCCTGCAGGCAGACGATGTCGGCGTCCAGTTGCTCAACCGCCAGACCCAGGTTGTGGATCTCCAGCCGCCGGGCCGGGCCGATGCCTTGCACCCCCTTGTGAATGTTGTAGGTGGCCACCCGCAGGATGTTCTCGTTGTCCATGGCGGAATTGTGCGGCCAAGGCGGCGTTTCGGATGCGCACCAAATTCCCGTGGTGCGGCACCCCACCGCAGCGCCCCCAAAACCTTGACGCCATACAACACGGGGGTGAACCCGCATCGCCGCCCGACAAAACCCGCCCTACACTGGGACATCGACGCTGACTGCGCGCGTCCCCGCGCTTTGTATTGCTGATGGCCACTGATCCCAACCGCGAACCCGCCGACATGCAGGCGTTGGTGGTCGACAGCAACGCCACCTCGCGCAGCATTCTGGTCGCCCAGTTGCGCGAATACGGAGTGGGCAAGGTTGTGCAGTGCAGCCGCGCGCAGGATGCGCGGGCACGGCTGGAACACTCGTTCTTCGATTACGTGCTCTGCGAGCAGTACTTCCAGGACGGCGCAAGCGGCCAGACGCTGTTGGACGATCTTCGGCGCGCGCAGCTATTGCCGTTTTCCACGGTGTTCTTCATGGTCACGGCCGAGGCTTCGTATGCCGCAGTGGCCGAGGCGGCCGAGTCCGCACTCGACGGCTACCTGCTCAAGCCGTTCACCCCCAGCGCGCTGTTCGAGCGACTGAGCATCGCACGGCTGCGCAAGGTGCATCTCAAGCCCATCTTCGATGCCATCGAGGAAGAAGACTTCGAGAAGGCCGCCGAGCTGTGTATCGAACGCTTTGAATCCCGCCGCCCATATTGGCTGTACGCGGCACGCATCGGCACCGAACTGCTGCTGCGCCTGGGCCGCCACGAACAGGCCCGAAAGCTGTTCGAAGCCGTGATCGCCGCACGCGCACTGCCCTGGGCCAAGCTGGGCATTGCCCGCACCCAAATGGAAGCAGGCCAGCCTGCCAAAGCCATCGTCACGCTGCAGGGCCTGATTGGTGAAGACCCGAGCTTTGCCGACGCCTACGACGTGCTGGGGCGGGCGCAGGTGGAGTTGGGGCATTTCAAGGAAGCCATCGAAACATACCGCCTCGCCAGTTCGCTGACCCCGGACTCAGTGGTGCGGCTGCAAAAGCTGGGGATGATGTCCTACTACATGGGCGACCGCGAAACCGCCGCCAAGGTCCTGGCGCGCGCGGTGATCCTGGGCATCGACTCTAAACTGTTCGACTTCCAGTCGCTGGTACTGCTGACCTTCTCGTACTTTGCCGAGAACGACCGCAAAGGCATCGAACGCTGCATTGCCGACTTTGGCCGGATTTTGGAGCGCCATACCGACAGCCGGCGCGTGGTGCGCTTCGCTGCGGTGGCACGCACCCTGCAGCTGATTCAGCAACGACAGTTCTCGCAGGCCGTGGCGTCGGTACGCGACATGGCCCGCGAGATTCACGCCCCCCTCTTTGATTTTGAAGCCGCCTGCAATCTGGGCAGCCTGCTGGCGGTGCTGGCCGCGACCTCCATCGATCTGGCTGAAGGCGAGAGCTGGATCCGTGCGATCGGCATGCGATACGCCAACACCCGCGGCCTGACCGAACTGCTGGCCAACGCCTGCAACCTCTACGAACCCTACGCCGACCTGGTGCGCAGCTGCCTGCCCGCAATCAACAAGACCGCGGAACAGGCCATGGCGCAAAGTCTGGGCGGCGACCCGGAAGGTGCCGTGCGCGGGTTGATCGATATCGCCCGGGACAGCCTCAATGCCAAGCTCGCGGACCTGTCGCACCAACTGCTGATGCGCAACGAAGCGCGGATTGCCAGCGCCGCGGCCTTGGCAGAAGCGGTGGACCAGGTGCGACAGCGCTGCGGCACCACACCGGCTCGCGCCATCCTCGGGCAAGACAGTGGCCGACACCCAGGCGGGCTGGCACTACGCGTGCGCACGGCCGCCTCGGCAGCGACGGCGGGCGCCAGCGCCGGTGCAGCCCCTGCGTCGGCCCAGACGGGCTCCGCAGCCGAAACGGCGGCCCCCGCCGCGCCCGATACAGACACCGACACTCCGATGGACCCGCTCGACGCACTGCGCCTTCGCCCCGTCAGCCGGACCTGAGCCCCTGCACCCAAGGCGCGGCAGCGCAAGCCATGCCCCTGCCCCGCTCAGCGCGGTGGGAGAAACCTTGGAAGCCACAAACATGCTTCGGCATTGGATGCCGAGTAGCACAGGTCGGCGGCGGCTCGCCACGGCAGCCACTGCCACGCAACATGCTCGCGAGGGTTGAGCTGCACAGCCCGGGGCGCAGGCACGGTCAGCCCGAACACCCGCTCGCGGTTGCGCGTCACCCCGGGCGCATAACGGTGGCGCCACTCGGGCCAAATGTCGTAGACATTCTCCAGGTGCCAATCCGTGAGCACACAATCCGGCGCAAGGGCGTCGATGCCGGTCTCCTCCAAGACCTCACGCACCGCGGTCTGCTGCAAGGGCTCTTCGGGGTGGGCGCGGCTGCCCGTCACCGACTGCCAGTGCGCCGCACCGTCGGTGCGCTGGATCAGCAGCACCTCTAGCATCGGCGTGTGAATGACCACCAGCACCGACTCCGGAATCTTGAACCTAGAAACCACAGTTGACCGCTTGTTCACACTGAAAAGTTCTGATGTCCGTTGAAGTTGCGCCTTGTGGGCGCGCTCAGCTTCTGGGTGAAAGCGCTATGCTTGTTCACACTGAAAAGTTCTGATGTCCGTTGAAGTTGCGCCTTGTGGGCACGCTCACCTTCTGGGTGAGAGCGCTATGCGCCCGGTACCTGCATGCGCTGGGCCATGGCCTTTACCCGCCAGGCACCGGGCCGGGCCGCGCTCCCGCGGCGGCCTCAGGAGCGGGCGGCAGAGTGCGCACGGGCATCTGCCGCACCTGGGCCACCAAGGCGTTGTGCGCATCCAGAAACGCCGCGGCGATGAGCTTGCCTTCGTTGGTATTGCTCCAACCGGCCCCAGCCCCACCGCCCAGGCGCCCCAGCACCAGTCCGCCAACGCCCAGGTCGGTGCTGCGCGCAGCGCCCGTGGCGGCAGCCAACTGCTCGGTGGTTTCGTTGTCGGTCAACAGCAAGGCCGTTTGCGCCTCCTTGATCTTGACCTGCTCTACAAGGCCCACAAGGCCCGCAATGTCCCGCAGCACGGGGATCATGCCCACCACGCCCGCCAGACCGCGGCCCGCATCGGTTTCGCTGAAGGTCAGGCTGGGCGTAAGGGTGAACTGCGCCTCGTAGCCGCGGCCACCCTGCACCGTGCCGCCCTGCCGCAACACCCCCTGGGCGCGCAACTCCTGCTCCTGCACGGTGCCGCGCAGGCCTGCCGCCCGATCCACCACACGGAAACAACCGCTCTGCTGCGCCAGCAGGCGCACCAGCGGTACGGGCGACGCAGGCAACTGGTAACTGGCGCCCACCGTGTAGCCGTAAGGGTTTTCAGCCAGCGCCACCGTGGCTACTGGAGCGTCGCAACGCACCAGTTCGCGCGCAGCGCCCTGGGCACCTGCCGGACCCGCAGACCCGGTGACGACCGAACCGCCTTCTCCGAGTACGGTTTTGCCCATGCCGCCGACCTTCTCGCCCACCTTGTCCCCGCATCCCGCAAGCGCGAAGGCCAGCCCAAGCAGTCCAATGGTTGCCAGACGTATGCCACAAAGCATGGGTCGGCTGCATGGCCACGGGCTGCTGTGCGGATGCATGGTTGGGCTCCTGGTAGGTCTGGCACGTTTGGCGGGGTTGCAGCGCGCGATCTTAGAACCTGACCGCGGCTTCGCGCCCTTCCCAGACCCGAAAAGCAACAGGCCCTTGCAAGCAAGGGCCTGTGCTGTGGAAAGGAACCGTGACCGCTGCGCCTGGGCACGGCGGTGGGCAGCAGCGCTTACTGCGCCGGTTGCGGGTTGCGCAGGCGAATGTGCAGTTCGCGCAACTGCTTTTCATCCACGGGCGACGGAGCCTGGGTGAGCAGATCCTGCGCGCGCTGGGTTTTGGGGAAGGCGATCACGTCGCGAATGGACTCGGCACCCGTCATCAGCGTGATCAGACGGTCCAGGCCAAAGGCCAGACCACCGTGCGGAGGCGCGCCGTACTGCAGGGCGTCCAGCAGGTAGCCGAACTTGGCCTGTGCATCCTCGGGCGTGATCCTAAGGGCGTCAAACACCTTCTTTTGCACGTCGGCGCGGTGGATACGCACCGAACCGCCGCCAAGCTCCCAGCCGTTGAGCACCATGTCGTAGGCCTTGGCAAGGCACTTGCCAGGATCTGTCGCCATGAATTCCTCGTGGCCGTCCTTGGGGCTGGTAAACGGATGGTGCACAGCCGTCCAGCGGTCTTCTTCCTCGTCGTATTCGAACATCGGAAAGTCCACCACCCACAAGGGCGCCCAGCGGTCTTCGAACAGACCGGTTCTCTTGCCAAACTCGCTATGTCCGATCTTCAGGCGGAGCGCGCCGATGGCGTCGTTGACGATCTTCTCCTTGTCAGCACCGAAGAACAGCAGGTCACCGTTCTGCGCACCGGATCGCTTGAGCACCTCGGCCAGCGCGGCATCGTGGATGTTCTTGACAATGGGTGATTGCAGGCCATCACGGCCCTTGGACAGGTCGTTGACGCGGATGTAGGCCAGGCCCTTGGCACCGTAGATCTTCACGAACTCGGTATAGGCATCAATCTCGCCGCGGCTGATGCCACCGTTCTCGGCAGAGCCGCCCGGCACGCGCAGGGCGATCACACGGCCGCCCTTCATGTTGGCAGCACCGGAGAACACCTTGAACTCCACGTCCTTCATCACATCGGTCAGCTCGGTGAATTCGAGCTTCACGCGCAGGTCGGGCTTGTCGGAGCCAAAGCGCCGCGCAGCCTCCTGGTAAGTCATGGTGGGGAACTCGCCCAGATTCACGCCCAGTTGGGTCTGGAACACTTCAGTGATCATGCGCTGGAAGATGGCGCGGATCTCTTCCTCGTCCAGGAACGAGGTTTCGCAGTCGATCTGGGTGAACTCGGGCTGGCGGTCCGCACGCAGGTCTTCATCGCGAAAGCACTTGGTGATCTGGTAGTAGCGGTCGAAGCCCGCCACCATGAGCATCTGCTTGTAGAGCTGGGGCGACTGGGGCAGCGCGAAGAACTGCCCGTCGTGCACACGACTGGGCACCAGATAGTCGCGCGCGCCTTCGGGCGTGCTCTTGCCCAGCATGGGGGTCTCGATGTCGATGAAGCCTTCCTTGTCCAGGAAGTTGCGCACCTGGATGGCCGTCTTGTAGCGCAGCATCATGTTGCGCTGCATGTACGGGCGGCGCAGGTCCATCACCCGGTGGGTGAGGCGCGTGGTTTCCGACAGGTTGTCGTCGTCCATCTGGAACGGCGGCGTGACCGAAGGATTGAGCACGTTCAGCTCGTGGCACAGCACCTCGACCTGTCCGCTCTTGATCTTGTCGTTGGTGGTACCTGCCGGACGCGCACGCACCACACCCTTGACCTGTACGCAGTACTCGTTGCGCACATCCTCGGCCGTCTTGAACATCTCGGCACGGTCGGGATCACAAACCACCTGCACATAGCCTTCACGGTCGCGCAGATCAATGAAGATCACACCACCGTGGTCGCGGCGGCGGTTGACCCAGCCCGACAGGGTGACGGTTTGGCCCATCAGGGCTTCGGTCACGTGACCGCAATAGTGGGAACGCATGGCCATGGCAAATCATCCTGCGCCGCTCGGGCGCGTTGGCAGTGTTACTTGTTGTTTGAAAGGGAGGCGGGGGCAGCCGGCGATACCACCCCCATCGAGACGATGTACTTGAGCGCCGTGTCTACGCTCATATCGAGCTCAACGCATTCACTCTTGCGCACCATCACGAAGTAGCCCCCGGTAGGGTTGGGCGTGGTAGGCACATACACGCTGACGAATTCGTCGCGCAGGTAAGCAGAAATCTCACCACCGGGTGATCCGGTGATGAAGGCAATGGTCCATACGCCTTCGCGCGGCCACTGCACCAGCACGGCAGTGCGGAATGCGTTACCACTCTCCGAAAACAGCGTGTCCGACACCTGCTTGACGCTCGAATAGATCGAACGGACCACGGGAATGCGGTGCACGAGCGCATCGCCCCACTGCACCAGCTTGCGTCCAGCAAAGTTGCTGGCCACGGCCCCGACGGTCAGCAAGATGGCCAGCATCAGCAGCACGCCAAACCCCGGCACGTGAAAGCCCAGCAGCCGATCCGGGTGCCAGGCATTCGGCAGGATCTGCAGGGTCTGGTCGAGGGTGGTCACAATCCAGTGCAGCACCCAGGCGGTGATCACACCGGGGACGATGACCAGCAGGCCCGTGAGGAGCCACTTGCGCAGGGCAGACATGGACAAAGGCGAGGAGTCGGGGCGTCAGCGGGAAGCTCAACCCGCGGTGGACGGGGCAGGGGCAGGCGCAGCTGCGGGAGCCGGGGCAGGGGCTGCGGAAGACTCCGATTTCGCCTCTGAGGCCGATGCTGCCGTGTTGCCGCTGCCGCCGCGGAAATCGGTCACATACCAGCCCGATCCCTTGAGCTGAAAACCTGCTGCGGTCACTTGCTTAGAGAAAGACTCCGCGCCACAGACGGGGCATACGGTCAGGGCCGGATCCGAGATTTTTTGCAGCACATCCTTGGCATGGCCACAGGCGCCGCATTTGTAGGCATAAATTGGCATGTCGAGAGTGTTGTGAAAGTGCAAAACCCTCAATTATAGGCGGGGCGCCTTTCCTACAAGAGGCGCCCCGCCGCAGTCTCAGGCGGCACTGCCCTGGTAATGCGTGACGTGCCCCTTGTGATCGGGCAGCCACTGCGGCGCGAGCGAGCCCGCGACCATGCCCACCAGCGCCGCCAGCAGGCCCGCCAGTTGCTGTGGGAACGCCTCGGACAACATGGGGCTGGCCATGAACAGCAGCCATACACCGACGCCCATGACGATGGCCAGCAAAGCGCCTTGCGTGGTGGCACGCTTCCAATACAGACCCAACACCAGGGGCACGAATGCGCCCACCAGCGGCACCTGATAAGCACCAGACACCATGTCATAGATCGAGGTACCCTGCATGGTGATCGCGTAGGCCAGCACACAGCCCGCGAACACCAGCGTCGAGATGCGCATGGCCTTCAGGGTCTGGGCGTCCGTCATGCCAGGGCGCAGGTTGCGCAAAATGTTCTCGACGAACGTGGTCGAGGGCGCCAGCAGCGTGGCCGACGCGGTGGACATGATGGCCGACAGCAGGGCACCAAAGAACGCCACCTGCAAGGCCACAGGCATGTGCTGCATCACCAGCGTGGGCAAAACTTTCTGCGGATCGTCGGCCAGCAGCCCCTTGCTGACCTCAGGCATCACCAGCACGGCCGCCGCCACGATGAACATGGGAATGAAGGCAAACAGCAGGTAGCAGATGCCACCGATGACCGGGCCCTTGCGCGCCGTCGAGGCGCTGTTGGACGACATCACGCGCTGGAAGACGTCCTGCTGCGGAATGGAACCAAGCATCATGGTGATGGCCGCAGCAAAGAAGAAGAGCCATTCCTTACCATCACCCGCGGGGAAGAACTGGAACTTGCCCTCGTTCACAGCATAGTCAATGACGCGACCCGCACCACCAGCGAGATCGGCCGCAAACCAAGCGATCGCCGAAAGGCCCAACACGATCACAATCATCTGCACGAAGTCGGTCATGGCCACCGACCACATGCCACCGTACAGTGTGTAGATCAGCACGATGGCGGTCCCGATTACCATGCCCATGGTCAGAGACACCGCGCCATCGGTCAGCAAATTGAACACCAATCCCAGGGCCGTGATCTGGGCCGCTACCCAGCCCAGGTAGCTGAACATGATGATGAAGGAGCACAGCATCTCCACCGCCTTGCCGAAACGCTGGCGGTAGTAGTCGCCAATGGTGATCAGGTTCTTCTGGTAGAGCTTGTAGGCAAAAAACAACCCCACGAGCACCAGGCACATGGAGGCGCCGAACGGGTCCTCGACCACGGCGCCCAAATTGCCGCTTACGAATTTGGCAGAAACCCCCAGCACCGTTTCCGAACCGAACCACGTCGCAAAGGTGGTCGCGATCACCACGGCCAGAGGCAGGCTGCGCCCAGCGACCGCATAGTCGGCCGTGTTGTGCACCCTGGTCGCGGCATAGAGCCCGATACCGATGGACACCAGCAAATAGAGAACGATGAACGAAATCAGCATGGGACCGCTCCGATACTCCTGGGGAGGGGTTGAGGAAAATGCCCGGCATTATCGGCGTGCCAAGCCACCAGAAGTCAATAAAGGCGTAGCCGTATGAGCAATTGCATGGCCAGCAGCCCCAGCACGAACCCCAGCCCGCCGTACACAATGGCTTGCAGCAATCGGTTGGTGCGTTTTTGGGCCTCCAACAACTCTGCCAGCAGTTGGGTCTGCACCGCCGGAGGGCGACGCAATGCGTCGTGCACCAGACGGGGGAGTTCCGGAATCAGCTTGGCATAGCGCGGAGCTTCCGCCCTGAGCTCGCGCATCAGGCGCTGTGGGCCCATTTGCTCCAGCATCCACTTTTCAAGAAAGGGCTTGGCAGTGCTCCACAGGTCCAGGTCCGGATCCAGTTCACGGCCAAGTCCCTCGATGTTGAGCAAGGTCTTTTGCAGTAGCACGAGCTGCGGCTGGATCTCCACATGGAAGCGCCGCGATGTCTGGAACAGGCGCATCAGCACCATGCCCAGCGAAATTTCCTTGAGCGGCCGATCGAAATAAGGCTCGCAGACGGCACGGATGGCCGACTCCAGGTCGTTCACCCGCGTGTCTGGCGGCACCCAGCCACTTTCGATGTGCAGTTCTGCCACCCGTTTGTAATCCCGGCGGAAAAAGGCCGTGAAGTTCTGTGCAAGGTATTCCTTGTCGAACTCGGTCAGCGTGCCCACGATGCCGAAGTCGAGGGAGATGTATCGACCGAATGTCTCGGGCGCAAGGCTCACCTGGATATTGCCCGGATGCATGTCGGCATGGAAAAAGCCATCCCGGAACACCTGGGTGAAAAAGATGGTCACGCCATCGCGGGCGAGTTGGGGAATGTCCACCCCCGCGTCGCGCAGCCGCTCTATCTGGCTGATGGGCACGCCGGTCATGCGCTCCATCACCATCACCTCGGCATGGCAGAAATCCCAGAACACTTCTGGAATCAGCACCAGGTCCAGGCCCTGCATGTTGCGGCGCAGTTGCGCGGCGTTGGACGCTTCGCGCACCAAATCGAGTTCGTCGTGCAGGTAATTGTCGAACTCTGCCACCACTTCGCGCGGCTTGAGTCGCTTGCCGTCGGCCGACAGACGTTCCAGCCAGCCGGCCATCATGCGCATGAGCGCCAAGTCTTTCTCGATCACCGGCAGCATGCCAGGGCGCAGCACCTTCACGGCCACTTCGCGTTCGACGCCGCTGCGGTCACGGATCACGGCAAAGTGGACCTGCGCGATCGAGGCGCTGGCGACGGGCGTGCGCTCAAAGGCCACGAACACTTCGTCCACAGGTCGACGGAAGGCGCGCTCAATGGTCGCAATGGCCACCTCCGCCGGAAACGGCGGCA
>JBKBUN010000089.1:0-13547 GCA_046289925.1 Burkholderiaceae bacterium | reverse complement strand
GGGGGCAGCGGCCTTCTTGGCGGGGGCAGCGGCCTTCTTGGCGGGGGCAGCAGCCTTCTTCGCCGGCGCAGCCTTCTTGGTGGCGGGTTTCTTCGCAGTTGCCATCATGTTCTCCTTGGGTCAGTGGTCAAACAACACCCCGTGCCTTCTGCGGACACGAAGCGACCCATGGCACCGGGTACGAACCCGTCGCCATGAATGCAGGAGCGCGACCCACGCGCTCGGTGCGGGCGGTGTGGGGTCGGTGCGCGAGGAAGGTTGCCATTGCGTCGAGGGCGGGCGGGTCAGTCCCAGGACAGGGCGCCGCCGGATTGGTACTCGATGACCCGGGTTTCGAAGAAGTTGCGTTCTTTCTTCAGGTCGATCATCTCGCTCATCCAGGGGAACGGGTTTTCCTCGTTCGGGAAGAGTGCTTCCAGGCCGATCTGGGTGGCGCGGCGGTTGGCGATGTAGCGCAGGTAGCCCTTGAACATCGACGCGTTCATGCCCAGCACGCCACGCGGCATGGTGTCTTCGGCGTAGCGGTATTCGAGTTCGACGGCTTTGAGGAACAGTTCCTTGATCTCGGCCTTGAACTCGGGCGTCCACAGGTGCGGGTTCTCCAGCTTGAGCTGGTTGATCAGGTCGATGCCGAAGTTGCAGTGCATCGACTCGTCGCGCAGGATGTACTGGTATTGCTCGGCAGCACCCGTCATCTTGTTCTGGCGACCCAGGGCCAGAATCTGCGTGAAGCCTACGTAGAAGAACAGCCCTTCCATCAGACAGGCGAACACGATCAGCGACTTCAGCAACTTCTGGTCGTTTTCCGGTGTACCAGTCTTGAAGTTGGGGTCCATGATCGCGTCGATGAACGGGATCAGGAACTCGTCCTTGTCGCGAATCGAGGCGATTTCGTTGTAGGCGTTGAAGATCTCGCCTTCATCAAGGCCCAGCGATTCCACGATGTACTGGTAGGCGTGCGTGTGGATCGCTTCCTCGAACGCCTGGCGCAACAGGAACTGGCGGCACTCGGGTGCCGTGATGTGGCGATAGGTGCCCAGTGTGATGTTGTTGGCGGCCAGCGAGTCGGCCGTCACGAAGAAGCCCAGGTTGCGCTTGACGATGCGGCGCTCGTCTTCGGTCAGGCCGTTCGGGTCTTTCCACAGTGCGATGTCGCGGGTCATGTTGACCTCTTGCGGCATCCAGTGGTTGGCGCAGGTGGCCAAGTACTTTTCCCAAGCCCACTTGTACTTGAACGGCACCAGCTGATTCACATCGGTCTGGCCATTGATGATGCGCTTGTCGGCCACATTCACACGCCGGTGTGTGGTGGCTGCGGTGGTGCCTGCCGATGCGTGCGCGGTGCTGGAAGCCACCGTCTGCAAAGCAGGGGCCGGCTGTCCGGCCGGAAGGCCCCGCGGTGCGAGGCCGTCCATCGAGGTGGTCGGTACGGGCTTGACTTCTTCGTCCCAGGTCAGCATAGGTTTTCCAGTGAGCGGATTATGAAAGCAGTGCTGCAAAAAGCAAAGCACTGGAGCGGCTTGCGGCCTTGTTTTGTTGCCACATGGCACATGATGGCGCACCCTGGGAGGCCCTGGATGCGCCATCGCGGATACGGGGTCCTGCTTACTGGCAGGCCTCGCAGGTCGGATCGTCGATTGCGCAGAACTTCACATCGGTGGCGGGCAGTGCGGCGGCCTGCGCAGCGGCCTGTGCCGCGGCGGCTTCGAGCGCGCTTGGACGTACAGCGGGCGCAGCCTGCATGCCGCCATCGGGCGAGGTCGACACGGCATTGAGCTGGCGGGTGTTCACCGTGCTCATCTCCACGTGCGTGGCGCTTTGCGTGCGCAGGTAGTAGGTGGTCTTGAGGCCGCGGATCCACGCGAGCTTGTAGGTTTCGTCGAGCTTCTTGCCCGAGGCGCCGGCCATGTAGATATTCAGGCTCTGCGCCTGGTCGATCCACTTTTGGCGGCGGGATGCAGCCTCTACCAGCCAGCGCGGCTCGACTTCAAAGGCCGTCGAGTACAGGGCCTTGATGTCCTGCGGCACTCGGTCGATCGGATGCAGCGAGCCCTTGAAGTGCTTGAGGTCCATGATCATCACGTCGTCCCACAGCCCCAGGCGCTTGAGGTCGCGCACCAGGTAGCTGTTGATCACCGTGAACTCGCCCGACAGGTTGGACTTCACCGACAGGTTGCCGAAAGACGGCTCGATCGATGCGTCCACCCCGACGATGTTGGAGATGGTGGCCGTGGGTGCGATCGCGACGCAGTTGGAGTTGCGCATGCCGTCTTGCGCGATCTTTTTGCGCAGCGCATCCCAGTCGAGGCTCATGGAGCGATCGACTTCCACATAGCCGCCACGCGCCTGCGACAGAAGGTCCAGTGTGTCGAAAGGCAGGATGCCACGGTCCCACAGCGAGCCCTTGTAGCTCGAGTATTTGCCGCGCTCACGTGCCAGCTCGGTCGAGGCCCAGTAGGCGTAGTAGCAGATCGCTTCCATCGAGCGGTCTGCGAACTCCACCGCCTGCTCCGATGCATAAGGAATACGCAGCTCATACAGCGCATCCTGGAAGGCCATCAAGCCCAGACCTACGGGGCGATGGCGCAGGTTCGAGTCGCGAGCCTTCTTCACCGCGTAGTAGTTGATATCGATCACGTTGTCGAGCATGCGCATGGCCACCGACACGGTGCGCTTGAGCTTCTCGTGGTCGATCTGGCCGTCCTTGAGGTGCTGCAGCAGGTTGATCGAACCCAGATTGCACACGGCCGTTTCGGTGTCGCTGGTGTTCAGCGTGATCTCGGTGCACAGGTTGGAGGAGTGCACCACGCCGGCGTGCTGCTGCGGAGAGCGCACGTTGCACGCATCCTTGAATGTGATCCAGGGATGGCCCGTCTCGAACAGCATGGTCAGCATCTTGCGCCAAAGGTCGGTGGCCTGTACGACTTTGCTGGGCTTGATCTCGCCGCGTGCGGCCTTTTCTTCGTAGGCCACATACGCCTTTTCGAAGTCGGCACCGAACAAGTCGTGCAGGTCAGGTACGGACGAGGGCGAGAACAGCGTCCAGGTGCCCTTTTCCATCACCCGGCGCATGAACAGATCAGGAATCCAGTTGGCCGTGTTCATGTCGTGCGTGCGGCGGCGGTCGTCGCCGGTGTTCTTGCGCAACTCCAGGAACTCTTCAATGTCCAGGTGCCAGGTTTCCAGGTAGGTGCAGACCGCACCCTTGCGCTTGCCGCCCTGGTTCACGGCCACGGCGGTGTCGTTGACCACCTTGAGGAACGGCACCACCCCCTGCGATTCGCCGTTGGTGCCCTTGATATGGCTGCCCAGCGCGCGCACGCGCGTCCAGTCGTTGCCCAGACCGCCTGCAAACTTGGACAGCAGGGCGTTTTCCTTGATGGATTCGTAGATGCCGTCCAGGTCGTCGGGCACCGTGGTGAGATAGCAGGAAGACAGCTGGCTGCGCAGCGTGCCGCTGTTGAACAGCGTGGGCGTACTGCTCATGAAGTCGAAGCTCGACAGCACCTCGTAGAACTCGATCGCGCGGGCTTCGCGGTCGATCTCGCCCAGCGACAGACCCATAGCCACGCGCATGAAGAAAGCCTGCGGCAGCTCGATGCGCGTCTTGCGCACATGCAGGAAGTAGCGGTCGTACAGGGTCTGCAGGCCCAGGTAGTCGAAGCGCAGGTCGCGCTCGGGCTTGAGGGCGGCCGCCAGGCGCGGCAGATCGAACTGCAGCAGGCGCTCGTCCAGCAGTTCGTTGTCCACGCCCTTCTGGATGAACTGCGGGAAGTATTCGGTGTACGCGGCTGCCATGGCATCGCGAGGCACTTCGCGTCCCAGTACCTCCTTGACGATGGTGTGCAGCAGCAGGCGGGCGGTGGCGTAGCTGTAGTCGGGGTCCTTCTCGATCAGCGTGCGCGCAGCCAGGATCGAGGCCTTGTACACCTCGTCCATAGGCACACCGTCGTACAGGTTGCGCATGGTCTCGGCCACGATGGGGTCGGCCTTCACATCGGCGCACAGGCCGTCGCAGGCCTCTTCGATCAGGCGTCGCAGGCGCTGCAGGTCGAGCACCACCCGCTCGCCGTTGTCCAGCACATGGATCTGCGGCGTCACTGGCGCCTGCTGTTCGGCTTGGCGCGCGCGCTCCTGGGCGCGGCGTTCGCGGTACAGCACATAGGCGCGTGCCACCTCGTGGTGACCGCCGCGCATCAGGCCCAGTTCGACCTGGTCCTGCACGTCTTCAATCGGAAAGGTCCCTCCGCCGGGACGCGAGCGCATCAGCGCGCGCACTACGTTCTGCGTGAGCGTGTCCACCACTTCGCGCACGCTGGCCGAAGCCGCGCCCTGCGTCCCGTGCACTGCCAGGAAGGCTTTCATCATGGCCACGGCGATCTTTTGCGGTTCGAAGGGAACTACAGCGCCGTTGCGGCGGATGATTTGGTAGTGGCCCATCGAGCCGGCAGCAGCACTCGGGCTGCTGGTTGCAGCAAGGGGGGCGTGAGGCGTGCTGGGGGCGTGGGAGGTGGTGGTCTGTGCAGCGTGCATGGAGTCCTCTCGGGTCGGCTGTCGGGTATGGGGGAGGCGGTGCGCAAGGCCAGCAGGCGGGAACCCGGGTTGGGTCGGCTGGCGATCAAGACGCTACCTATAGTGTTTCGGATGCGTTCAACACACTAGGGATAGTGTACGTCGGAATCGCGGCCGCTTGCGACACCCCAGTTTGCGCGGTGGGCAGATCTCGCAGAGGCGAGGTGGCTGTGGAGCGATGCCGGACAAGACTTTGCGCTGCGCGGTACAGGCTGGATGCGGCTTGGCGAAGGGTTGTCCGGTGGCAGGCCGCACCGCTTCGCGCGTGTGTGTTGTGCTCAGGAATTTCCTGCGGTTGCGATTTGATGCAAACCCGCGACATCGTGCGCCGCAGCAACCGACACAGGCCTCGGGTCAATCCTTGACAGGAAAGCGCTCGGCCGACCAACCCAGCAGAGCCTGCAACCGAGCCCAGTCAAATCCAGGGCCTGGGTCGCGCTTGCGGCCCGGGGCAATGTGCTCGTGTCCTGCAATATGGGCAATCGGGTAGCGCTGCGCCAGGTCCTGGCACAGGCGCGCCAGGCTTTCGTACTGGGCGGTTTCGAAGAGGTCGCCTTCCAGTCCTTCCAGTTCGACGCCGATGGAGTCGTCGTTACACTGCGCGCGGCCGCGGTACGACGACACCCCGGCGTGCCAGGCGCGCCGATCGGTGTCCACGAACTGCCACAGCGTGCCGTCCCTGCGGATCCAGAAGTGTGACGACACCTCCAGACCCCGGATGCTCTGGAAATACGGGTGCGCGTCCCAGTCGAGCGTGTTGGTGAACAGCCGGATCACGCCGTCGCCACTGTATTCGCCTGGCGGAAGACTGATCGAATGCACCACGATGAGATCGATCTGTGCGCCCTCGGGTCGGGCCCCGTGGTTGGGGGAGGGGCACACACGCGCTGCCGTATGCCACCCCTGCCGCCAGGGCGAATCGGCGGACGCTGCCTTGGGTGCGTCAGGCCGCGTCATCCGGGTGGTCAGAGTCTGCAGTGGGCACAGTGATCTGCAGCCGCTCGATACGGTAGCGGATCTGCCGCAGGCTGATGCCCAGGCGCGAGGCCGCCGCCGTGCGGTTGTAACCCGATTCGCGCAGTGCGCGTATGAGCATTGCGCGCTCTTGCTGGTCGAGCCAGGCCTGCAGGTCGTTGGGCAGCGCTGTGGACGGCTCGCTGGCGCTCATGCCCGTGCTGGCCCAGTCGCCGCCTGCGTCGGGTGTGTGGTCCGCGGCATGCGGCGATGCCAAAGCCTGGGCTGCCGCACATTCCAGTTCCAGGGCGCCGCCTTCGCTCAGGGCCAAGGCGCGGTGCAGCAGGTTCTCGAGTTCGCGCACGTTGCCCGTTAGCGGATGCTGCGCCAGCACCTGCCGTGCCGCGGGCGTCAGGGTGGGCACCGGCATGCCCGAGTCCTGCGCAAGGCGGCGCAGCAATGCATCGCACAGCAAGGGCAGGTCGTCGCGCCGCTCGCGCAGAGGCGGCACCACGATCTCGATCACGTTGAGGCGGTAGTACAGGTCTTGGCGGAAGCGGCCCGTCTGCACATCATTGGCCAGATCGCGGTGGGTGGCGCTCAGGATGCGCACGTCGATGGTCTCCTCTTGGGTGGAGCCCAGTGGGCGCACGCTGCGCTCTTGGATCGCGCGTAGTAGCTTGGATTGCATGGCCAGCGGCAGGTCGCCGATCTCGTCAAGGAACAGCGTACCGCCGCGCGCTGCCTGGAAGTAGCCTTCGCGGTCGTGCGTCGCGCCGGTGTAGGACCCCTTGCGTGCGCCGAAGAACTCGGCTTCGAGCAGGTTTTCCGGAATCGCTCCACAGTTCACGGCCACCAGCGGGCCATCGGCGCGCTGGCTGCAGGCGTGCAGCGCCTTGGCCACGAGTTCCTTGCCGGTGCCCGATTCGCCACGGATCAGCACCGGCGCCATACCGCGGGCCACCTTGGCGATCTGCTGCTTGAGCAGCACCATCGCAGGCGATTGCCCGACCAGGCGTTCCAGCGCGGTCCGGGCGCGCGCATCGGAATCGGCCGACACCGCGGCGCGGACGCCAGTTGGCGCACGCCCGCTGCGCGGCGCGGGCACGCCACCTGTGCCCTGAATGGCCGAAGCCACGACGGAGCGAAACTGTTTGAGATCGACCGGCTTGGTCAGGTAGTCGAATGCACCGGCGCGCAGGGCCTCGACTGCGTTCTCGGCTGAGCCGTAGGCCGTCATGACCACGCAGCGTTCCTTGCGCTGCTGATCGCGCAGATCCTGCAGCAATTCCAACCCGAAGCCGTCCGGCAAGCGCATGTCGGTGATCACGGCGTCAAAGCACCGCTCGCGCAACTGTGCGCGGGCTTCCTGCACGCTGGCGGCAGTCTCTACCCGGTAGCCTTCGCGCAGCAAGGTCAGCTCGTACAGCGTGCGCAGATCGGGCTCGTCGTCGATCACGAGGATGGAGGCGGCGGGAGCATTCATGGGGCGGGAATCAGACGACCGGAGTGTCGAACAAGGAGAGGGTCTGCGCAGGCCGGGTGGCCCGGCGGAACGATACCGCAAACGCATTGCCGCCGGTGACCCCGCGCGCCAGGGTGCGCTGCACCCGCTGGTAGGCAATGGACGCGCCGTGGCGTTGGCACAGCTCGCGGCAGATGTACAGCCCTAGGCCGCTGGAGCGGCTTTCGGATGAGAAAAACGGTTCGAACAAGTGGCGCTCGATGGAGGGGTCGAGCGGTGCGCCGTCGCTCCAGACCTGCAGTACGGCCTGCCCGGCAGGGTTCACGCGCGTGCTCACCACCAGCGAATCCTCCTCGTTGCCCATGTAGCGCAGCGCGTTGTCGAGCAGGTTCACCAGCACGCGGCGCAGGTGCTCGGTGTCGAACTCGACCTGGGCCTGCGGGGCCTGCAGTAGCACCTGGGCGCGGCGGCGCAGCGGGTCGTGGCGCGACCAGTCCTGCCAGATTTGGGCCACGGTGTCGTCCAGCGAGAGCGTGGCGGCTGCCACGTCGCCGATCTGCCGCTGCACGCGGGCGATGTCGAGCACGTCTTCTGCGATGCGTGCCAGGCGTTCGGCGTTTTGGCGCACCATGGCGGCCAGGCGCTTGTGCCCCGGGTCCTGCAGGTCTTCGTCGAGCAGCGCATTGGCCTGCATGATGGCCGCCAGCGGGTTGCGGATCTCGTGCGCTACAGCAGCCGACATGCGGCCCATGGCGGCCAGCTTCTCGGTGCGCAGCCTTGCCTCCATCTCGCGCAGGTCTTGCAGGAACATCACGCACAGTCGTTCAAAGCTGGCGGCAGGCTGATGTATCGGGTCGCGCGGAGAGGTGAGCCAAGTGCGCACATGCAGCCCGGTCGGGCTTTGGCCAGGGTGCAGCAGATCGATGTCGGCCGCCTGGGGGGCTGCCCGTCGGAAGCTGCGCCGCGCCAGTTGCACCAGCGGAGTCCAGGCAGCGTTGAGTGTCAGGTCAAACGGCGGTTGTGGGTATGAGCTGCCACCCAGCAGCACCAGTGCCGCTGGATTGGCCGCGCGCACCGTGTCGTGGTCGTCTACCACCAGCACGCCGTCGTGCAGGTTCTGGATCACCAGGGACGACACCTCGGCCTGCGCGCGTGCGGCCATTTGACTGCGCTCGGCCAGCAGTTGTTCGCGTGCAAGCCGCGTGGCGAGCTGGTGGACCAGATACGCCACCAGGAAATAGCCCGTGCCGGTGAGCGCGCTTTGCAGGTACGACTGCGCATCGTCCACGCCCAGGCGGTGGTTGCTCCACCAGGCCCAGCCCAACAGCAGCAGTGTCACCGCGGCGGTCGTGCCCAGCGCCAGCGTGAGCGTGCCCAGCACCGCCGCCATGAGCACCGGCAGCCCGAACAGCGGCGTGAAGTTCAGCGGCCCGGTCTGCAGCAGTTGCAGGCCTGCAATCAGGGCCAGGTCCACCCCGATCGACGGCAGCCACTGCGCGCCAGTACCTGGCGCGGGCGGGCGTTCGTGGGCCATCACACGCAGCAGCAGCGTGGTCACCAGATACAGCAGGCACAGGGCTAGCACGGGCATGTTGGCCGTGGCACTCACGATCTGCCCCAGCACCTGCAGCAGCAGCAGACACAGGGCCACCATGACCCGGCCGGTCAGGAATCCGCGCCACAGGCGCAGAAAGGGCGACTCGGGCAGGCCGCTCGTGCTGGCGAGCAGAGGCGACTCCATGGCCCTCGGGTTCAGCCGCGCGCGCCCAGGCGGCGGTGATCTTCACAGCAGAAGCTGTGGCGGCCCAGCCGCAGGGCTTCGCTGCGCGGCAGGTGCACGCCACAGTGGGCGCAGGCCACCATGTCCTGGGGGGAGGGCGCCGCCGCGGGGCGGCGCTGGGGCGCCGGTGCTTGCCTGCGGCGCTGTGACGACCACAGCGTCACGGCCACGCCGATCACCAGCAGCAACACCAGGTACTTCATGCGCTGCGCCCCAGTACCACCTCTAGCACGAAGCGCGAGCCCGCATAGGCCAGCAGCAGCAGCGCAGCCCCCGCGTACAGCACGCGCACGGCGTTGCGGCCGCGCCAGCCAAAGCGCCAGCGCCCCAGCAGCAGGGTGGCAAAGGTCAGCCACGACAGCAGCGAGAACACCGCCTTGTGGTCCCAGCGCCAGGCCTTGCCGTACAGCGATTCGCCAAACCACCAGCCTGCCAGCAGCGTGGCTGTGAGCAGCACAAAGCCCGCGCCTACAAAGCGAAAGGTCAGGCGTTCGAGCGTGAGCAGTGGGATGCCGCTGTGCGGATCCTCGCCCTGACGGATGTGGTGTTCTGCCCGCGTCATCAGCCAGGCGTGCACCACGGCGGCGGCTAGCAGGCCGTAGCAGGCAATGCCCAGCGCCAGGTGCAGCGGCAGCCAGGCCGAGGCCGTTTGCGGCAGCGGCGTGCCCGGAAACACCAGCGCCAGCAGCACGGCGGCCGCACCGAAGATGGCCAGCATCCAACGTGCGCGCATGCGCGGAAACAGCTGCTGCTCGACCGTGTATACCGTGAGCACAAGCCATGCCGTCATCGACAGCGCCGGAGCGAAGCCGAAGCGTGGGCTGTCGCCCCATAGGCCCCACACCAGCACCGCGCCGTGCAGCAGCCAAGCGGCCACCAGGGCATTGCGTGCGGCGGCCACCCCCAGTCGGGCGGCGATGGCCGCGGGCACCGCGTAGGCGGCCGCTGCGGCCAGGGTGAGCAGCCAACTGAGCGGGGATGCGCCGGATAAAATCATCGGCACAGTTTAGCTTCTTGCCCCTGCCGCTGCTGCGGGTGCCCTGCCTGGCGGTGGGCCACCCGGCGCGGCCCCAACCCCCGGACTTCCCACGCCATGGCCTCAGCCCTTACCGACAAACTCTCGCGCCTCGTCAAGGAGATGCGCGGGCAGGCCCGCATCACCGAGTCCAACGTGCAGGACATGCTGCGCGAGGTGCGCATGGCGCTGCTCGAAGCCGACGTGGCGCTGCCTGTGGTGCGCGAGTTCATCGCCCGCGTGAAGGAAAAAGCCCTGGGCCAGGAGGTGCTGGGCTCGCTCAAGCCCGGGCAGGCGCTGGTGGGCATCGTGCACCGTGAACTGGCCGCCACCATGGGCGAGGGTGTGTCGGACATCAACCTCGCAGCCCAGCCGCCCGCGGTGATCCTGATGGCCGGTCTGCAGGGCGCGGGTAAAACCACCACCACCGCCAAGCTGGCCAAGCACCTGATCGACAAGCGCAAGAAGAAGGTGCTCACCGTCTCGGGCGACGTGTACCGCCCTGCGGCCATCGAGCAGCTCAAGACCGTGACCAAGCAGGCCGGTGCCGAATGGTTCCCGAGCACGCCCGAGCAGAAGCCGCGTGACATCGCGCTGGCCGCGCTCGATTACGCGCGCAAGCACTACTTTGACGTGCTGCTGGTTGACACGGCGGGCCGTCTGGCCATCGATGAAGTGCTGATGCAGGAAATCAAAGACCTGCATGCCGTGCTGAACCCGGTGGAGACGCTGTTTGTGGTGGACGCCATGCAGGGCCAGGATGCGGTGAACACGGCCAAGGCCTTCAAGGAGGCTCTGCCGCTCACCGGCATCGTGCTCACCAAGCTGGATGGCGACTCGCGCGGCGGTGCGGCGCTGTCGGTGCGCAGCATCACGGGCGCACCCATCAAGTTTGCGGGGGTGTCCGAGAAGATCGACGGCCTCGAAGTGTTCGACGCCGAGCGCCACGCGGGCCGCGTGCTGGGCATGGGCGACATCGTGGCCCTGGTCGAGCAGGTGGCTGCGGGCGTGGATATGGAGGCGGCGCAAAAACTCGCCGCCAAGGTCAAGAGCGGCGACGGCTTCGACCTCAACGACTTTCTGGCGCAGATCCAGCAGATGAAGCAGATGGGCGGTCTGTCCAGCCTCATGGACAAGCTGCCCTCCCAGCTCACGGCCAAGGCCGGTCAGGTGGACCTGGAAAAGGCCGAAAAGGAAATCCGTCGCAAGGAAGGCATCATCTGCAGCATGACGCCGCTGGAGCGCCGCAAGCCCGAACTGATCAAGGCCACGCGCAAGAAGCGCATTGCCGCCGGGGCGGGTGTGCAGGTGCAGGACGTCAACCGCCTGCTCAAGGAGTTTGAGCAGATGCAGGAGATGATGAAGAAAATGAAGGGCGGCGGCCTGATGAAGCTCCTGAAGAAGATGGGCGGCATGAAAGGTCTGGGTGGTCCGGGCGGCATGCCCAAGCTGCCGTTCTGAGGCCCCGCCACGGCCCCGGCGCAGGACACGCGCACCACACAGCACGCGTACCACGCGGCCCTGCCCGCATCACGCTGGCGCCCTGAGGTCAATAAGCTGCTCGTGCTTGCCAATCAAGCACAAGCAGCTCACTTTTTGATAGCAATCTACCGCAAGGCCAGGCACAGGCCCTGTGCGGGCTTGATGCAGGCCCGGCACCGGAGGTTCGCGGTGCGCAGCGCGGGCGGCGCTTGCCATCCTGGCGCGATGCGCTGGTGCCGAGCGGATGGGCGAATCGGCCCCGAGCGGGCCTTCAGCCCCGTCGGCGCTCACCGTGCAGAGACCGTCTCCTGGGTGCAGACCTCTGCGCGCAGCGTGTACGACTTGGCTTCGGTGATGCGCACGTCCACCATCTGGCCCACCAGGCGCGGCTGGCCTGCGAAGTTGACCACGCGGTTGCATTCGGTGCGGCCCATCAGCTCGCTGGCGTCGCGCTTGGAGGCGCCTTCCACCAGCACACGCTGCACGGTGCCCACGCGCTGCTCGCTGATCTCGCGGATGTGGCGGTTGATGAGCGCCTGCAACTCCTGCAGGCGGCGCAGCTTGACATCGTGCGGGGTGTCGTCCGGCAGGCTGGCCGCCGGGGTGCCGGGGCGGGGGCTGAAGATGAAGCTGAAGCTGTTGTCGAAGTGCAGCTCTTCGATGAGCTTCATCATCTTGGCAAAGTCGTCTTCCGTCTCGCCCGGGAAGCCCACGATGAAATCGCTGCTCAGCGAGAGCTCGGGCCGGATCGCGCGCAGTTTGCGCACCGTGCTTTTGTATTCCATGGCCGTGTAGCCGCGCTTCATGGCCATGAGGATGCGGTCGCTCGCGTGCTGCACGGGCAGGTGCAGGTGGCTCACCAGCTTGGGAATGCGCGCATAGGCCTCGATCAGACGCGGCGTGAATTCGTTGGGGTGGCTGGTGGTGTAGCGGATGCGCTCGATGCCCGGGATGTCGGCCACGTATTCGAGCAGCAGCGCAAAGTCGGCGATCTCGGCCGTGCCGCCCATTGCGCCGCGGTAGGCGTTGACGTTCTGGCCGAGCAGCGTCACTTCCTTGACGCCCTGGTCGGCCAGGCCCGCGATCTCGACGAGCACGTCGTCAAACGGGCGGCTCACTTCCTCGCCGCGGGTGTAGGGCACCACGCAGTAGCTGCAGTACTTGCTGCAGCCTTCCATGATGGACACGAACGCGCTCGCGCCCTCGACCCGCGCGGGCGGCAGGTGGTCGAACTTCTCGATCTCGGGGAAGCTGATGTCCACCTGCGGCTGGTTTTGCCGCTCGCGCGCGTCGAGCAGCTCCGGCAGGCGGTGCAGCGTTTGCGGGCCGAACACCACGTCCACATAAGGCGCGCGGCGGATGATCTCGGCCCCCTCCTGGCTGGCCACGCAGCCGCCCACGCCGATCTTCACGCCGCGGGCCTTGAGGTGCTTGACGCGGCCCAGGTCAGAGAACACCTTTTCCTGCGCTTTTTCGCGCACCGAGCAGGTGTTGAAGAGGATCAGGTCGGCTTCCTCGACATTGGTGGTGGGCTCGTAGCCCTGGGCTGCGCCCAACACGTCGGCCATCTTGTCCGAGTCGTACTCGTTCATCTGGCAGCCAAAGGTTTTGATGAAGACTTTTTTGGCCATGGCAGGCTCCTGGCGGGTACACGGGGCGCGGCGTTCGACGCGGCGCGGGCAGACAGTTGGCCCGACACAGACCGGGCCGCAGCGTGGTCGGTGCTCAGCGCACCGGGGTGTCGGATTCGGTGCGGTAGTTGCGCAGCACGCCGTCGGCGTCCATCACCGCGCCGGGGCTGCTGCCCGTCGGGGTGGGGCGCGGCCGCGCAGCCTCGCCTTCGGTGAGGATCCAGGCCGTGAGCAGCATGCCGGTGGCGTGTTCGATCACGTAATTCACACGGAAGCTCTGGCCTACCACGGTGTGCAGCATCACCAGCGTGTTCTGCGGGCTGAACAGGCGCAGGCCCGGGGCCGTACGCACCACCTGGCCGTTGAGCAGCACCTGCGGGCCTGGCGCGATCTGCAGCGTGCCGCGGCGCGCAGCATCGGGAAACGTGCGCTCGCCGCCCAGGCCCCCGGGCACTGGCAGCGTCGCAGAGCCGGTCTGCGCCTGGGCGTGCAAGGTGGTGGCGAGCAGTGCCGCCATGCCGAGGCCCAGCGGCAGCAGGCGCGCGACCTTGCGTCCAAAGGGCGGGGTGCGGGAGTTGGAGGGGGTGCAGCGGGTCATGGTGTTCATCCAGGGGCTGGGAGGCGGATTCTACGGCAGGGGGGGGGCTG
>JBKBUN010000088.1:0-13731 GCA_046289925.1 Burkholderiaceae bacterium | reverse complement strand
GCAAGGAGGCACAACGCCGCATGGCGCGGCTAGCATGGTGCTGGCGGGCGCATAGCGCTTTCACCCAGAAGGTGAGCCGCCCACAAGGCGCAACTTCAACGGACATCAGAACTTCTCGGTGTGAACAAGCGGTCCGCTGCGGTTTCTAGGTTCAACCTGCGCGGTCGGTCTCGGCGATCTGAGCAAGGCAGGCTGCGATCACCCCCTCGTCCAGCACCATCTGCACATGCGGCACGCCGTGGCAGGCATGGGCACGGGCGCCCGCCAGCACCGCCGTAGAGGCCGGAAAAACGATGTTGTCGCAGTTGGAAAACCAGCAGTCAAAGCGTGCGGCACGCTCTGGAGGCTCGGCAGCAGACAGCGCCTGGAGCCAGGCGCTGTCCACGCGCATCTGGCGCCCATTGGGAGTGCCGCTCCAGCGCGCAAGCCAGGTGCCCGCGTGGGGCGTGCCCAGGGTGATGAGGCGCGCCACGCGCCGGTCGGCATCGGCCACCGCCCGCAGCCAGGCCCGCGCCACCAGTCCGCCCATGCTGTGGCACACCAGCACGGGCGCCCGGCCTGTGGCCCGCTCTACGCGGCGCACGGCGGCCTCGACCTGGGCCGCATAGCTGTCGATAGAGGCGAGCGGTGGCTCCAGGCTGAGCGCCACATACGCGTGGCCTTGTGCGCGCAACCGCGGCAGCCACGGCTGCCACAGCGCCCGGTTGCACATATAGCCATGCACCAGCACCACGCCCACGCGTCCGGTGGGCACCTCGGGCAGCCAGTCGGGATGCCGCTCGGCACGGAAGGGCTGGCGCCAGCCGAACACCACGGTGGCCGCCCAAAGCTCCTGCGCCCAGGCGCGCAGCACCTGCGATAGGCTGGCTCGCGCAGCCGGGTCGCGCCGGTTGAGGGCGTGCATCAGCGCGCATTCGAGCGCCATCACCGCCATGAACACCAGCGTAGGCAGCACCAGCAGCCACCAGGCCCACGCAAGGTCCAGCGCCCATGCCAGGGCTGTGCAGCCCACCACCCAGAGCAGCCACAGTCTTACGAGCCAGCCTTGTATCTTCGCGATCATGAAATCCCCGATGATCTCGGGAGAAACGCTCCCGCCCCTGCATTGTGGAGCCAGTACGGAGAGACCATGGACGCCGCCCAGATCATCCGCAACAGCATTGCCGACGTGCAGGCCCTGCGCCGCCTGCGCATGGCCGAGCCCGAACTGGGCGAGGCGGTGGCCGCCGTGAAGAGCCTGCAATCGCGCCGTTTTGCCGGCACATATGCCGATCTGATGGCATCGCCCCGCTTTGGCGCTGCATCGCGCTTCTTTCTGCAAGAGTTGTACAGCGACCGCGACTACAGCGACCGCGACCAGCAGTTCAGCCGCATTGCAAGCACACTGCAGACGCTGTTTCCGCAGCCGGTGGTGGGCACGGCCGTGGCGCTGGCCGAACTGCACGCCCAGACCGAGACACTGGACCACGACATGGGCCACAGCTGGCGGCGCGGTCCGGCTGCGGCGTCGCCTGCCCTGCGCTATGCGCACGCCTGGCAGGCCGTCGGCCAGCCCCACGCGCGCCAGCAGCAGCTCGAACGCGTGTTGCGCATGGGGCAGGACTTGGCCCGGCTCACGCGCACGCCCGGCCTGCGGATGATGCTGCGCATGATGCGTGGCCCGGCCGAAAAAGCCGGCCTGGGCGCGCTGCAGCGCTTTCTGGAAGCCGGCTTCGACACCTTTGGCGCGATGGCCCGCGAACGCGGGGCCGTGGACCAGTTTCTGCAGACGATTGCAGCCCGCGAAAAGACCCTGATGGACCTACTGTTTCAAGGGGATCCTGTCACCTGCGAGACCGAACTGCAGCGCACCCTAGGACAAGCCCGGTAACCCTTTCGCGGCCCGGCTTCCACAATGCCCGGCTGTTGCCGTTCATTGATTTGATTGCCGAGGACAAGGACACGCATGGACAAGATCTGGCTCAAGAGCTACCCCCCGGGAGTGCCGCACGATGTGAACCCCGAGCAATACCGCTCGGTCGCACATCTGCTGGAGGAATCCTTCCGCAAGCACGCGAACAGCCCGTTCTCGGTTTGCATGGACCGCTGGATGTCGTACGGCGAGCTGGATCGCCGCTCGGCCGCGCTGGGCGCGTACCTGCAGAGCCTGGGGCTGGAGCCGGGCGCTCGCGTGGCCATCATGCTGCCCAACGTGCCCCAGTTCGGCGTGACCATGGCCGCCGTGCTGCGCGCCGGCTACACCTGCGTGAACGTGAACCCGCTGTACACCGCCCGTGAGCTGGAGCACCAGCTCAAGGATTCGGGGGCGAGCGCCATCGTGATCCTGGAGAACTTTGCCCACACGCTGGCCGAGGTCATCGAGCACACAGGCGTCAAGCATGTGGTGATGGCTTCCATGGGCGACCTGCTGGGCTTCTGGTACGGCCGCTGGATCACCTTTGCCGTGCGCCACCTGGCCAAGATGGTGCCCGCGTACGATTTGCCGCTGTCGCAAGGTCGCAAGGTCGTCACCTTCAAGAAGGCGCTGTCCATCGGCGAGTCGCGCAGCCTCTCTCCCAGCCAGGCGACCCTCGACTCCATTGCCTTCCTGCAGTACACGGGCGGCACCACCGGTCTGTCCAAGGGGGCCGTGCTGACGCACCGCAACATCGTGGCCGCCACACTGCAGGCCGAGGCCTGGTTCACGCCCGCGCTGTCCAAGGTGGGCGATCTGAGCAAAGCCAACAGCATTGCGGCGCTGCCGCTGTACCACATCTTCGCGCTCACGCTGTGCCTGCTGGCCATCCGCCAGGGCTCCTGCCTCACACTGATCCCGAACCCGCGCGACATTCCGAAGTTCATCGAAGTGCTCAAGAAGAGGCCCTTCCACATGCTGCCGGCCGTGAACACGCTGTTCAACGCACTGCTACAGCATCCGCAGTTCAAGAGCATCGACTTCTCGACCCTGTGCGTGTCGCAGGCCGGCGGCATGGCGGCCTCCGAGGGCACGGCGCGCCAGTGGCAGAAGGTCACAGGCAGCACCATGATCGAAGGCTGGGGCATGAGCGAGACCTGCGCGATCGGCACCAACAACCCCGTCACGGCCAAGGAGTTCAGCGGCACCATCGGCCTGCCGCTGCCAGGCATTGAGATCGCCATCAAGGACGACGACGGCAACAGCCTGCCCCAGGGCGCAGCGGGCGAAATCTGCATCAAAGGCCCGAACGTGATGACCGGCTACTACAACCAGCCGGCTGAGAACGCCAAGGCGTTCACGGCCGACGGTTTCATGCGCACGGGCGACATCGGCATCATGGACGAGCGCGGCTTCACCCGCATCATTGACCGCAAGAAGGACATGATCCTGGTCAGCGGCTTCAATGTCTTCCCCAACGAGCTGGAGCAGGTTATCTCGCTGTGCCCGGGCGTGGTCGAGTGCGCGGCCATCGGTATCCCCGATGCCAAGCAGGGCGAGGCGATCAAGGTGTTCATCGTCAAGAACGACCCGGCCCTGACAGAAGACGATGTGGCCCGCTATTGCCAGGAAAACCTCACCGGCTACAAGCGTCCCAAGTACATCGAGTTCCGCGACGAACTGCCCAAGAGCAACGTGGGCAAGATCCTACGGCGCGAACTGCGCGCCAGCAGCAAGTAGGTGGGGGCCACAGGCGCTTCGGCAGCCATGGCGCTGCCGCCCGACATCCAGGTGCTGGAGCGCGGCTGGCTGTCGGCCAACAACGTGCTGCTGCACGGCCCGCTGGGTGCGGCTGTGGTCGACACCGGCTATTGCACCCACGCCGAACAGACGGTGGCGCTGGTACAGGCCGCGCTGGGCGGGCAAGCGCTGGCCCACATCCTCAACACCCACCTGCACAGCGACCACTGCGGCGGCAATGCCGCGCTGCAAGCCCGCTGGCCCAGCGTGTACACGCGCATCGCCCCGGGTGAGGCCGAGGCCGTACGCACCTGGGACGAATCCCGCCTGAGCTACCGCCCCACGGGCCAGGAATGCCCGCGATTTCGCTTTGACGGCTTGCTGCAGCCCAGCACCGAGGTGTGCGTGGGCGCGCGCTGCTGGCAGGTGCACGCGGCCCCAGGGCACGACCCCCATTCGGTGGTGCTCTATGCGCCCGACGTGGGCGTGCTGATCTCGGCCGACGCACTGTGGGAGCGTGGCTTTGGCGTGGTGTTTCCTGAAATCGAGGGCGAAGATGCGTTTGCAGCGGTGGGTGCCACCCTCGACCTCATTGAGCGCCTGAAGCCGCGCGTGGTCATTCCGGGCCATGGCAGCGTGTTCACCGATGTGGCCAGTGCGCTGGCCTATGCGCGCAAGCGCCTGGCCGGTTTTGTGCAAAACCCGCAGCGCCACGCGCTGTATGCGGCCAAGGTGCTGCTCAAGTACAAGCTGCTCGAATGGCAGCAGGTGCCAGTGGCGCGCCTGCAGGCCTGGGCAGAGGGCACCCCTTACTTCGGGCGGCTGCACCGCGCACACTTTGCCGACCAACCCCAAGCCGCTTGGCTGCAGTCGCTGATGGACGATCTGGTGCGTTCTGGCGCAGCGACGCGCGAGGGCATGCTGCTGGTCAACGGCTGAGCCCTGGAGCCCGTCGGACTTGGGAGCCGTCGGCTGCCAATGGGCCGCAGCGGTCTATTTTTCACCGTCTTGGGGCCCCATATGCAAATACGGCGAAAACAGTCCTCGCTGGGGCTCATGTTCGGTTTCGACGCCCCAAGCCCGACAGGCTCCTAGGGTCAAGGCAAATCCCGGTTCAGCTCCGGTGCCGACGTATCGCGTGGCCCCACGGTGCCCAGTCGGGCCTTGAGCGATTGCGGCTGCCCCGTGAGGATGGCCGCGTAGTTGGTAGTGTTGGCCAACACCTTCTTCACGTAGTCGCGCGTTTCGGAAAACGGCACGTTCTCGGCCCAGATCGCGCCTTCGAGCACCGGGCCGTTGCGCCAGTTGCGCGGGCGCCCCGGGCCGGCGTTGTACGCGGCGGCGGCCAGCGGCATTGAGCCCGTAAAGTCGTCCAGTGCGAGCTTGAGGTAGGCCGTGCCGATGGCGATATTGGTGTCCCGGTCGTTGATCTGGTCGGGCGTGAAGTTGGCAAGGCCGATCTTCTTGGCCGTCCAGCGCGCGGTGGCGGGCATCACCTGCATGAGGCCCGAGGCACCGACGTGCGAGCGAGCGTCCATGATGAAGCGGCTCTCCTGGCGGATGAGGCCGTACACGTAGGCCGGATCGAGCCCGATGGCCTGCGAGCGCTCGACCACCGCGGCGCGGAAGGGCATGGGAAAGCGCTGGGTCACGTCGATCACGCCGCGCGTGCGCTCGCTGGTGTTGATGCAGCGGTCCCACACCTCGCGCTGGCAGGCGAAGTCGGCCGCAGCCAGCAGTTCGCGGTCGGCCATGCCGCCGGGCGTGTGCAAGTTGGTGCTGTAGTTCCATTCGCGCACGCCCTCGGCGCGCAGGCCCATGAGGATGGCGTACAGAGCGCGGTTGAGCCCCGGGTTGGCGCGCGCGGCGGCTTTTTCTTCGGCTGTGAGCGGCGCGGGCGCGGGCGGTGTGGTGATGCGCTGACCCAGTTCTTCGAGCGCGAGCTGCTCGTAAAAGCCGCGCGTGCCGGCAATCGACTCAAACGCCTGCTGCGCCTGGGCGCGCTCGGCTTCGGTGGGGCGGCCGGCCAGCAGCGCGCGGGCGCGCCAGTACACCCAGGTGGGATCGTTGCGGGCTTCATCGCTCATGGCCTCGACCGCGCGGCGCACCACGCGCCACTGTCCCGCGCGCAGCGCCGCACGCGCCTGCCAGGCCAGCAGGTCGTCGCTGAGGTCCGCCTCGCGCGTGACATTGCCGAAGTACCTGAGCGCATCGGACGACAGGCGCTGCGCTGCCTGCTTGCCAATCACGCCCCAGACCCAGTTGCGCTCTTCCACCGACAGGTGCACGCCCCATTTGTTGTCCAGTTGCGCGGCCGCCGCGTCGGCGTCGGTGGTGGCCATGCGAATGAGCGCCAGCACCACCAGCTCCTGCCGCGCCTTGCCGCGCGCGCTCGAATGCGCGGCCAGGTACTTGGCCGGGCTGTCGAGCACTTCGCGCAGCTTGCCCAGGGCCTCGGGCGCGACGATTTCCACCGCGTTGCGCACCACGCGCGGGCGGTTGGCCTCGGTCCCCATGCGTGCCTTGCGCCAGATGTCGAGCGCCGAGAGCTTGCGGCTGGCAAACAGTTCAGACGCGGCGTGCGTGCAGCCGTCGTCGGCGTCGCGCTGGGCGTACCACTGGCGGCGCACCTCGTCGGCCAGCGCACTGCCGCCCGCGCCCTTGATGTCTTCGATCAGCGCGGCGTAGCAGCGCACCTCGCGGTCGTCGCCCATGCGGTAGGCGGGGTGCACCTCGGCAAAGCGCGCCCAGTCGCGCCGCTGCCCCAGCAGCAGCAGCCAGTCGTTGCGCAGCCGGTCTTCGTAGTAGCTGCCTGCGTAGCGCTGCCAAAAGGCCTGCACTTCGGCCTGCGAGGCCTCGGTCAAGCGGGCGCGCAGCTCCCAGTAGGCGGCCAGAGGCTCCAGCGCGTGGCCGCGCGCCTGGGGCAGCAGTTGCTCCAGCCGTTTGCGGTCGCCCTTGCGGAACGCCTGCTGCATCTCAAGCAGCACGTCATCGCCGCGAGGCTGGGCCTGAACGGTCGGGACCGCCAGGGCGATCGTCAGGCTGCCGAGCAGCGGTGTCAGAATCTTGTGCCATTGCATGGGGGAATTATCAGATGGACAAAGCAGCCCTTCGGCGCGCCCTGATTGACCAACGCCTGAACCTGCCCGACCGCCTGCAGCGCGCAGCGGCCTTGCAGCAGGTGATGCGGATCTGGCTCGTGGACCGCGAGGACACTGTGATTGGCGCGTACTGGCCCATCAAGGGTGAATTCGACCCCCTGCCCGCACTGCACCGCTGGAAGGAAGACGGGGAACTGATCGACCAGCCCCTGCGCCGCCGCATCGGGCTGCCGGTGGTCAACAAGGCGCACAAGACCCTGACCTTCCACGCCTGGTACCCAGGCTGCCCCATGGAAGAGGACGCCTACGGCATTCCCAAACCCAAGGACACCGAGGTCATCGTGCCCACGCTGCTGTTTGTGCCCTGCGTGGGCTACGGCCCTGGCGGCTACCGCCTGGGATACGGTGGCGGCTTTTACGACCGTACGCTGGCCACCCTGCAGCCCCGGCCCTTCACTGTGGGTCTGGGCTTCACGAACGGCTTCATCGAGGACTTCGAGCCCGAGTCCTTCGACGAACCGCTGGACGCCATCCTCAACGACAACGGCGTGGTCTGGCCGGTGTGACGCCACCAGGCGCACCGCCTGCATCGCCTGTTCACCCCCCCCACACACAAGCGCTCCATGCTCAAGCTCTACATCGGCAACAAGAACTACTCCTCCTGGTCTATGCGCCCCTGGGTGCTGCTGCGCCAGGCGGGCATCGCGTTTGAAGAAGTGATGGTCCGCTTCGACAGCTTCGACGCCCAATCGGACTTCAAGCGCACGCTGGGCCCGGTCAGCCCCACGGGCAAGGTGCCGGTGCTGGTGGACGGCGACCTGGTGGTCTGGGACACACTGGCCATTGCCGAGTACGTGGCCGAGCAACACCCCGACCACCGCCTGTGGCCTGCCGACCGCGCCGCCCGCGCCCGTGCGCGCAGCGTGTGCGCCGAAATGCACAGCGGCTTCACCGCCCTGCGCAGCCACTGTCCCATGAACATCGAAGCGCACCTGCCCGACACCGGCGCGCTGATCTGGCGCGACCGGCCCGCCGTGCGCGCCGACGTGGCACGCCTGGTGGCCATGTGGAGCGAACTGCTCCAGGCCCACGGTGGCCCTCTGCTGTTTGGCGACTTCACGGTGGCCGACGCCTACTACGCGCCGGTGTGCATGCGCCTGGCCACCTACAGCCTTCCGGTCCCCCCGCACATTGCCGACTACGTGCAGCGCGTGCAGCAGCTGCCGGGCGTCAAGGCCTGGATCGACGGCGCGCTGGCCGAGCAAGACTTCCTCGAATTCGAGGAACCCTACCGCCTGCGGCGCGGCTGAGACGGCCCTGGCCGTCACCGCCACGCTGCGCTACGCGCGCAACCCGCGCAACCCGCGCAAGCCCTTCGAGTGCGAGCACTGCGCCCGCCTGTGGACCCCGCTCGTCGAAAAATTCGGTGGCCGGCACCATGGCTGCTTCCTGCCCAGCGAAGGCGCCCACAACATCGCGCTGGCGCTGTTCAGCTTTGACAGCCTGGCCGCCTACAAGGCGTAGCGCCAGCGGTCGCTGCAAGCCCCCCGACTGCCTGACGACCTTCCGATACGCCGACGGGACCGACTGCATCGTGCACTGCGCGCGCAGCTTCTTCGGCCCGGTGTTCGGCGCAGGCGCACGCCGCCTCAGCCCTGGCGGAACTGCTTGCGCAGCGCGGCCTTGTGCCGGGCGATGTGCGCAAGCTGCGCTTCAGAGAGCGAGCCGCCCAGGTCTTCGTCCTCCACATTGAGCACGCGGTTCGCGTACTCCATCGCGCGCCGCACCACCTCGGCCTCGCTCACGCCCTGCTGCGCGGCCAGATCCATGGCCACGCGGCGCATGGCCCGCTGCGCCAGCACCCACATCGCACCGAACGCATCCCAGGCCTTGGCAGCGTCGCGGAAGCGGTCACGCTCGTCCAAGATCTCCGACAGCGGGCGGTTGAGCACCTCCTGCAGCGCATCGAGCTGTTCTTTGAGCGCCTCGACCCGAGCCTGCAGAGCCTGCACCTCGTCGGGGCCGGGCGCCTGCTCGGCCTGCAGCGCCGCCACGGCCGCTGCCACAGGATCGGCCGCGGGAGGCGGGGGCACGGCGATGCTGCCGTCGGCCTGCGGCTGCACGATGAGCAGCGAAGCCGCGAGCGGGGGCGACGGGGTGGGAGCGGGCGGTCGGTTCATGGCAGTTCCAACATCTGGGCAGCGGCCACCAAGGCCGTGTGGCGTCGCACTATAAGCCCGGCACGCCCAAGCGGCCAGCGCCCTCCCCTACACTGCCCGCATGCAGATCTACATGGTGGGGGGTGCCGTGCGCGACCAGTTGCTCGGCCGCCCCGTGAACGACCACGACTGGGTGGTGGTGGGTGCCACGCCCGAGCAGATGGAAGCCGCTGGCTACCTGCCCGTAGGGCGGGATTTCCCGGTCTTCCTGCACCCTGACACGCGCGAGGAGTACGCGCTCGCCCGCACCGAACGCAAAAGCGGTCGCGGCTACCGCGGCTTTGTAGTGCACAGCAGCCCCGACGTGACGCTGGAGCAAGACCTGGCACGCCGCGACCTTACTATCAATTCGATAGCTGCTCCTGCTGATTGGACAAGCACAAGCGAGCTTTTTGATCCATTTGGTGGCGTGCAGGATCTACAAGCCCGCGTGCTACGCCACGTGACCGACGCCTTCCGCGAGGACCCGGTGCGCATCCTGCGCGTGGCCCGCTTTGCCGCGCGTTTCACCGACTTTGCCGTGGCCCCCGAAACCCTGGCCTTGATGCGCGAGATGGTGGCGCACGGCGAAGCCGACCACCTGGTGCCCGAGCGCGTGTGGCAAGAACTTGCCCGCGGGCTGATGGAGGCGCGGCCCTCGCGCATGTTCGAGGTGCTGCGCGCCTGCGGAGCGCTGGGCGTGCTGCTGCCCGAGGTGGACCGGCTCTGGGGCGTGCCCCAGCGCGCCGAGTACCACCCCGAGGTGGACACTGGCGTGCACCTGATGATGGTGCTGGACATGGCGGCGCAGTTGCAGGCCCCGCTGGCGGTGCGCTTTGCCTGCCTCACGCACGACCTGGGCAAAGGCACCACCCCGGCCGACGTGCTGCCGCGCCATATCGGCCACGAACAGCGCAGCGCGCGACTGCTGCAGGGCGTGTGCGAGCGCCTGCGCGTGCCAGCGGACTGCCGCGAACTGGCCGACGTGGTGGCGCGCGAGCACGGCCATATCCACCGCAGTGCCGAGCTCTCGCCCGCCGCGCTGGTGCGACTGCTCGAGCGCTGCGACGCGCTGCGCAAGCCCGCGCGCTTTGCCGAGGTGCTGCTCGCCTGCGAATGCGACGCCCGCGGCCGCCTGGGCTTGGAAGACCGCCCCTACCCGCAGCGCCCCCGGCTGTGGGCTGCGCTGCAGGCTGCGCTGGCCGTGGCCACGGCCCCGATTGCGGCCGAAGCCGCCGCACAGGGCCTGCGCGGGCCGCAGGTGGGCGAACGCATCCACGCCGCACGCGTAGCCGCGATCGCGCAGGCCATGGCTACCCTGCCGCAGGCCTGAAGCGCCGCGACCACCCGCGCGGCCACCCGCCTTACCAGCGCAGCACCCGCGGCCCCAGCCAGCCGCCCACCACCGTGGGCACGGCCATGCCTGCCAGGTACCACACGAGCAGGAACGGCGCCTGCAGCTCCGGGCAATGCAGCGCATAGGCCAGCGCCCCCAGCGCCCCAGCCAACAGGCCTGCCGCTGCCCCAGCCGCCGGCAGGCGCGTGGGCGCTGCGCCGCGCAAGGCCCACAGCGCCGCGCCCAGCGCCGGTAGCGACAGCAGGGCGATGTTGAACGGACAGGTGCGCCAGGTGCTGCCCAGCACCAGCGCCATGCGCTCGCCCGGAAGGGCCTGCCACAGCGTGGCAAACGCCGCCCAAGCCATCAGGCCCACCGGCAGCGCCAAGGCCCATGGCGCAGCCCCCACGCGCGCCCCCGGGCGGCCTAGCCGCCACAGCAGCGCCAACGCCACCGCGGCCACCGCGGTCACATAGGCCAGCTTGCCCCAGAACATGGGCTCGGCGGCCATGCGGGCCAGTTCGGGCCGTAGGCCAAACACGGCCGCCATCAGCACGGCCGCGCCTGCAAGCCCCAGCGCCACGCCCGCCCCCAAGCGGCGCGGCACGGCGCGCCGTGGCACGGGCGGTGCGTCGTGGGCCAGCCAATCGATCAGGTCATCGGTTTTCATCGCATCCCCTGGATCCGGGCGCTCAAAGCCTTGAGCCCCCGGTGTATGCCCACCTTCACGGCGGACTCGGTCATGCCCGTGCGCTGGGCGGTTTCGGCCACCGACAGCCCTTCGAGCTTCACGTGCACGATGGGCAGCCGCTGGCGCTCGGGCAGCGTTTGCAGCAGTTGCGCCAGATCCCGCTGGGCCTCGCGCGCCTCGGTGTCGGTAGCGGCAAACAATTCCTGCACGTCGTCCAGCGGCACATGCAGGGCCTGCTTGCCCGCATGGGCTCGCCACCAATCCACCAGCTTGTAGCGGGCGATTGCATGGGCCCAGGCGGTCACGGGCAGCGTGGTGTCGTAGGTGTGCCGCTGGTGGTGCACGGCCAGCAGCACCTCCTGCACCAGGTCTTCCGCCACGTCAGGCCATTGCGCCAGCCGCCGCCGCACAAAGGCGCGCAGGTGGGCACTCAGCAGTTTCAAAAACTGCTGGTACGCCGCCGCTTCGCCGGCCAGCCCGCGCTGCATCAGGTCCTTGAGCCGCTCTTCGGTCTCCATGCACTCTCCACGCCAGCTAGTTCGACACAGGGGGCGTACGGGTTACAGCCACCACCCCCAAAAAATTTTCTGCGCGCACCGTAACCGGTGGCGCTCCGGCAGCGAATTACACCCTAGGAGCCTGTCGGACTTGGGAATCGTCGGCTGCAAATGGGCCGCAGCGGTCCATTTTTCGCCGTCTTTTGGCCCATAGCCCCGCTATGGGGCTGCAAATACGGCGAAAACTGTCCTCGCTGGGGCTCATTTTCGCTTTCGACGCCCCAAGTCCGACAGGCTCCTGGACGCGGCGCATGGGGTGCCGCTGTCATCCACCTGGCGCCTGTTGTGCGCCACTTCACAGGAGTTTCACCATGACCACCACCTCTGCTTCGCTCGGCGCCCTGGCCCTGGCCGCCCTGGCTTCGGCCGCCGTCTTCACCCCCAGCGCACACGCCCAGGACACGGCCAAGCCCGCCATGGAGAAGTGTTACGGCGTCTCGCTGGCCGGCAAGAACGACTGCGCCGCCGGCCCGGGCACCACCTGCGCAGGCACCTCGAAGGTGGACTACCAGGGCAACGCCTGGAAGTACGTGCCCGCCGGCACCTGCACCAGCATCAAGACGCCCAAGGGCATGGGCTCGCTCTCGCCCATCAAGGCCTGAGCCCATGCACGCCCCCCCCGCGCACGGGCCTGCAGCCCCGCACCGCCGGGCCCAGGCCACGGCGGGGCTGTCGCTCAAGCCCCAGCACTATGCCGAGGCCCTGGCCTGCAAGGCCCCAGGCCTGTGGTGGGAGGTGCACCCCGAAAACTATCTGGCCGATGGCGGACCGCGCCTCGCTTGGCTCGAAGCCATCCGGGCGCGGCATCCGGTGTCGCTGCACGGCGTGTCGCTGTCGCTCGGCGCCGATGCGCCGGTGGACGCTGCGCACCTCGCGCGCCTGGCGGCGCTGGTGCGCCGCATCGAGCCGATGTGCGTGTCGGAGCACCTTGCCTGGTCGGCCTGGCGGGGCGTGTACCACCCCGACCTGCTGCCACTGCCGCGCACCCACGCAGCGCTGCAGCGCGTGGCCGACAACATCGACCGCACGCAGACCGCCTTGGGCCGCACGATCGCCATCGAAAACCCAGCCCACTATCTGCCGCTTGAAGAACACGACTGGAGCGAGCCCGACTTCCTGTCCGAACTGGTGCGCCGCACGGGTTGCAGCTTGCTGCTGGACCTGAACAACGTGGCCGTGGCCAGCCACAACCTGGGCACCTGCGCGCAGGACTACCTGAATGCCTACCCACTGCAGGCCGTGAGCGAAATCCACCTGGCAGGCCACCATGCCGACCCGACGCTGGGCGATGCGCTGTGGATCGACAGCCACGACGCGCCGGTAAGCGCAGCGGTGTGGGCACTGCTGGCAGAGGTGCTGCCCCGCACGGGCCCAGTGCCCGTGCTGATCGAACGCGACGAAAACATCCCGCCCCTGAGCGAACTGCTGCAGGAACGTGCACCCGCCCACCGCCAACTGCTCAGCACAGGTACCGAGGAGACTGCCGCATGCGCCTGAGCGCCTTCCAAGACGCCTGGGCCGACGCTCTTCGGCCGGAACCACTGCCGCCCGCCGCCACGCCCGAGGCTGCATGGGTTGAACGCCTGCGACAGCACCCAGGCTTTGCCGTGTACCGCAACACCGTGCTCAAGGGTTGCAGCGATGCGCTGTTGGCCCAGTACCCGACGGTGGCGCAGATCGTGGGCGACGACTGGCTGCGCGCCGCTGCGCTGGTGTTCGTGCAGACCCATCCGCCCCGCGACGGCCGGCTCATGGCCTACGGAGCGGGCTTTGCCGACTTTCTGGACGGCTTTGCGCCCGCCCAGGACCTGCCCTACCTGAGCGCAGTGGCACGGTGGGACCGCTGCTGGACCGAATCGCACCTGGCAGCCGATGCCACACCAGTGTCGGCCGACTGGTTGGCCCGGCAGCCTGCCGGGCAGTGGGCAGAGCTGCACCTGCGACCCCACCCGGCGGCACGCTGGGGGGCCTGCGCCGACCACCCGGCCTTTGCGCTGTGGCGCTGCCACCGCGAGGGCCAGGGCTGGAGCGACGCGCATCCCTGGCAGGGCGACGCCGGCCTGCTGACGCGCCCGAGCGACACCGTGGTCTGGCAGGCCTTGCCAATGGCCGGTTGTGCGCTGCTCGACCGCTGCGCCGCAGGCGAACCGCTGGAGGCGGCGGTCACCGCTGCGCTGCAAGCAGACCCTGCGGTGGACTTCTCGGCGCTTTGGC
>JBKBUN010000008.1:0-38926 GCA_046289925.1 Burkholderiaceae bacterium | reverse complement strand
AGAAGGCGAGCGTGCCCACAAGGCGCAAGTTCAACGGGCATCAGAACTTTTCAGTGCGAACAAGCGGTCAACTGCGGTTTCTAGGTTCAACCTAGGAGCCTGTCGGTGGCGCGGCCCGGTTGCCGCTGCCCCCACACCCACAGCCCCAGGCCACCCAGCACCATGGGCACACACAGCCACTGCCCCATGCTCATGCCCAGCGACAGCAGGCCCAGGAAGTTGTCGGGCTCGCGGAAGTATTCGGCCACAAAGCGCAGCACGCCATAGCCGATGAGGAAGGCCGCAGCCACCTGGCCCTGACGGCGCTCGCGACGGGCGTATAGCCACAGCAGCACAAAGAGCAGCAGCCCTTCGAGCAGGAACTGGTAAATCTGCGACGGATGACGAGGCTGCAGGCTGCCACTGTGCGCAAACACCATGCCCCATGGCAGGTCGGGGCTGGCAAAGCGGCCCCACAGTTCGCCGTTGATGAAGTTGCCGATGCGCCCAGCCGCCAGGCCCGTGGGCACGCAGGGCGCGACAAAGTCGGCCACCTGCAGCAAGGGGCGCTGGCGCGAGCGCGCAAACCACCACAATGCAGCCGTCACGCCCAGCAGGCCACCATGGAAGCTCATGCCCCCCTGCCACACTGCAAAGATTTCGAGCGGGTGCGACAGGTAGTAGCCGGGCTTGTAGAACAGGCAGTAGCCCAGCCGCCCGCCAATGATGACCCCGGCCACGCCGAAGAACAGGATGTCTTCCACATCGCGCCGCGACCAAGCCTGCGCACCGGTGAGGCTGGCAAACGGCGGGTGGCGCAGGCGCAGCGTGCCCAGCACCCAAAACAGACCGAAGGCAGCCAGATAGGTCAGGCCATACCAGTGGATGGCGACGGGCCCGAGTTGCAGGGCTACGGGATCGATTCGGGGATACATCAGCATGGCGCGATTGTGCACAAAGGGGCTGACGGCCCGTGGCGTGCGGGGATGGGCCCTGCGCCTTCGCCTTCTGCTCCAGCCTGCGCCGCCTGCACATGCGCCACCCAACGCTGCAGCACGGGCGGGCAGGCGTCTGCACGCCAGACCAGGCTGGTTTCGCAGGTGGGCGCCGGGGCCGGGGCCGCACGGTACACCACGCCCGGCCGCTGGAACTGCCGCACGCTCTGCGGCACCCAGGCAATGCCCAGCTCGGCCGAGACCAGGTTGACGATGGTCTGCATCTGGATGGCCTCTTGCGCCACCTGCGGCGCGCGGCCTGCGGCGCGGTAGCGCTCAAAGATAGCGTCGTGCAGCGAAGGCAGGATGGGGCGCGGAAAGATCACCAGCGGCGCGTCCCATACAGCAGCGGCGTCCACTGGGGCGCTGTCGGGCTGGGCGCGCGCCAACGGGTGCTGCTCAGGCAGCGCCAGCAGCAGCGGCTCGTGCGCCACCACCAGCCGCGCCAGCCCGGCCGGCGCGGCCCCGGGCGCGTGCAGCAGCAGGCCGGCGTCGATGTCACAGCGGGCCAGGGCGGCCAGTTGCACGTCGCCCGTGGCCTCGATCAATTCGAGCGCCACCTGCGGGTAACGCTGCCGGAAGCTGCGCACCCAGGGCGGTAACAGGCCAAAGCCCACTGTGGACACAAAAGCCAGCCGCAACCGCCCGGCCTCGCCCGCCGCGACCGCCTGGGCCTGCCGGGGCAGTTGCAGCGCACGCTGCAGCAAGTCGCGCGCCCCCGGCAGCAGCGCAGCACCTGCGGGGGTGAGCTGCACGCGGCGCTGCGTGCGGTCAAACAGCCGCAGGCCCAGCGTGCGCTCCAGGTTGGCAATGGCCTGGGTAAGCGGTGGCTGCGTCATGTGCAGCCGCTGCGCGGCACGGCCGAAGTGCAGTTCCTCGGCTACCGCCACAAACTGCCTCCAGGCGCGCATATCAATGATGGGCTCACTCATATGCCCAGCATATCAATAACGTCCGCCAAATGGATTGGATGGGCGAGCGGGCGCGGGGCATACTTCGGGCGCGGGCCGCTGGCCCCTTTCCGTCTTCTCCCACGAAGGAACGTCCATGGCAGACCACAAGACCATCCCGATCCAGCCGATCAACCGCCGCTCAGCCAACATCACCGAAGGCAAAAGCCGCGCGCCCAACCGCTCCATGTACTACGGCATGGGCTATCAGGAAAGCGACTTCGGCAAGCCCATGGTGGGCGTGGCCAACGGTCACAGCACCATCACCCCCTGCAATAGCGGCTTGCAAAAGCTGGCCGACGCGGCGGTGGAAGGCATCCGGGAAGCCGGTGGTAACCCACAGATTTTCGGCACACCCACGATTTCGGACGGCATGGCCATGGGCACCGAGGGCATGAAGTACTCGCTGGTCAGCCGCGAGGTGATTGCCGACTGCGTGGAAACCTGCGTGCAGGGCCAGTGGATGGACGGCGTGCTCGTCATCGGCGGCTGCGACAAGAACATGCCAGGAGGCCTGATGGGCATGCTGCGCGCCAACGTCCCCGCCATCTACGTGTATGGCGGCACCATCCTGCCCGGCAAGTGGAAGGGCCAGGATCTGAACATCGTGAGCGTGTTCGAAGCCGTGGGCCAAAACGCGGCAGGCCAGTTGAGCGACGAGGATCTCAAGGCCATCGAACAGCACGCCATTCCCGGCACAGGCTCGTGCGGTGGCATGTACACGGCCAACACCATGAGCTCGGCGTTTGAGGCACTGGGCATCTCGCTGCCCTACTCATCCACCATGGCCAACGTGCACGAGGAAAAAGTGCGCTCGGCCAAAGAGTCGGCCCGTGTGCTGGTCGAGGCAATCAAGAAGGACATCAAGCCCCGCGACATCGTCACGCGCAAGTCCATCGAAAACGCCGTGGCCGTGATCATGGCCACGGGCGGCTCGACCAACGCAGTGCTGCACTTCCTGGCCATTGCGCACTGCGCGGGCGTGGAGTGGACCATCGACGACTTCGAACGCATCCGCCAGCGCACGCCGGTGCTGTGCGACCTCAAACCCAGCGGCAAGGCCCTGGCCGTGGACCTGCACGCCGCAGGCGGCATCCCGCAAGTGATGAAGATCCTGTTGAACGCAGGCTTGTTGCACGGCGACTGCCTCACCATCACCGGCCAGACGATTGCCGAAGTGCTCAAGGACGTGCCAGATGCGCCCCCCGATCAGAGCGTGATCCACACCATCGAAAACGCCCTGTACAAACAGGGCCATCTCGCCATCCTCAAGGGCAACCTGAGCCCTGAGGGTGCCGTGGCCAAGATCACCGGCCTGAAGAACCCGGTGATCACCGGCCCCGCCCGTGTGTTCGACGACGAGCAGTCGGCGCTGCAGGCAATTCTGGACGGCAAGATCAAGGCCGGCGACGTGATGGTGTTGCGCTACCTGGGCCCCAAGGGCGGCCCGGGCATGCCCGAAATGCTGGCCCCCACAGGCGCGCTCATTGGCGCAGGCCTGGGCGAAAGCGTGGGCCTGATCACCGACGGGCGCTTCTCGGGCGGCACCTGGGGCATGGTGGTGGGCCACGTGGCACCCGAGGCCGCTGTCGGCGGCAACATTGCACTGGTGCACGAAGGCGACAGCATCACCATCGACGCCCACCAGTTGCTGCTTCAACTGAACGTGAGCGACGAAGAACTGGCCCGCCGCCGTGCCGGCTGGACGCCCCCGCCCCCGCGCTACACGCGCGGCGTACAGGCCAAGTTTGCGTTCAACGCCGCCAGCGCCAGCAAGGGTGCGGTGCTCGACGCCTTCTGACGAGGCCACGCCGCCTGCGGACGCAGAGCCCTGCGGAGCGAGCCTCCCATGGCCGCTCTCACCAACACCAAAGGGGCTGCGGAGCAGCCCCTTTGTACCTTGGTGCATTGGGTGGTGCCGGCTGCGCAACGCATGCTGCGCCCCGCAACCCTGCGGCGCAGGTCAGCGCGGCTTGCGTGGCTTAATGCCCAGCGCTTCCTTGTGCTTTTCGATGCGGTCTTTCTTGCGCTGCTCCATCTTTTCGACAGCCTTGCGCTTGGTGTAGCCCGACGAATCGGCCCAAGCCCACCACAAGGCCGTGGCACCGAAGGGGGCCATCACCCACCACCACGACCACTGGGCCACGGGCCCGATCTCAAAATACTTGAGCGCCAGAACGACCAGCGAAAGCCCCAACAGGTACATACGAAAACCCCTGAAACTGGAGAGTGCCAACAGGTTTTGACGCAGTGCAAGTGGCGGTCAACCCCGGCCACTACAATGCGTTGATACTGAGTGAATGTAACCCAACCACAGGACGCCCCACCATGAAACGCACCCTCATTACCCTGGCCCTGTCGCTCGCTGCAGCCACCCCAGCGTTTGCCGACATGGCACTGGCCACGTCGAAGAACTGCATGGCCTGCCACGCGGTGGACAAGAAGTTGGTCGGCCCCTCGTACAAGGATGTCGCAGCCAAGTACGCGGGCCAGAAGGACGCCGTGGACAAGTTGGCCGCCAAGATCATCAAGGGTGGCAAGGGCGTGTGGGGCGAGGTGGGAATGCCTGCCAATCCGCAGGTCAATGAAGCGGAAGCCAAGAAGCTGGCCGCCTGGGTTCTGACCCAGAAATAAGCTGGCAGCAAGGTCCGAACGGACCACAGCCCCCCAACGCCGCGCACCGCGCGGCGTTTTCGTTGGTGGCCAGACGTCTTCGCGCATGGCGCTGCTGCAGCGCTCGCCACATCGCGTGCCAGCGTGCTCGCCACAGAGGCTGGCTGCCGAGTATCACCACCGACCGGCGGCAACCCTCGACCCAAAGAAAAGCCCTCGCGCCACACTGTGGCCGAGGGCTCGGATGGTGTCGAGACCGCCGCGGGCAGGGCCCGCCATGGGCACCGCTCAGCCTAGGAGCCTGTCAGGCTTGAGGCGTCGAAAGCGAAAATAAGCCTCAGCGCGGACCGTTTTCGCCGTGTTTGCAGCCCCATAGCGGGGCTATGGGGCCAAAAGACGGTGAAAAATGGACCGCTGCGGCCCATTTGCAGCCGACGATTTCCAAGCCCGACAGACTCCTAGGCTCAGTTCGTCTGCGCGAGCTGCTCGAGGATGGCTGGGTTCTCCAGCGTACTGGTATCTTGCGTGATGGCTTCACCCCTGGCGATGCTGCGCAGCAGGCGGCGCATGATCTTGCCGCTGCGCGTCTTGGGCAGGTTGTCGCCAAAACGGATGTCCTTGGGCTTGGCGATCGGCCCGATCTCCTTGGCCACCCAGTTGCGCAGTTCGTTGGCGATCTGCTTGGCTTCCTCGCCCGTGGGCCGCGCGCGCTTGAGCACCACGAACGCACAGATGGCCTCGCCCGTCACGTCGTCCGGACGGCCCACCACGGCGGCCTCGGCCACCAGGTCGGTCTTGGCGACCAGCGCCGATTCAATTTCCATCGTGCCCATGCGGTGGCCCGAGACATTCAGCACATCGTCGATGCGGCCGGTGATGCGGAAGTAGCCTCGGTCGGCACTGCGCACGGCACCGTCGCCCGCCAGGTAGTAGCCTTTGAGCTCCTCGGGGAAGTAGCTCTTCTTGAAGCGCTCAGGGTCACCCCAGATCGTGCGGATCATGCTGGGCCAAGGGCGCTTGATGACGAGAATGCCGCCAGCACCATGCGCCACATCATTACCGGTTTCGTCCACGATGGCCGCCATGATGCCTGGCAATGGCAGCGTGCAAGAGCCCGGCACGAGCGGCGTGGCACCCGGCAGGGGCGTGATCACATGCCCCCCCGTCTCAGTCTGCCAGAAGGTGTCCACAATCGGGCAGCGTTCCCCTCCGACGTTCTTGTAATACCACATCCAGGCTTCCGGGTTGATAGGCTCGCCCACGCTGCCCAACAGGCGCAGGCTGGAGAGGTCGCTGCGCGAGGGGTGCACGCCGGCATCGGTCTCGGCCGCCTTGATGAGCGAGCGGATGGCCGTGGGGGCCGTATAGAAGATCGAGACCTTGTGGCGCTCGATCATCTGCCAGAAGCGCCCGGCATTGGGGAACGTGGGCACACCTTCAAACACGACTTGCGTAGCCCCGGCGGCCAGCGGACCATAGGCCACATAGCTGTGGCCAGTGATCCAGCCAATGTCGGCCGTGCACCAGAACACGTCATCCGGCTTCAGGTCGAAGGTCCAGTCCATCGTGAGCTTGGCCCACAACAGGTAGCCGCCCGTACTGTGCTGCACGCCCTTGGGCTTGCCTGTGGAGCCGCTCGTATAAAGAATGAACAGCGGATGTTCCGCCCCGACGGCGACGGGTGGGCATTCAGTGCTTTGCCCAGCCAGTGCCTCTGCAAAGGTCTTATCGCGGCCCGCCTGCATGGCGCAGGCGGTGGCTGTACGCTGGTACACAAACACGTTGCGGATCGACTCGCAGCCGCCCATGGCGATGGCTTCGTCGATGATGGCCTTGAGCGGCAGTTCCTTGCCGCCGCGCATCTGGTAGTTGGCGGTGATCACAGCCACAGCGCCCGCATCAATGATGCGTTCTTGCACAGCCTTGGCGCTGAAGCCACCAAACACCACGCTGTGGGTGGCGCCAATGCGCGCGCAGGCCTGCATGGCCACGACGCCCTCGATGGTCATGGGCATGTAGATCAGCACGCGGTCGCCCTTTTGTACGCCGTGAGCCTTCAAGGCGTTGGCGAACTGACTCACACGGGCCAACAACTCCTTGTAAGTGACCCTCGTCACCGTACCGTCGTCGGCCTCGAAGACGATCGCTGTCTTGTGCTCAGTGGCGGTGCCGATATGCCGGTCAAGGCAGTTGGCCGAGGCGTTCAGCTCACCATCGGCAAACCAGCGGTAAAACGGTGCATTCGACTCGTCCAGGATCTGTGTGAACGGCTTGCTCCACTGCAAGTTCTCACGCGCCAGACGGCCCCAGAAACCCTCGAAATCGCGCTCGGCCTCGGCGCACAGGGCCTCGTAGCCCTCCATGCCCGATATGCGGGCGGCCTTCACCACCGCATCCGACGGCGGGAATACGCGGTTTTCGATAAGAACGGACTGGATGGCGGATGCGGGCGCGCTCATGGTGCTGTCTCCTTATTCTGTTGAAGCTGGCCGGTACTGTCAGCCGCGGCACTTACAGGCCACTGACTGGCGTGAAGCTTACAAAACGGTCCCGGAAGGAGGCAGACCTGCAGCCTCTCCCGCGCCCTACAATCGCCCGAATTTTTCTGGTGACTCTGCCCATGTCGCACCCGACCCCACGCCCTACCCCCATGCGCCCCCTGCCCTCACTGATCTTTGCCAGCCGCTGGCTGCAGTTGCCGCTGTATCTGGGTCTCATCCTGGCCCAGACGGTGTACGTTTTCCACTTCTGGGTGGAACTGGTGCATCTGATTGAAGCAGCTTTTGGCAACACGGACGCATTGCACCAGCTGGTGTCGAGCATCGGTTACAAGTCCGATGTCCAGATCACCGCACTGAACGAGACCGTGATCATGCTCGTAGTGCTGGCACTGATAGACGTGGTGATGATCTCCAACCTGCTGATCATGGTAATCGTGGGTGGTTATGAGACGTTTGTGTCGCGCCTGCAACTGGAGGGTCACCCAGACCAGCCGGAATGGCTGAGCCATGTGAACGCATCGGTGCTCAAGGTGAAACTGGCCACGGCCATCATCGGCATCAGTTCTATCCATCTGCTGAAAACCTTCATCAACGCCGCGAACTACGACCTGAAGGTGCTGATGTGGCAGACCATCATTCATGTTGTCTTCTTGCTCAGCGCGATGGCGATTGCGTTGACCGACCGTCTGATGTCTGGACCGACACACCAGCCCCCCTCCACCCCACACTGAGCCCCACCGGGGCTCGGGTATGAAGGCTCGTGAACCGAAGTGTCCGGCTTGTGCGGTGGCCCAGCACCGCACAAGCTGCCACGGCCGCTACTCTGTCATGGGGGATGCTCTTTCCGCCATGGCGGTCAATCAGGCTTCAAGCCTGGCATGAGAGATCTGAAGCAGATTGCGCCGCCTTCATGATCGGCAAATCGGCCCTAGGAGCCTGTCGGAACCGCCCCACCGAAAGCCGATGGAAAGCCTGCCGAGGATAATTTGTGGGTTTTCCATCCACCCCCATACAACACACGCCATGACCACGACCATTCGCCAGCAGGATCTGATCGACTCCATCGCAGGAGCCCTGCAGTACATCAGCTACTACCACCCAAGCGATTACATCGCCCACTTGGCGCGTGCTTACGAGTTGGAGCAAAGTGCTGCAGCCAAAGACGCCATGGCTCAGATCCTGACCAACAGCAAGATGAGCGCCACCGGCCGGCGTCCTATTTGCCAGGATACCGGCATCGTCAACGTGTTCCTCAAGGTCGGTATGGACGTACGCTGGGAGGGCTTCACCGGCAGCCTCGAGGACGCCATCAACGAAGGCGTTCGACGCGGCTACAACCACCCAGACAATATGCTGCGCGCCTCGGTGGTGGCCGACCCGCAGTTTGCACGCAAGAACACCAAGGACAACACACCGGCGGTGATCTTCACGCAGATCGTGCCCGGCAACACAGTAGACATCACCGTGGCGGCCAAAGGCGGTGGCTCGGAGAACAAGTCCAAGATGATCATGATGAACCCGAGCGACAACCTGGTCGACTGGGTGCTCAAGACCGTTCCAACCATGGGTGCAGGCTGGTGCCCCCCGGGCATGCTGGGCATTGGCATCGGCGGCACGGCCGAAAAGGCCGTGCTGCTGGCCAAGGAAAGCCTGATGGATAACCTGGACATGTACCAACTGCAAACCAAGGCGGCGCGCGGCGAAAAGCTCGACCAGGTGGAAGAGTTGCGCCTGGAGCTGTATGAAAAGGTGAATGCATTGGGCATTGGCGCGCAAGGACTGGGCGGTCTGACCACGGTGCTGGACGTCAAAATCAAGATGTATCCCACGCACGCGGCCAGCAAGCCGGCGGCCATGATTCCGAACTGTGCAGCCACGCGCCACGCGCATTTCGTGTTGGACGGCTCAGGGCCGGTGTACCTCGACCCGCCGAGCCTGGACTTGTGGCCCAAGATCGACTGGGCCCCCGACTACAACAAGAGCAAACGTGTCAATCTGGACACACTGACCAAGGAAGAGGTGGCCAGTTGGAAGCCAGGCGACACCTTGCTGCTCAATGGCAAGATGCTGACGGGCCGCGATGCCGCCCACAAACGCATCCAGGACATGCTTGCCAAGGGCGAAACACTGCCCGTGGATTTCACAAACCGGGTGATCTACTATGTCGGCCCTGTGGACCCCGTGCGTGACGAGGTAGTAGGCCCTGCAGGCCCCACCACGGCCACACGCATGGACAAGTTCACCGACATGATGCTGCAGCAGACCGGCCTGATCGCCATGATCGGCAAGGCCGAGCGTGGACCGGCCGCGATTGAATCGATCCGGAAGCACAAGAGCGCGTACCTGATGGCCGTGGGGGGCGCGGCCTACCTGGTGTCCAAGGCAATCAAGCATGCCAAGGTCGTGGGCTTTGCCGACCTTGGGATGGAAGCGATTTACGAGTTCGACGTGGTCGATATGCCCGTCACCGTGGCCGTGGATGCCGGCGGCACCAGTGCCCACATCACCGGCCCGGCCGAATGGCAAAAGCGCATCGCCACGGGTGAGTTCAAGGGCATCGGCGTCTCTGCAGCCTGATGCCAACAACGCGTTCGCTGTGCATGGCAGACCCAGCAAACACCTCTGGCAAAGCGAAGCCGCTGCACACGACCATCGTTCGGGATCCGCGAGCGCCCATTGGTGTGTTTGACAGTGGCGTCGGCGGCTTGAGTGTGCTGCAGGCGCTGCAGGCAGAACTGCCCAACGAACGCTTTGTCTATCTGGCTGACAGCGGTCATGCGCCCTACGGCGAGCGCGGCGACACGTACGTATCGCAGCGCTCCCAAGCGATCGCCGACTATCTGCTCCGCGAGCATGGCGTCAAGGCATTGGTGGTGGCATGCAACACGGCCACGGCAGCGGCCATCCACGAGATCCGCGCGACCTATCCCGCTCTTCCGCTGGTGGGCATCGAACCTGCGCTCAAACCCGCTAGCCGCGAAAGTCGTACGGGATACGTGGGCGTGATCGCAACCCGTGGCACCGTCACCAGCCAGAAGTTTCAGACCTTACTGCGTTCCTTACAGACGGAGGCCCACTTTAATGTGCAGGCTTGTGATGGTCTGGCACACGCAATTGAGCGAGAGGCCGCCGTATCCGCCGTGGCTGGTGGAGACGCCGAAAGCCCTACTGTCACGGCCTTATGTGCACGCTACCTCAGCGCCATGGGCCGATTTGGCGAGGGCCCAGGGGAGATGGATACGCTAGTGCTCGGCTGCACCCACTACGTCTTCGCTCGGGGCATCTTGTCGCGCCTGGCCGGACCAGGCATACGCCTCGTTGATACTGGCCACCCAGTGGCACGCCAGACGAGGCGCGTGCTGGCAGGCTTGGACCTACTGGCTCCGCCATCCGCTGCAGGCGAAGAGTACGTGCAGTTGTTGACCACAGGCTCCCTACAAGACCTCCAGAACGTGGCGCGACACTGGCTGGGTTCGCCGTCCAGCGGCTGTCGCAGCATCGACGTATGACCTGAGGCCAGAGTGCCCATCTGTCATCGTCAGATCGGTTCGCCCCCAGGACCAGCCGCACCAGACAGATCCGGGTTTGCAGTTCAGTCGAGGGCATCGGGTCACCATGTGAACGCACAGCTCGCTGGTAGAACGAGCAGTCACTGGACACAGACTACGCTGTCATCGGAATGAGAGAGCACAATCCGCACCGACCCCAAGGATGACAGGCCCTCGACCACATCAGTGAAGATGACGGGGACGACGCGAGCCTCCATGGCCACTCCCGCCGCCAGAGCCGCGCGGTGGCTTTCCGATCTCCAGCGAACTCACCAGAGCATCGAAACGCTGCCCGAACAACTTGTCGATTTCGGCGACGACTCCACCCAGTTCAGCACCATCAAAATGGCGCTCCATGATGTTCACCACATCCTGCACGAGCAAATCACGCTGTACCTGCATGATGGCGGCGGGGGTTGGTCCTACAAAGAGCATCACAAAGTCGTCGCGCGACTCGGCCCCCTCGTCCTCGTCGTCTTCATCAAACTCGGTGTCGTAGAAAGTCACCTCAAGCGCGGCACCCTGCTCGGCAAGCTCGTTGAGACTCATGCACATCTCGTCCAAAGACTGACGGAAATCCTCATCTCCCCGCACCGTCCAGCAGATCTGAAGCGTACGCTCCTTGCTGTGGAACTGGATCCCGGGTTCCTCTTCGTACGCGCTCGCAGCGCCATCGGCCAAAGACTTTGCGCCAGCGTACTTCCAAAGCGGTCGCAGCGCTTCCTGCAAATGCTCGTAGCCGATGTCTGGCCGCAGCAGCACCTGGCCGTGGACGTGGATCTCAAAAGGTGCGTTGTAGCGTGACATAGTCAAATCCTAATGGTGCCCCGAGCCGGGGTCGAACCGGCACGCCCCTTTTCAGGAAAGCGGCGGATTTTAAGTCCGCTGTGTCTACCAATTTCACCATCGGGGCGCCGAACATCCGGGCACTGGGCGCGCCAGCGTATACCCGTCCGACCTCTGGTGCAATCCCAACTGCGGACCAGCACGCAGCACGCGCGGCGACACCAAGAAAAAAGGGAAGCCTGAGCTTCCCTTTGAAGTTTGGAGCGGGAAAAGAGTCTCGAACTCTCGACCTCAACCTTGGCAAGGTTGCGCTCTACCAACTGAGCTATTCCCGCAACGCTTGTCGAATTTTGATCAACTCAACAAGACTTAAATTATAGCACAACTTTCGCTCTTTTGAGCAACAGGCATCTTGGAGGCGCGGGCCGGAGTCGAACCGACCTACACGGATTTGCAATCCGTTGAGCGCCTTGCGCATCAACAACTTGCAATCCAACCGCCCAAAACACCGTCGGTGTGTTTGATTCGGGGCGGATTATGACACAGTTTTTGCACCACTCCAGTCGCGCGACCCTTTATCTAGCACCCCCGCGTAGTGCAGGTGCCCACGGATGCTCGAAAGGTCACCAAGCCCATGGGAGATCAGCGAACTCTCGTCAAAGCCAAGCGGCCGCCGGGTTTTAGACAGTTCCCGGACTACTACGTCCAAGCTGGCCAACTTTTGGGCGACATAAGTCTCAGCACCGCCAAACGACGCAAGCCTGAAGCAGGCCTTTTGGTACTTCTGCACAACCTGTTTGCGCCCATCTGGAGTGAGGTTACGAAGTTCATCGAAGACCTGTTCCAGGTGGGACATCGCATCTTCTGCTTGACTGCTCACAGCGCCTCCAAAGAAGTGTGTGCATGGATGCTAGCGATATCTGGCGGGCTTTGACTGCGGCCAAATTTCGCAGCCCAAGGCGTCCGCTGCGACCTAGAAGCGGTGGCTGATGCCCGCAGACTTCATGATGCCGTTCGCCGTATGCCTTGAGTAGCAATTCGTGGAAACAACGACGTTGCGAAGGCCATTGGTCCAAACTTGGTGAGAGCCGCCAGTTTGGCGCAGTAGAAGGAACCCATGCTCCTTCAATTGCTTAATCACTAGTTCGTAGTACCCATTCATGCAGGCACTGCACTGTGCATGATGAAGTCGGTGTGGGCACGAACGTGGCTGTGTTCTTGCTTAGTGCATAGCTCAAGCTCGATAAGAATGCGCGCAGCAGAGAGCGCTTCATCCTTGATGTCATCGAGGGTATGCCCTTCTACGATGAGCCCGTCCAAGTCGGGACTCTCGGCCACATAAACATTGGCCTCAAGATCTTGACGGATGTTCACGCGAAGGCGCACAGGCACGCCTAGCTTTGCAGCCAGCTTCCACCCTGGTAGACCTACTCGGTACATGCGTTCATCCTTTGGTTTGCTACGGATTATGCAGCAGACGCTGCAAATGTCGACCGCCCTGCTTTAGAGCGAATACGCCCCAAAGGTTCAACAACTACTTACTCTAATCAATCCGCGGCAGCGGCGCCTCATCGTTGCGCGGCAGGGCCGCATGCGCCGCGCGCTGCACCAGGCGCTCGGCCTGGTCGCGGGCCGCTCGCCTCTGGCGCTGTTCGAGTTGTCGGATGCGCCGCCGGACGCTGCGGCGCGAGTCACTCACGTCCTGGTCCGGGTAGCGCACTGCCCTGCTCCCTTCTCTCTTCGATGTCGAGGATCTGGTTGAGCTGGTCGCTCAGCTGGGCGTATCGGCCGCGGCAGGTGGCGATCCAATCTGCGGTGTCACGCTCGCTGGCGTAGGCATTGTCAGGGGCAGATCCGGCAGCGGCTGGGGGCGCACCCGCAGGGTTGCTGGCAGGGGCTCGTAGGCCCAGACCGGCGGTGGTGCCGATGCCGTTGAGCAGGCGGACAGTGCCAGCGTCGAGACACTGGCGATCAGACAGGCGAGCAATTTGCGCACGGGCGTCTCCGAGTTGGTTGGACAGTGCCGCCACGCGGGCGGCGTGCTTGCCAGCGGCGGCGTCAGCCGCCTGGCGTTGCTGCAGGGCGGCCGCCTGGCGTGCCGCTTCGGCCTGCTGTTCGGCCACCAGGCGGGCGGCCTCTTTGTTGCCCCAGCGCCATTCCTGCACGCGCCAGGTGCCAGCGCTGGCGAAGGCCGCAGCGGCCAGGGCCGTGGCTACGTAGGTGTAAAGACCTTGGAACATCACGCCTCCTGAATGCCGAGCTGCGTGCCGGCGTCGGTGATGGTGATGACGCGGTTGGCAGGCTTCTCGGGCACGCGCGTGCTGACGTGAACCCAGGCCTTGCCACCCACGCGCTCGTAGATGAGCTGCCCGATGCCCAGCACCGACACCAGCGGCGCCAGGGTGCGCGCAATCTGCAGCGGCGTGCCGTACAGCGGCGCCACGATGTCGGCCGCATGGCCCTGGCTGTGGTCGCTGGTGGCCACGCCGCCCACGGCGCGGTTGACGGCCTGGCTGCGGTAGCCGCTGGTGACGATGACGGGCACCCCGAGCGTGGAGCGCACACGCTCCAGCATCTCGGCCGTGCGCACCAGGCGCGGCATCAGCTCGGGCGGTGGCGTGTTGTCCAGCCCTTCGCGCCGGGCTGTGCTGCTGGCCGTGAGTTCGGCCAGGGTGAAGTGCGGCGTGAGCTGCATGGGCTACCCCTCTTTCACACGGGTTCGGATGATGAGCACCGCAAAGCCGGTGGAGACGCACACGTCTTGCAACGTGGGGTGCTCCAGCGGCATGAGCGGGGTGATGACGGCGCCAGCGCCGCCCAGGGCGAGCAGCGACCAGGCCAAGGCCTTGAGCCACTCGGTGGCCCGCTCGCGGCGGCCAAGGCCGACGCGGCAGGGCGATGTGCGCTCGAGCTTGTTGAGCGCTTCGGCCACGACAATCAGGCCCGCGATCCAGTGCACGATGAGCAGGGCCTGCGTCATGTGGTGGCACCCCCGCCAGGCTGCGCCTGTCCGCTGAGCCGCTTGATGGCGAACATGAGCACCTGCTGCGCGCCGCCGCCCACGGCGAAGGCGGTGCCGAGCAGCAGGCTTTCAGGCAGCGCCGCCACCAGCAGGGCCAGGGGCGACAGGTAGCCCGCCGTGAGGCTGCTGGCGCACGCCACGGCCATGCGCCGCAGCGTGGTGCGCAGCAGCTCGCGCCAGGTGTCGCCCGTGCCGGGCACGGTGTTGAGGAGGATGATGGCGACCAGGCTCCCTGCAAATCCGGCAATCAGCAGATCTGCCCGCAGGCCCAGCGGCACACCAAAGGCGGTGATGGCCGATGTGGAAGCCGCAGCAACGGCCACTGTGGCCACGCCTGCGGCGGTGGATGTCGGCTCTGGCATCAAGGCCCTCCCCCATAAAAAAAGCCCGCTTGTGCGGGCTGTTGTTGTGCTGCGAGCGTCGAATGCAAAACGCACGGGTCGTAGCGCCAGGGCTCTGGGTAGCCCAGCACATCGGCCACGGCCTCGCTGCAGAACCAGCGGTGCTGCCCGCCGCGCTGGCGGCGCCAGACAAAGCCCAGCAGGCCAAACACGTCGTAGCCGGCCTCTGCGTTGTCGTAGGCCCACTGGTATGCGCGGCTGGCCGAGATGCGCGGCCGGGCGGGCACCAAGTCCCAGTGCGCCGGGTCCAGCCACATCACCTTGATGCGCACGCCGCCGTCCATGAAGCTGCTCGACAAGCAGTGCGCGCGGCCCGCTTCGTCCACACGTATGACCAGCTCGCAATGGCTGTACGGCCCGCGCAGCCACCAGCTCACGAGGCGATTGAACAGGCGGCGCTTGCCTTTGTAGAAGGCCACCTGCATGTCAGCCCCCGAAGTACAGCTTGCGCAGCGCCAGGTTCTCGGCTGGCGTGGGCTTGGTGCCCAGCACCACCGCCGCCTGCGCGGGCGTGAGCAGCGGCTGCGCCAGCGTGCCCAGCACCGGGTGCGCTTGGCCTGCCAGGTACTGCACAGCACCGGCCACACGCGGGTCTTTGAGGTCGATCCACTTGCGCCGGGCGAAGTCGCTGCGGATCGCCACCAGCTTGGGGTCGGTCGATACGTCGATGGCCATGGACGCAGCGCCCAGGCGGTCGGTAAACGGCCCAATGTCGATGAACCAGGCCCACTCGGGTTCTGGTGCGGGCGGCGCAGGGGGCTCCGCTGCCAGGCGGTACGCGCCTGCAGGGTAGTGCTCGGCCATAAATTCAGGCGAAGCAATGATGGTGTCCACCACAGTGCCGCTGTCGAGAATTTCGTAACGCATGCCCATGCCCCTTAAACCTGCCACTCGACGATGAGGCCGCCGACGCCACCGGGGGCTCCAGCGGCAACGGACGACCCGCCACCACCACCACCGCCAAATGGCCCTCCAGCGCCAGCCGGAGCGGAGTTCTCTCCGCCGGCACCGCCTGCAAACATGCCGCCAGAGCCGCTGGGGCTGCAGCCACCACCGCCAACCTCTCCGCCGATACCAGATGCCGACCCTCCACGGCCAAGCGGCTGCAGAAGGCGTCCAGCTCCCAATGGAACGGAGAAGGTTGGCGCAGCAGAGGAGACGCCAAGTCCAAAGTCAGAGCCAATCGCCCCTCCCCCGTTCCGGCCAATAGATGGACCCCCAACGCCCGCACCGCCGCTGAGTCCTGCGGCACTGCCATACCCAACGCCATAGACCCCAACAGCACCGCCGCCAGACCCAACGTTGTTGGCAGAGCCGCCGCCGGTCACGTTCCGCACGTTCCCACCCGTGGCCGTGCCGCCCGCGGTAGTCGTGCCGCCATTGGCGGTCAGACTAACCCCCGGGCCGGTGACAGTCGTGCCGCCTCCTGATGCGCCATTGGAGGCCCCACCCGCGCCCACAGTGAAAGTGAGCACATCACCCGCATTCAGCCGGACCTTGGACTGCGCCAGACCGCCTGCGCCGCCGCCGCGGCCGTTGTTGAGGCCAGCAGCCCCGCCGCCGATGGCTGTGATGAGGTAGTCGGCCGTTACTGGCGCTGTAAAAGTGCCGGAGGCGTTGAATGCACGCTGCTCAGGGAAGCCCCCGCCAGTGCGCGTGCCAAAAAGTTCAGATGCTGCAGTCATGTCAGATGAGCCCTCGCGTGGTGTCTTCGTAGAACAGGTCGAGGCCGAAGCGGGTCACGTCGATTTCGAGCGTGCCGGCCGCCCAGCCGCGCAGTGGTGTGGTGCCGAAGTTCCAGACGCCGCCGCTCACGCCAGTCATCCAGCGCGCGCCGTGGTAGTCGCCCTTGATGAGGCCGGTGGGCACCACCAGCGTGACGTTGTTGGCCGCCACCAGGTAGCGCACGCCCACCACGGCGTTGACGGTGGCGCCCGCCGTGGTGAGGAGCTGCGATGGCACCGTGCCCGCATCGAGCGCGGCCCAGCTGGCCGATACGCCGGGCTGCGCCGCGGCCACGTTGGCCAGGTTGGCCAGCAGCACCCAAAAGCGCCCGTTGTGCCGCACGCAGGCGGGCATGTTGAGCGCGCCGGTGAGGTCGCTCCAGTTGCCTTTGAAGTTGGCCGCAGCCAGCGCGGTATCGCGCGCGGCGGTGGCGCTGGCGGCGGCGTTGGTGGCCGTGGTGGCGCTGGTGGCGGCTTCGGCGGCGTTGTCGAAGACGTTGGTGGCCAGCGCGTTCATCTGCGGCACCATGCCTTGTTGGCTCAAGTTGAAGCTGTAAGCCAGTGCCTCGAAGGTTGCCCGGTTGTCGGGGTTGGGCGGGTCCGACAGGGCCGCCACGGGGGTGGGTGCTACGGGCATTAAACGATCCCTTTCACATTGATGACCAGCGTGCCGCGCTGGTTGCTGTCGTAGGTGCCTGATGCAGTGACCAGGCCGAAGGTGTTGAGCGCCTCGAAGCCAGCAGCGCGTGTGGCGAGCACGGACACGGGCACGTCGAGTACTTCCTCAATCGTGGCCAGGGCGGCGCCCATTTGCGACCTTGGCAAGGCCACGGTGATGCGCATGTTGGTGGCCCCGAGACCCTTGCGCAGCTTGATGGTGCCGTCTGGCTCGACCTTGATGTAAGCGGTGGTCGTGGGCTCCGCCTGCGAGCCCGCCAGCGTGCCGCCTACCTCCCCCTCACGAACCTGGAACAGCGCACGGGCATCGCCCAGCGCGATCATCCCCACCCCCACCGGCTGGCCTGCAGCGGCGGTGATGGTGATGGTCAGCTCGGCCGCAGGCCGGACTGGCAGGTCATTGAGCACCAGCTTGCGCAGGGCGCGGCGGCGGCCGAAGTAGTAGTCCCAATAGCCGGTGGGCGGCTCGGTGAGCCGGGCGGTGCCGCTGTCCGGGTAGCGGTAGATGACGGCGCCGCCCGGGCTGTCGCGCAGCGTGATGACGATGCCAGTGCCGACCAGGCCGTACAGCCGCAGCGCGTTGAAGAACGGCGGCGTGAGCACGTAGGTCATGCTCGTGGTGCCGGCGGCTCCGGTGTTCACGTACACGTCGAACGGCGCCCAACGGTTGGTGGGGCCTGCGTCCAGCCAGAACTTGCCATCGGCCTCGGGCAGCGCGGTGCGGCCCGTGTGGGGCTGCACACACTCGTACACGCGGTGGGTGGTGGCACGTATGCGCCGGTCGCCCAGCGCATACGTGGCCCCCGAGACCCAGGCCACCTCACCGGCCGCCGTGTCGGGCTCGGGCACGGTGGTGCCCGCGCCCAGCATGGCGTCGGTGATGGCGATGGGGACAAGGATGCTTGCACTCACGTAATCACCTCCACACGCAGCGGCTGGCCGTTGTTCTGCAGCGCATCGGCCGCTTGCTTGTTGATGGCATTGCCGTACGACACTTGGCCGCGCAGCTCCACCACTTCGTCACGCAGGGCGCGCAGCTCGGTCACCAGGTCGGCACTGCCCACGGGCGCGGCGCCCTGCGCCCAAGGGTTGAACGCCTTGGGCACCACGGCCTCGCCTTCGTGGATCTGCGCGAACATGTCGCGCGGGACATAGTTCGTGCCGGTCGCCAGCCTGGGGATCGCGGTGGAAAGCACCGGCTTGCCGAGGAGGCCTCGCCGGTACAGGTCCAGCTCGCTCTCAGTGAGCTGGTAGGTGGAGCCATCGTCGTAGGTGCGCAGACCTGTCTCGCTGATCGTGTAGCCCGCAGCAGGTGCTGTATTGAGCCCAAAAACAGCGCCGCTCCCGCCACCACCAGCAGCCCCACCCGCACCGCCCTCGCCTGTCGGCGTGTCGGACTTGGTGAGGATCTTCTCGATGTCGCGCACGGCCTGTTCCACGCTGACCGTGGCTTCCAGGTTGCCGTTGGCGATGTCGATCTGGTCCCGGTAGTACTGCAGCAGATCGTCCAGCTGCTTGCCTTGGGCCTCCAGCTCGATGATCTGCCGCTCTGCGGCCGACAGCTGCGCGCCCGCCTGGTCTTCCAGCTGCGAGAGCTGGCCGGCCAGGATGAGTCGCGCACGGTCGCGCTCGAAGGTGGTGAGCGCCTCGTCGCTGATGCCCGCCGTGGCCGCGCGGATGGCGGCGTCCAGATCATCGCGGCCCGGCAGGGCGCCGGTGACGGCGGCTGTGGCCGCCGCGTTGGCGATGAAGGCCCGGCCCTCTTCTGCGCTTTGCAGCGCAGTGCTTTCCACGTCGGCGTACAGGCTGGCAACCGAATCGCGCAGCAGGTCGAACACGCCCGAGACTTTGGACACTAGGTCGCGCGCGATCTGCAGCCGCTGGTCGAGCGCATTGCGCTCTGCCGCCACGGCCCGTTCGAGCGACCGGTATGCGGCCTCGCGGGCGTCACGCTCGCGTTGCGCGATCTGCTCTGCGCTGTCGTTCAGCTCGGCAAAGGCATCGCCCACCTCCAGCAAGGCCGCCACCGTAGTGGCCGCATCGTCCCCCATGCCCAACACGGCGCTGTTCAGGCGCACCAGGTCGGACACGCTGGTCTCGATCTCTGCCGGCGTTTTGCCGCTGGCGAAGACCTTGCCCAGATCGCTCATGAAGGCGTTGAGCGCCTCCTGGCGCGCCGGGTCTGCAGGCCCGTTGCCCAGCAGCGCAGGGTCGAGCCCCGACAGGCCGGGCAGCTTGCTCAGCGCCTCGACCCCGCCGCCCGTGACCAGGCTGCCGGGGTCTTTGATGAAGGTGGAGACCAGCTGGTCCCGCGCCTTGCGCTGCTCTTCCGCGCGGCGGATGTTGTCTTCGACCAGCTGGCGGTACTCATCACGGCCCTGCGGCTTGCTGATGCCCAGCTTGTCGAACTGCTCATCCACCCGGCGCTGCAGGTTCGCGCGCCGCTCTTCCTCGCTGTAGTAGTTCTGGTAGTACCGATCCAGCGCGGGCAGCAGCTTGTCGAACCCTCCAGCAGCCTCGGCAAGGCCTGCAGCTGCATCAAAGGCGATGTCGGCCAGGTCTTCCAAGCCCATGGTGTCGAACGCATCGCGCAGGCGCGACACGCCCTCGATCTGGGCGTTGATGGCGAGCAGCAGCGCGTCGGCGGCTTCGTTGCTGAGCTGTTCCGCGTCGATGTTGGCGATCTTGTCTTTGATCGCCTGCGGAATGTCGCCCGCCTTCTGCAGTGCCTGGATGGTGGCTTGCTTCAGGTCAAGCGAGAAGTTCTCCAGCGCGGTCTTCATGTCGGGCGACTGCGTGCTGGTCTGTTCAAACAGCGTGCCCGCGTAGTTGTCGCCCTTGCCGGACTCACCGAAGGTCTGCCCATCGGACAGCGTGCCGCCCGCGAACACACCGCCGCGGCCCTTGCCCGAGGTCTCGAAGCCTGCCTGAAACGCCGTGAGCGACAGGCTGGAGCCCAGGCCTTTGAACAGCGCGTTGATGCTGCCCACCGTGCCGTTGATCGCTTGCTTTACCGCGTCTTCGTCGTACTTGCCTGCGCCGAAGCCAGCACCCTCCAAATACACCGCGCCGCGGTCGCTGGTGATGGTGCTGGTGCCGCGGCGGTTGTTCGTCAGCACGCCATCGTCGAAGACGTAGGAGTACTGCCCGCCAGAGCGGCTTTCGCCCTTGGTGGCCTTGGCAATGGACAGCAGAGCTGTGACGCCCAGCATGATGGGGCCGAGCGCGCCCGCAATGGTGCCCAGGCCGCCCGCGATGTTGCCGGCCCCAAGGGCGGTGAAGCCAGCGTCGAGGGTTCCGAACAGCCCGGCCTCACCGAAGAGCCCGCCAAGGCCTGCGCGCAGACCCATGCCGAAGCCACCGCCCAGCAGGCTGGCGCCGCTTGCGATGGAGCCCACGGTGCTCAGCGCCCCGCCACCTGCAGACGCTGCAGCAGCTGCCGGACCAGAAAAGCCCAGCAGGCTGGTGATACCCAGCGCCACCGGGTTGACGATGGCGCTGATGACGGGCCGCAGCACCAGGGTGCGGAACATGTTGGCCAGCGTGTCGCGCAGGTTGCGGGCAAAGCCCTTGCCAGACTCGAAGCCGCGCAGCAAGGCGTCGGTGAGGCTTTGCTCGATGCTGTCCGCCGTGCGTTTCCACTCGCGCTCTGCCTCGCGCGCGGCATCGGCTGCGGCTTCGCGCTGAGCCTTGCCCGCCACCAGCTCGGCCAGTTCCTTGCGTGCTGCGATCTCGCGCTCGATGGCTTCGTAGCCCTCGGAGCCTTCGTAGAAGCCGGCCTGCTTTTCGCGCAGGCGCGCAATGGCGACCTGCTCGATGGCTTCGGCCAGGCTGATGTTCTGCACACGCGCCAGCTCGACGGCGGCCTCTTCATCACGCAGCGCCTGGGCACGCTGGTTGACGGACTGCAGGGCCGCAGCCGCTGCGGCCTCTTGCGCGCGAATCCAGGCGCTGATGTCGTCGGCTTCCTTGCGGCGCACGTCGGCAGCCGCCTGCGCCGCTTTGGTGGCGGCCTCGCGGGCCTTGGCTTCCTCATCGGCTGCGGCCTTGATGGCAGGCTGCTTCGCCAGCAGATCGGCCTGGGCCTTGGTGAGCTGGTCGAGGCTGATCTGCCCCTCCTGGTACATGGCCGTCAGGCGCGCCCAGTCTTGCTGGAAGCTGCCTGAAAGGCCTGCCAGTTCGTTGATGAGCTTGATGCGCTCGGCAATCTCGCGCTTGCGATCCTCAGCGGCCTTGCGGGCGGCGTCTTCGCGGGCCTTGAGGTCCGTGGCGTCTGGTACGTCCAGCGTACTTCTTGCCTCTTCGGCCTCTGGCGGCTTGACGCCCACGGCGCCCTTGATGGCATCGGTGGCGGCCATGGCTTGGCGTTGTACGGCCTCCAGCTGGGCGCGCAGGGAGTCCAGCCTGCGCTGTGCGGTGGCGTTGCCAGGGTCGCGCTCGAGCGTGGCTTGCACGCCGATCATGAGGCCGTTGATGCGCTGGATCTCGGCCGCAGCAGACTTGGCGGCCGATATGTCTTTTCCCAGCTTGTCAGTGCCGAAGGCGATGCCCGCAAACTCTGACAGCCCGCGGTAAACGCCCAGCAGCAGGCCGCCTTCGCGCACGCCGTCGCGCATGGCACCCATCACCTGCAGCAGGCCGGGCATCATGCGGTCGAGCAGCGCGCGGGAGGCGTCGAGCGCCATCTTTTCCAGCTCGAAGATCTGTTTGTTGAGCCGCTCGGCCTCTGCCGCCTGGGCGGCCGTGACGGTGCTCACGAGCTGGCCTTTCTCGGCCAGGTCGTTCAGGAAGGGCGCCACCTCGCGCAGGCTTTTGCCGAACAGCTCTTGCACCGCACGGGCCTTGTTGCCGTCGTCGGCAAACTGCGAGAGGGCCGTGGCCACTCGCAGCAGGTCTTCAGCCGGGTCAAGCTGCCGCAGCTCTGCGGCGTCGAGATTGAGCTGTTTGAGGATGAGCGCCTGCTGGCTGCCAGGCTTGGCGTCTGCCAGGGCCTGGTTGAGCTTGACCATGGACGTGGACACCACGTCCAGCGTGCCGCCTGCGCGGCGGGCCACGTCTTCCAGTGCGCTGATGTTCTCGATGGTGGAGCCGGTCGCGTCCTTCACATCGTTGAGGGCATCCACTCCATCATTGATGCCGCGCACGAAGGCCGTGACGGCACCCACGGACAGGGTGCTGAGCAAAGTCCCCACGGCCGCACCCGCCAGCGATGCGGCACCGTTGAGCAGGCTGAAGGAGCTGCCGAGCGAGGAGGTGGCGCGGCTCGCGTCATCGGCCTTCTGCTTGGCTTGGTCGAGCTGCTCAAGGTAGGGGCGCAGGACGTTGAGGTCTGCGCCGCGCAGGCGGGCGATGGTTTCCTGGTACTGGCGGGTGGCGGTGCCTCCGGCCTCGGTGGCAGCGATCTGCCGCTGCAGGCTGTTGACCATCTGCCGGGTGGCCGCGTCCAGCCTGCGGGCTGCGCCCTCGCCCCCGGCGCCGATGGCGTTGATGCCCTCGCCGCCTTGGCGGCCAGCCTGGTCGGCAGCGGCCCCCAGCTCGGCCAGCGAGCGCTTGGCGCGGCCCACGCCGACTTCAACGCCCGAGGCGTCGGCACCGATCTTGATGTCGGCGGAGAGGTCGCCGTTGTCTGCGGTCATGGTGCCCCCAAAAGACAAAGCCCGCGCGAGGCGGGCTGGTGGTGGTGTGGGGCGCGGTCAGTCGCGCCGGTTTTCTTGTGCGACGGCCAGGGCCTCGGACTCCATGACCTCAAGGTCACGCACGAGGTCTGACCAGGCCTCATTGCTGAGGCCCATGCGGTCGAGCAGTGGGTAGATGGCCTCCCATCGCAGGCCGACAGGTGCGCCCGATGGGCCGTACGCCCAGCGGGTGCCCAGGCGGGCGAAGGTGGCCACCGCCTGGGCGTTGTCGGGCCAGAGGGGCACCTCTTCGGTGTCGTAGTCCTCCAGCTCGAAGCCGGCCTCTGCCGCCTCGCGCGCTGTGATGGGGGGCTCGGTCAGCGCGCGGGCGGCGGCCTTCAGTTTCCCAGGCGGCCGCGGTAGATGGCCTCGTCGTAGGCGGCCACGGCTGCGCTCATGGCGCCGCCAAAACGGTCTTCCAGCTCTTCGAGCTTTTCAGCGGTGAACGGGTCGGACAGGCCCCAGCCGGTGGCGAACTTGAGCATCAGCGCGGCTTCGCGCTTGAGCGCTTCCGCCGCAACGGCCTCGACGGTCTTGCGCTCGGGCGTCTCGCCCTCGGCAGCGGGGGCGGCGGCGGGCTTGAGCTGCTCGAAGTACTGGTCTTTGAGCTTGCTCCACTCGGTCTTGCGCAGGGCCTTGCACTGCAGTTCGATGATGATGGGCTCGCCGTCCAGGCGGGTGATTTGCACGGGGAGCGTGAAGGCTGCCACCTGCTCATTGAGCGCGGTGAGCTTTTTGGCGGGGATGCTGGCTTTGGTGTCGGACATGGTGGGTCTTTCGCAGGAGTGAAGACATGCCCGTGCCCGACCCCGCCGCTCCTGCGAGAGAGCGAACGAGGCCGGGTCGGTGCGGGGTGGAGGGCCTTGCGGCCCGGGGATCAGGAGGCGTAGCGGGTGGTGCGGTTGTTGCCGCTGACGGCCACGCGCACGGTGACGATCTGGCCGTCCTGCTCGATCTCCTCTTCGTTGAGACTGAGGGTGCACGGCAGCAGCGAGACCGCGCCGCTCTTGGCCACGCGTCGGATGATGGTGTCGGTCTGCACGTCGGTGAGCTGTTTGAGCGCCACGTAGCCGGGGCTGCCAATGGAGTCGGCGTCCATTTCGAACGTGCGGTCCACCGGAGTAAAGCCGTCGTTCAGCGAGTACTCGATATCGGACTCCTGGAACTTGTAGTTCACCTTCTTGGGGTCGCCGCCGGAGCTGGAGAACTTCATGGTGCTGCTGAGCTGCACCCAGGTGTTGACCTTGCGCACCGAGCCTGCACCACCACCCGCCGGGAACAGGTTGGTGTTGCTGGTGTCGGCCAGCTCAAGCACGAAGCTGTTTGCATCGGGCACGGTTTTGACGCGGAAGGCGCGCTTGTGCAGGCGCGCCCAGCCGGACTGGATTTCCACGATGTCACCGACCACCAGGCCGTGTGCGGCGCTGGTGCACACCGCTTCGGCAGCGTTGGAGATAGCAGAGACGGCGCGCGAGGTGGCGAACGCGGTGGCGACGCTCGTGAGCGTGCCGCTGGGGGTACGAGCCATGGTTGGGCCTTTCAAAAAAAAAGCCCACCGGGCGGTGGGCTGACAGGGACGCCCTTGCGGGCAACGTGCGGCCGCCGCTATCGCGGTGACCAGATGGAAAAGTCTTGCTGGCAGCCGTAGAGGCTGGTGTCGGGGTCTTGCCGCGAGAGGCGTGCGCCGATGGGCTCGGCCTGCATGGCGGCGGTGGCCACCAGGGCGGCTTCGATCTGCTGGGCCAGGGCCACGGCCTCCAGCCGGGTGGCGGCCCAACAGGCCACCTGGTAGCGGCCGTTTTCGCGGGTGGGCAGCGTGCCTTCGCGGTACACCAGCGCCTGGCCGCCCACCTGCTGGTAGACGATGCGCGGCAGGCCCGCGCCCTCGGGCGCCACGTCGGGGTACACCCGGCCGCCCACCAGGGGGCCGAGCAGGCTGGGCAGCAGGGTTTCAGCGGCCATTGAGCGCCCCCCGCACTGCGTCGAGCATGACGGCCTTGACGGCGGTGACGGCTTCGTCGCGCCGCGCGTCGTATGCAGGCCGGATGAAGGGGCGCGCGGCCATTTTGACGGTGCCGAACTCGACGAACTGGCCGTAGAAGGCCTTGCGCTTGTTCCAGCTGACGCGGTACACGCTGCGGGCCTTGCCGGACTCATCGTCGGCAAACGCCTGGTAGATGGCGGCGCGCAGGTTGCCGGGCTGGAAGACCTGCTTTTTGCCCTTGGTGTAGTGCGTTTCTTTGGAGACGGGTGCGCGCTGGCGGGCCTCTTCGTACAAGACCTGAGCGCCCGCCTGGGCGGCCTTGCGCGTGTTGGCCTCGGCCGCCTGGGTGATGGCGTCCAGCTTGTCGGTGATGCCCTTGAAGTCGAACGAGACGGATAGCGTCATTGCAGTTCCTCACACACCAGGTCGAGGTGTTCTTTCTCGCGGTCGGGCAGCACGGACTTGATGGCCATGGGCCGGCCATCAAGCACCAGGCGCTGCGCTGGCGTGACGCCGGGCCGCCAACGGATGCGCACCGAAGCCTGCACCACGGTGCTGACGGCACCGGCGCGCACGCGCTCCAGGCCGGTCTGGTAGCGCACGTCGGCCCACACGCGGGCCACGGTGGTCCAGGTGGCAAGCGGCTGGCCCGCGGCGTCTTGCATGGTGCCGGGCGTTTGCAACAGCACCAGGTCGTTGAGTTCGCCGGGGTCGTTCATGGGTCAGACCTCCAGCACGCGGTGCACGTCGAGCAGCGCGTCGGCAAACTGGTGGGGCACGGCAGGCTTGTCGCTGCTGCGCGCGCGGCGCTGGTACAGGTCGGTCAGGGCCAGCTTGATCCACTGCACGATGGGCGCGGGAACGTCGGCCGCCTGCGTGCCGTAGCCGGCCGTGTAGCGCACCACCACGGCCGCGGGGTGCTGCGCCTGGGTAGAGGGCCACACGGTGCCCGGCGTGGGCCAGAGCTGCCCCGGCTCGGCCCCGGGCGCGAGCTGGTAGGCCGAGGGCGGCAGGGTTTGCAGGGCACCGGCCGGGTCGCGGTACTGCACGCTGGCTACGGCCATGATGCGCGGCATGGGCAGCGCGATGGGCGCGCCGCCCACCGGGAACGCGCTGCGCGTGTGCTCCCAGGTGGTCTGCAGCAGGGTGCGCTGCAGCCGGTCTTCGGCCGCCTGTCGGGCGACGGTGATGAGGCTGGCAATGAGCGCGTCGTTGCCGGCATCGTCGAGCGTCTCGCGCAGGTGGTCTTTGGCCTGGGCCAGCGTGAGGGGCTCGACGGTGGCGTCGGTGATCTTGATGGTGGGCATGGGTGGGGTCCGCCTTTGGCATGCCCTGCGCGCAGGGCATGGCGAAGGGGCCTGCTCAGGTGCGAGCAGACTTGGCCTTGGGTTGGTTTTGCGGGAGGGTGGCGGCGTAGGACACGGCAGCCTTGTCATCGTCGGCCAGCCCGGCTTTGACAAGCGCGCGAGCGACCTCGGGCAGCAGCTCCGCTACGTCGTTTGCGCGCCCGTGCTCACTGTCAGCCAGCAGGCGAACGCGCACAGGTTTGCCGCTGCGGGCAGGCGTGGCCGGAGCGACAGCCTGAGCCTTGCCCTCGGCAACGAGGGTGGCCGCGACGCTATCGGACACATCGAACTGATCGCCCGCGAGGATCTCCGGCTGGTCGGCTGCGAGGGTGCCTGCGGCAATGGCCGCAAGGGCGACCAAAGTGACTTTGGTGGTGGACATGGGGTGAACTCACTAGAAGGGGAAGGGGCCCGCCGCCTGATGGCGGCGGGGGTGTCTGAGCCTGCGATCAGGTGGCCGAGTGCTGATAGGCCTTGAGGGCATTGGCGTCCGTGAGGTTGCCACCCGCGCGAGCCCAGCCCATGAAGCCCACCTGGCCCTTCTTCATGTAGGCCGAGTCTTCGAAACGGAACAGCGTCAGGTCCATCGCGTCGCGCACGATGTACTTGGTGTGGTCACCGAACAAGATGGACTTGGCGTTGGCGGCCGGCGTGGGCATGTGGTTGTTGATCTCCACCGGGTAGCCCAGCAGCAGATCGGGCGTCTTGGCGCTCATGCCTTCGTCGTAGCTGGGCGTCCAGATCGGACGGCCCGCCGTGTCTTTGATCTTGCGCACAATGCGACGAACGGTTTGACCGAACTGGAAGCGCAGCAGCTCGTTTTGATAGGCCGGGTCGATGGAGTCCACCAGGTCGACCAGATCGTCGTAGGTCACCGTGGCCGTTTGCCCCGTAGCGCCCACCTTGCCAGCGGTGGCGGCGACAGCAGCGCCAAACGGCTGACCGGTGCCGGTGCCCGTCGTGAACATGCGGTTCTGGATGCGGCCAATACGCTCGCGCAGGCGACGGTTGACCAGAGCCACCACATCCACATTGGAGTCCTGGAGCAGCTCGATGGGGACCACCACCACCTTGCTGGAGAACTTGAAGGTGTTGAGCGGCACCGTGCCGAAGGTCACGTCCTGGTCCGTCGCGGAGGCGTTCTGGGCGATGATTTCGCCCTCTTCGCTGGTGCCGTCGGTGCTGGGGTAGGACATGTCCGCGCCAGTCGTGGTGACTTCGCGGCTGGCCAGACGGCGCATCGCACCAAAGTCGCGCAGTGCCTCGATCAGCGTGCTGGCCACAACAGGCTGCACGGTGAAGCCACCTTCGGAGCCCGTGGTGGTGCTCATGGTGTTGCGGATGGCCAGCATTTCTTCCGGCGTGAGCCGGTTGGTCATCTTCCGCAGGAAGAGCTCGTAAGCCTGGACGGCCGCGTTCTGCGGCCTTCCATTCACGCCAGGCTGGCGGCTGGGCACATCACGGAAGGATTCTTCCGCTTCGTTGTCCATGAGGCGCTGGTGGGCCTCGATCTGGCGCTCAACACGCTCGGCTTCGTCGGCCAAGTTGTCGAACTTTTCCTGCTCTTCCTTCGTCCAGGTGGCGGAGCCCTTGTTCTCGAGCAGGTTACGGGCTTCCTTCTTCAGAGCGCCCAGGCGCTCCCGCAGTTGCTGAATGGTCATGGTTTGCCTTTCGTGAGTGACCAAAGAAAAAGGCCCCCAGGGCAAGCCGTGGGGGCCGTGACGCTGGCGCGGAAGCGCTAGGCGTTCAGATCCAGCAGCCGCATACGGCGCCGGTTGTTTTCGATGATGGCGTCGACATCCAACGCCGGGGGCTGGGGCGGTTCCAGCAACGCCTTGGGGGCGTTGTTGTAGGCGCTGAGGTTCCAGCTGATGTTGGCCAGGTTGGTCGGAACGTCTGCCAAGCGCGAGGTGACTCGGGTGGCAAAGCCGTTGGCTACCGCTTCATCTGCTGTGAACCAGGTCTCTGCGTCCATCCATTGCTGGATCTGCTCTGCCGGCTTCTTGGTGACAGAGGCATACACATCGACGATGGAGCGCTCGACTATGGTGAGCACGTCGGCCACCTTGCGCAGTTCGTTGTCCGTACCCCAGCCACCGGAGGTGGCCTTGTGGATCATGATGAACGCACCGTCCGCAATTTCGATCTCGTTGGCGGTCAGTGCGATCCAACTGGCGCAACTGGCGGCCAGCGAGTCCACCTGGGTGATGATCTTGCCCCCGGAGGCCATGAACTCGCGCATGGCAGTGACGATGGCTTTGCTTTCCATCACATCGCCGCCCGGGCTCTTGATGCGCATGCGCAAAGTCCCGCCCTTTTCCACGTTGGCGATGGCGCTGATCACATCCATGGCGCTCACGCCCCAGTCGCCCCCGTCGTAGATGACGTCGTACAGGTAGAAGACATACTCGCCCGTCGCTTCGTTGCGAACTACGTTGAGCGGAGAGCGCGGCACCAGTCCGTTGGTGCGCAGCAGGTTGAGTAGCTGTTTCATGGTGCCGGTTCTCCGGTGGTGGGTTTCTTGGGTGGCTCCATAGGCGGGGAGTACAGCTTGTCGCTGTCGCCGCCCTTGGGCTTGAGGTACTTTCGCGCTCGAACCTCGTCGGGCGTCATCCAGCCAGGGCCACTGCCTGGGCCTCCAATGGCTGCTCGGTAGTAGTCGCCTTGGGCCTTGCTGTTGGCCTCCATCCATCCTTCGCGGTCGAATTCGATGTACAACCCTGCGCGGCGGAACAGTTTGCGGTTCAGCTCCTGCTCAATGCGCTGGAGGTGTTGGCTCAACGTGTAGGCGAGAAATGCTCGGTTCTGCTCCTCGAGCCCGCTGCCCCAACTGGTAGAGCCAGACGCATCACCGATGAGGTGCGGTGGCACCCCGAAGGCCCGGGCGATATCGGTCACCTGGAACTGCCGCGCCTCCAGCAGCTGCGCGTCTGCTGCGTTGATGGTGACCGGCTTGGCCGTGATGCCGTTGGTCAAGACCAGCGGAAGCCGATGGGCGTTGTCGAGGCCGCCGTACTTGTTGGCATAGGCAGTCTGAAGGTTGGCAATTGCCTCCTCCTTCATGGCCCCCGGAACTTCAAGCACCACGCTCGGGTGCGATCCTTCGCGGAAAAATCGTCCCGAGTACTCGTCCATGGCGGCTGCGTTGCCAGCGGCATTGCGCGCTGCGTACTGCAGCACGCTCATGGCCCGCAAGCCATCGAAGCCAAATCCCGGGAAGTGCAGCATGTCATCCTGGTCGACCCCGAAGGTGCGCACATCCTGCACGTCGTACCGAAGACGGCTGCTGCCGTCCTGCTCTACGCGGCGCGGGCTGACGGCCTCCCACGGCAGCGGGATCAGTTCTCGCACCGCCCCGGAGCGGCTACGCGCGATGAAGCAATGACCGCTCTCGCGCAAGAGCATCTTGGCCAGGGTGCTCTCCCACATGCTCGCGCTGGTGAATCTGGGCGTAGGCTCTTCGTTGAGCAGCCACCAGAAGGGATGGTCAAGCACCTCATCCCGGCCACCGGGCACGCGGCGGTAGATCTTGGCCGTCATGGCCGCAATGGCGCCGGCAATCCGTGTCACGCAGGCGTAGACCGCAGAGACACGCATCGCGCTTTCAGGCGTCAATGCCATGCCAGCGGCCCCGACTGCGCCACCAAGCAGCAACTCAACCACTCGGGGATCGCTGCTGGCGATGACCTCCGAGGCGCCGTTGCTTGCATTCCGGATCATGCGCTGCGCCTCCTGCTGGGCGCGCCATTCTGTCAAGACACGCGAGCCCGGCTGGGCGGCTTTGGCTTGCACTTCGTTCCAGGTGGTCATAGCAGCACAAAGCCTTCCTCAATCACGGTACTTGGCTCGTTGGCCAGCGCGCGGCCGAGGGCCATGAGCATGGCCATGGGGCCGTCGATCTTGTTCTCGGGCCGCTCTTTCGTCGGCGTCATCAGTTCGTTGAACTTGCTCTGCTTGACCACCAGGTTGCTGATCATCCAGGCCATGACCGGGTTGGCGTCGTGCTGCAGCTTGCCTTCGCGCACCAGGTTCTCGACCTGGATCAGCACGGGCGTGAAGAACACGGCGCGCTGCTGGATCTCGACCAGCGGCAGGCCTTCCTCGATCAACTTGCCCGCGAAGTACATGGACAGCGCCGGGTCGAAGGCGATCTCCTGCACGTCGAAGCGGCGGCAATACTTGCGCATGTCATCGGCCAGGCAGTCGAAGTCGGTCAGGTCGCCGTCGGTGACCTGCACGAAGCCCTGGCGCGCCCAGCCTGCCAGGTGGGCGTTGCCGCTTTCCTGCACTGCCAGCTCGTTCAAGTACAGACGTGTGCACACGCCCCAAGTGCCCGTGGCTTCGTCTTGCCAGGCCAGCGCCAGGGCCGCGAAGTCTTTGCGCTGCGCGAGATCGAGCCCCATGTAGACCTTGGCCCCATCGGGGATGGTGTCGATGCTGACGGCACGCGTGCCACAGCGGTCCCAGGCGCGCATGTCCATCCAGGGCGATTCCCCCGACACCCAGACGTTGAGGCGCTTTGTCAGGAAGTTGTTGAGCGCGCTGGGCATGGCGGCGGCCTTGCTGGCCTGCGCGGCCATTTCGTCGGCCTGCACGGACTTGCCGAAGTTGGGGTTGGCCTTGGGCCACACCGCCGGGTCGAAAGGATCGTCCCCTTCGTCGATGGTGTAGATGATGCCGAACACACGTTCGTCGTGGATCACCCGGTCGAGGATTTTGGTGACATGCGTGCGCCGTTCGTAGCAGATGCCGCTGCGGTCGGTGCCCGCGGTGGTGATGGTCCACAGCAGCGACTGCTCGCGCGCGCCGCGGGCGGTGTCGATCACGTCGTACACGGCACGGGTCTTGTGCGCGTGCAGCTCATCGAGCAGCGCGAAGTGCACGTTGAGCCCGTCGAGCGTGCTGCCCTCTGCTGCCAGCGGCGCGGCCTTACTGGCGGTGTGCGCCACGGTCAGGCTGTGCTGCATGATGGCCACGCCCAGGTGCGTGCGCAGGCCGGGCGAGCGCTCTGCCATGGCCTTTGCATCGTCGAACACGATGCGGGCCTGGTCGCGCGTGGTGGCGGCGGTGTAGCACTCGGCACCGTGTTCGCCATCGGCGGCCAGCATGTAGAGCAGCAGGCCGGAGCCCTTGGTGCTCTTGGCGTTCTTGCGCGCGATCTCTTCGTACACCTCCAAGAAGCGGCGCAGCCGGGTTTCACGGTGCACCCAGCCGTACACGGTGGTCAGCACGAAGCACTGCCAGGGCTCCAGCGCGATGGAGCGGCCTTCGCGCGCCCACTTGCCCTTGATGTGCGGCAGCAGCTCGATGAAGGCGCACGGGCGCGAGGCCAGGTGCTCATCAAACACCCAGGGCCAGTCTTCGCCGGGCGCGCGCTGCAGGTCGTTGGCCTGGCGCTGGACGGCAAGGCGCACCCACTTGCACGCGACCTCGCGGCCTTCCAGCACGTCGCGCATGTACTGCTGGGCGCGCTCGATGTACTCGGTGGTCATGGTCAGCGGGCGGGGTTGGTGAACAGGGCGAAGCCCTTGGCCTCTGCGGGCTTGGGCTCGATGCCGGGCAGCGTGGGCTGTACGTAGTTGCTGGCCTGCACCCGACCACGGGCGGCAGGGCTGAGGCCGAAGTGCATCAGGTAGCGGTTGAGCTGCTCGCGGTGCTTGCCGATCAGCTGCACGATGACGCTCTGCTGGGCGTAGCCCGAGGGCGTCACTGCGTAGCTGGCCTTGTAGACGGCATCGGCGTAGTCCATGCCCTCGTCGACCATGCGCTGCACCTGGCCGTTGAACGCTGTCTCCAGCTCGGCCAGTCGTCCTGCGGCCTGGCAGTACAGCGCAAGCGCCGCACGGTCCAGGCCGCTGATCAAGCCCAGCTCTTCGAGCAGTGGCGTGATGCGCTTCCATTCTTTCCGCGCCTCAATCCCGAGGTGCTTGGGCGGGCTGGGGATCTCGATGCGCGGGTTCACCCCTGCCGCCAGGTCGAGCGGGCGCTTCCCCGCGTTGCCCTCCAGCAGTTTCAGCGCCGTCGGCTTCGGCAGCGGACCACGAGAACCTGTCATGTCGAACCTCCAAACACCCCGCCAGGGGAATACCCCCCCTCCCAAAACTTGCGCGCGCAAAAAAACGAGGGACCGGTCGGTTTCCGCCGTGGGCGGCCAGACTTTTGACCCCCCCCTCCCCCTGGGCCGCGCGGGTCAGGGTTCGCGGTAGCCTGCCCATGCGCGGCGCACACCGCGCGCGCGTTCCGCCTTGCTCTTGGCGTCGTGGCAGTCCACGCACAGGCCTTGCACGTTGCTGTCATCGTCGGCGCCGCCCTCGGCCAGCGGCACGATGTGGTCACGGTGCGCGGCAAGCGTCACGCGCCCGTTGCGCTGGCACTCAGCACAGAGCGGCTCGCGCGCAAACAGTGCGGCGCGCGCGGCCTGCAGCTTGCGGCCGGTCATGCGCTTGGTCGCCGTGATCGGCTTGGCCCACTGCGGCTTGGGGTGCTTGGGGCAACGGCCAGTGCCATCTCGCACCAACACCCCACAGCCGGGATGTGTGCAGGGGCGTGGTGCAGAGATGGGCATATATGGCTGGCACCAGACCCCTGCGGGGCGTGCCTCTACGCTGAAGTCGAGGATGCGCGCAGACTGATGATCTCGCCTCGATTGATTCACCTTAATGTGTGACGGCTGCGGGCATTCGGTGCCGAAGCAAAGCGCCCACACGTCCAACCGCCACACATGAAGGCAAAGAAAAACCCCGACAAGCTCTCGCCTGCCGGGGTTCCGCAGTTGCCAGCGTTCGTTCGCGGGTGGAGACGCAATACGAACACCGTGCCTGAAATGTACCGAAAAGGTCTAAGGTGTAAAACCCCCTCGCGCGTCTATAGCGCCTTGGCCCGCGCCTCGGATGCTGCCTGCGCGGCACGCTTGCGGTCGGCCTCAGCCGCGCGGTCCTGCAGCCAGGCATCAATGAAGTGGTCGGCCTGGGCCAGCTGCGCCTTGATGGTGGATTCGCTGCGGTGCATGCGCTGCGCAGTGGCCCGGATGCCCAGGTCTTTCAGGTAGATGCACTCCAGCGTGACGAACAGATGGCCCTTGCCGAGCTTGAGCGCACGCACCGCCTGCTCTGTCTCTGCCGCCTCTTCCTCAAACACCGGGATCGGCACATGGTTGTAGCTGCCGCGCGACCACACCTCGCTGGCCAGCACCGAGCGCGTGGCAAAGCCGCGCCCGCCGCCCGCACCGCGCGAAGACCAGATGGCCCAGTTCTCCAGCCGCCGCTTGACGTGTTCCAGTCGCCGCATCAGGCCCCCGCGGCGGCAGGCTCTTGCAGCTTGCCGAAGATGCACACGTATGCACAGCCAAAGTGCACCAGAAAGCCTGCGGTGTCGTTCTTGATCGGCTCCAGTACGCCCAAGGGCTGGCCCAGCACATGCCCGGCCTCGAATGCGTAGAAGCATCCCTGCTCTCCCGCCAAGCCGCGCCGCACCAGCGCGTACACCTGGCCGCCGTAGCGCTCCGCCTTTTCCTTGATCAGCGCGTACACGTTGGGCATGTGGGTCTTGAGCGTGTCCAGCCCGTACTGAATGCGCGCCGCACGCACGATGTCTTCGGTCGGTGCGCGCCCATCAATCACCGCCGTGCCAGTTGCTGCTGTCCTGGTGTCCATGCTGTCCATCCTTTTCCATAGAGATCACAGGTGGGTGGTTTGCGCACCCGCGAGCGCGGGCGTGCCTGCGCCTGCCTGCGCCCGCCCGCACCATTGGGAGTGCGGTGCCCATGCCGCAGGCCTTGGGCAATGCAGCAGCCTCAACTCCGGTCTTGGGGGAATTGGGGTTGCTGGTGGTGTCCATGCAAATGCGTGGACACCGTGGACACTTGGCCACTACGACATGGGCGCGTGGCAGGCCATCCCCGTCACTGCACCGCAGACAGGGCGGCGCGCGCCCCGTGCTGGCACCGAGGCGCGAATCACGCCTCCCCCTCGGTGTGCGGTGCAGCGCGTTTCGGGCGCTGCGGTGGTATGGCAGGGCACAGCCCGGCCGGCGTCAGAACGGCGCATCGTCCCCTTCCTGCTGGGCCAAGAAGGCCGCAGCCGGGCTTGCAGGCGCCTGCACGGCAGGTGCTGCCGGGGCGGTGCTGGGTGCGTCTTCATCGAGCGCGCCCTCAGCCTGGTCAAGGCCCGTGGCGCGGTCTTTTGGCGGCCACACCGCCGGGCGCTGAAACCCCCAGGCCCGCGTGCCGTTGATCTGCTTTTTCACCCGCTCCCAGCCCTCATGCTTGAGCCAGGCCGTGATCTGCCCTTGCAGCCCGGGCGGTGCCTTGGCGGCATCCACCCCCAGGGCCTGTACGAGCTGGGCGATGGTCACAAACACCGCCTCGCCGTGCACAAAGCTCATCGGCCCGCTGGCGTTGGGCACCGGCTTGCGCGTCAACACGGCCAGCAGCTCGCTCTCGACCGCCGTCTCGACCAATCGGGATTCCTGCATGGGGTGGAACAGCCGCGCCTCCTCATCGGCGGCCGGGGTGTAGCGCTCGCCCTGCTGGTACAGCGCAAAGGCCTCGGCCAGCAGCTGCTCACGGTACTTTGCCACCCACTCGGTGTTGATCTGCCGCCGCACGGGCACCGGCCAGAATCGGCGGTTGCCCGTGCGGTCGCGCAGGTACGTGTCTTCGTTCGTCGTGCCCACCAGCACGCACTGGCGCGGAAAGCTCTCCACCGTGCTGCCGTAGGCCACCCGGTAGCGGTCCACCTTGCTGCTGATGAAGGCCTTGATGGCGCCCACTTCGGCTTTGCTGAAGTGGGTCAGCTCCGCAATCTCGTAGAGCCAGCAGCCCTGCACCTGCTCCGGGCCTTCCTTGCCCTGACCGACCTGGAACGGCGTGTCGCTGTAGTACTCAGTGCCCGCCAGCACCTCCACCAGCGTGGACTTGCGCAGGCCGCCCGAGCCTTCAAGCACCGGGCAGTAGTCGAACTTGCAGCCCGGATCCATCACCCGGTACACCATGCCCAGCAGCCAGTAGCGGCCCACTAGGCACAGGTAATCGGCCATCACCGGCCGCACGGTCTCGGGCGTCTCACCCAGCGCGTGCATCAGCCACTTGTCCAAGCGCGGCTTCTTGTCCCACTGCAGGCCGCTCAGCCATTCGCGCACCGGGTGGTAGCGGTTGGCATACGCCACGGTCTGAATGCCCTCCTCCAGGCTGGCCTTGCTGATGCTGGGCAGGCCCCACTCATCGCTCATCCACTTGCCCAGGGCCAGTGCATCGGCCCCGCGGATCTCGCCCGGCTTGCTGTACGGCCAGGGGAAGGCCTTGCGGCACACCACGCTGTTGCGGAGTTCGTCGTAGGCCAGCACGCCTGCCAGCTCGGGCGCATGCTCCAGCGCTGCGATCACCGTTTTGCGGCTCACGTTCCAGCGCTTCTTTTCCTTGTCGTAGAACCACGCCAGCCAGTCGGGCACCAGGCGCGAGCCGCACTTCACCAGCCCGGGCCCATCGTCGGAAGCATCGGGCGTATCGTCGCCCTGGGTGCCAACGGGGGGATCGATTTTTTTACCGCCACCTCTGCCGCCTGATGCCCCCGCATCCGCATCCGCTGCAGGTTCTGCCGGGCTGGCGGGCAAGGGTTGCGCCTGGCCGAAGAAGGCGAGCACGCGCTCGATGTCCCAGCCGTCGGTCTCGATGGCGTCTTTGCAATCCCACCCGTCGGGCAACACGCCCGGCTGCTCGATGGGCAGCATCGTCACGGTGCAGGCGTGCACGTCCCGCAGCAAAGCCGCGATGCCGAGCTGGGCCTTCATGCCCGGCTGCTCCAGGTACGGCAGCAGTGGCTTTGAGGCCTGCAGATCGGCCATGGCCTGGGCGTACTCGGGCAGCTCCTTCACATCGGCTTGCGCATCCAGCCCAAGCTGCGCGCGAACGCGCGCCTGCACATCCTTGCGCTCGGCCTGCGTGGGTTGAACACGCTTGCTGTCACAGTCCGGCCAGCACAGCACCGTGCTACCGGCCAGCCAAGACCAGTCGGCCTTTTGCCAAGCCTTGCAGCCACCCGGCCAGCCCACCACGCAGTACACGCCGGGCGCCCACTGATCGAGCAGAGCCTGCAGCACATCGGCTTTGCGCTCGCCCTCGACCAGCACCACGGTGCGGCCACCGGGCAGCGTGCGGCCCGGCAGATACAGGGGGCGCGGCTCTTCCCATTGCTTCCAATGCCAGCGCGCGCCGCCCTTGGTCTGGCTTTCGCACCACGTGCGTGGAATGTCATCCTTGCCGCCGTCACTCGTGCGAAAGCGAACCACGTAGCCATAGCATGCATCCCCGCGCCAGTACTCCGACACGTGCACGATGTCGGTTTCGGGCCTGTGGTGATGATAAAAATTGACGGGCGGAGCGTACGCGGGCACCGGCACGATGGCTGTCCACAGCTCACGCTCTGGCTGCGGCCTCGGTGGCGGCACAGGCCTCGGTGCAGGCGCGGGCCGGTTGGCAGCGTCTGTGCCCTTCACGATGCCCGCCACATCCTCAAGGCCCTCTTCCACAGCCAGCTGGCGGGCGGCCTTGCCAGCACCCAGGCCGTGGATGGCCGCGTACAGGCTCACGAGGTCGCCGCCCTGCTCATCGGTGGCAAAGTCGGCCCAAGCACCCGTGTGCAGGTTGACAGAGCAGCTACCGCCCGGCCCGCCCGAGAGCGACCCACACGCCCACTCATGCCCGTTGCGCTTGCCGCCCGGCAGCCACAATGGCACCAGCGTCTCGGCACGGTCGAGCAGCGCGCGGGCCAGCTCGGCAAATTTGATCGGAGGCAGGGGCGCGGCGGTCATGCGGCACCCCCGTTGGTCAAGCCGGCGTCTCCACCACCGGCGGCTTGCAATGTACGGCGCATGGGTCGGCTAGCCACCCACACCGTCAGCACGCGGGCCAGGTCCACATGGCCGCAATCAGCGCCCGCGACCTCTGCCGGCGCGTACTCCACCACCGGCCTGTTGCGGTAGTCCACTTGGCGCGTACCGACCGGGCGCAATGCACCGGCCCGCACCATGTTCTTCACCGTTTGTGTGGCCGCATCCAGCCCCACGCAGGCCTTGCCAGCCAGCTCGCGCACCGTAAGGCCTCGCTGCGGCTGGGCATGCTGCCGGGCCGCGTGCAGCAGCGCCATGCGCACTTCACCTGCCGGGCGCATCAGCGGTCACCCCACTTGCGCATGGTGCGCTCGTGCTTGGCCTCCAGCACCCGCAGCAGCGCCTGGCCTGCGCCCACCAGCTCGGCCCACTGGCGCTCAATGGCCAGCATCTCGTTGCGGCTGATCTCGCCATCCGCATCGGCGGTGGTGGCGCTGGTCACCACGTCGGCAAACTCACGCATCAAGTCGGCCACGGCCTGCGCGGTCACCTGGTCCATGGCACGGCCGCTGTCGGGCAGCTGCAGCAGCGTGCAGCCCACCGCCTCCGCCAGCCGCGTGGGGTACTCCAGGCCAAAGCCGCTGCCGTGCTCCACGCACATCACGGCAATCTCGGCCGCGTCCACCGCGCCCAGCTTGTACTGCGGCGCGGCCCGCAGCTCCTTCTCCAGCGTGCTCGGGCTCTTGCCCAGGCGGGCTGCCACGGCGTCCACGCCGCCAGGGTAGTGGCGCACAGCGCGCCGAATGCTGTCCAGAATGTCCATCTGCTCCACCTCAAAAAAACGCTACAGACGCACCCAGCGCGCGCAGGGACACTGCCCGCCATGGGAGAGAGAAAAAACAGAAAGCACCGCCACCGGCACCATGCGAAGCACCCCGCGCCTGCCCGCGCGGCGTGCACCTTGGTTGTGGGAAGGAGTGGCCCGGCGGCATGGCGTGCGGCCGGTGGCGGTGAAAGGGGTGCCCGCCCAACCTTGGCCTACGATGGAGCTACCACAGCAACCATCGCCAAAGAGGGCGGACATGACGCAAGAGCCGAGCAACTTCGAAATCGACGTGTACGTGCGACTGGCTACACAGCAGTTGCTACTCCAACAACTGTTTGTGCAATTCGCCAACCTGACAGAAAACCCGGAAGAAACACTCGCGGCGCAAGAGTCTTCGCTGATCGAAGTGATGTCGAAACTGAGGCCGCCGCCCGGCGGAATCGAGCAACGGCACATCACGCTTCTCCAGATGCAGCGGCACCATGGCCCGGAAATGCTTCGGGACTTTTTTCGCTTGGCCCGCTCAAATCTGCAAAAACGGTAGGCTTAATCCCCTCGCCTTCACGCAGCAGCACTACAGGCCGCACAACCCGACCAGCCTCAGCACGCTCGCCCACTTCGCGCAGCGCGCCCAGCTCAGCCAACACTGCGGCCAATTCGTCTGGAAGCACTGCAAACTTCACCACCAAATGGGGCAAGGCGCTGGTATCTAGCTCCAGCGTGCAGGAAACCGGCTTGCCGCCGCTGATTCCAGCGCCCTTCAGCATGGCCAAGGCCATCCGCGAAGATAGAGGGAGGAAGCATTCACGCTGCGCCATGGGCCACCTCATGCGCTACAGGAGCGATAGCTGCTCGTGCCTGGTTTTCAAGCACGGCGGGCGGATTTGACGTGGAGTCGTTTGCCAACCCCTCTGCGGGAGCTCTTCGCTCGAAAACCTCTGGCATGAACAGGTCAGGACGCGCCACCTTGACCTGCGCGGGTATTCCGCGCACCAACCAGTTCTGTACTCGCTGCTGCCCCCCCTTCTTCGGGAGTTCGAGCAACTCAGCCACCTTCGACGGTCCACCCAGCGC
>JBKBUN010000087.1:0-13788 GCA_046289925.1 Burkholderiaceae bacterium | reverse complement strand
GGCTGTCGAGCCCATAACGGAACACCACCCAAACGATGGTGGCACCCCGGACGAATTGCTTCATGGCGCGGTCCGGTCGCCCGGGACCACCGTAGGCGCTTGACTGCCGCCCGCAGGCGGCATGCGCGATCCGACAAACTGGCGCAATGCTTGCGCAGCGCGGCGCAGCGCCTGGGCCAGCCCGTGGGCAGGCGCGTCACCCATGAGCCGGGCGAGATCTTCCTCCAGATCCCAGCGCACATGGTCGGCCAGCCAATTGATCTCTGCTGCCAGTTGCACGTCGCCTTCAATGCGCACCGGGGGCTTGTCGCCCCGCACGACGGCCTCCAGCAGGGCCAGTGGCGAACTCTCGGCAATCTCCAGCCGGAGATCGGGTGTTACCCTTTCCGCGGCCCGGTTGAACAAGCCTGCGGGGGTGATCAACAAGGCCATGGAAAAATGGCGCCACTGGGCACTGACCACCCGCCCCCGCTGCCGCGCCAAGCGGGCCATGGCTTCAGGCTCCTGCATCAGCACATGGTTGAGGAGCAGCACGATGCGCTGCTGGACCTCCTGCACCACCCACTGCGGCGGCTGAGGGCCTGCGGCCAGACGGTCAGCAAGGCCGTCCAGAAATGAAAAAGGGGACTGTGTTGCCATAGTCCCCGATTATTTCCCGAAGCGACAAGCCCCTACGGGGTGGTCACTGCAGCGCCTGCACACCGGCCACCAGCCAGCCACTGGTGCCCGATTTGGGCTTGGTCATGTTCCACACTTCGCGGAAGGGGCTCGGACCTGCCGAGGGCTCCTCGCGGATCAAGCCGGAGAACTCCACGCTGGCCATGTAAGCATCGCCCAGGTCTTCGATACCCAGCAGATGCGCCTCGAGCATGACCACATCGGTCTGGTTGGGCTGTGCACCGCGCTGGGCCTCTCGCTCGGCCAGTTGCGTGCGGATCTCCTGAACCATGGTGTCCGTCATCATCGAGCGCAGCGTACTGATGTCTGAGCGGTCCCATGCGGCCTGCAGCGTCACGAAATTCCGCTTGGCAGCCTCGACAAAGCCTTGCACGTCGAAATCGGCCGGAATGCCCCAGTTCTGCGCCCCTCCCAGGGCCGAACCTATCACCACACCTGAGCTGGCTGCCTGCGCACCACGGGATGCGTCAAACGCCATGCTGCTGCGCTCCCACGGGCGGGCCGACGCGTCGTTGCCCACATTGTGGGGGCTGTATTGAGGCGGAACCTGGGCCGAAGCAGCCGCCCCTGCCCCCTGGAAGGCCAGCGGGCTTTGCGCGAGGGTCTGCGCCGACTCTCGGCCGCGCATGAACAGCCTGAACAGCGCAAAAGCCAGCACGGCGAACAACAGGATCATGAGGAACTGGGCAAAGCCTTCGCCCAAACCCAGCGAATGGGCAAGCCATGCGAGGCCCAGACCAGCAGCCAGACCGCCGAGCATGGCGCCCCAGGGTTTTTTGGGCTGGGCCGCTGCGGCGGGGGCTGCTGGCGCCGCAGTCGCAGGCTTGGCCGCAGCGGCGTTTTGTGCCGGTGCGGCGGGCACCGTGGGCGCGGCATCTCGCTGGGTCACATTGCCCGATTGCTGCCCAATGGATTTGCCGCCACCCATGCGGCGGGCGTCGGCATCGGGATGGGCTACGGCCAACATCGCCACCAGCACCATAGACCACAGTTTCATCATGTCCACGTCTCCAGTTGAAAACCTAACAAACGGCTTCAGCACTTGATTCCAACATGCAAGGCGACTACTCCGCCAGTCATGTTGTGATAGTCCACATGCCCGAAGCCACTTTGTTGCATGAGGGATTTGAGCGACTCCTGGTCCGGATGCATGCGGATGGACTCGGCAAGATACCGATAGCTGGCCTCGTCACCTGCCACCAGTCGACCGAGGCGCGGCAGCACGTTGAAGGAATACCAGTCGTACACCTTCTCCAGCGGACGCGCGACCTTGGAAAACTCCAGCACCAGCAACTTGCCGCCGGGTTTGAGCACGCGGCACATCTCGGTGAGGGCTCGGTCCTTGTGCGTCATGTTGCGCAGGCCAAACGCCACGCTCACCAGGTCGAAGTGCGCATCGGGAAAGGGCAGCGCCTCGGCGTCGCACACCAACGTGGGCAACACCACCCCTGCGTCGATCAGGCGGTCACGCCCCGTGCGCAGCATGGCTTCGTTGATGTCGGTGTGCACCACCCGGCCCGTGGGCCCCACCTTGCGGGCGAATGCCAGCGACAAGTCTCCGGTGCCTCCGGCAATGTCCAGCACCTGCTGGCCCTCGCGCGGATTGGCCACCATCACCGTGTAGGCCTTCCAGGCGCGGTGCAGCCCGCCCGACATGAGATCGTTCATCACGTCGTACTTGGATGCCACCGAGTCGAACACGCCGCGCACGCGTTGAGCCTTCTCGCGCTCATCGACCGACTGGAAACCAAAGTGGGTGGTGCTCATCGCTTTATCCTAGGGGTGCCATGCTGTGGGGTATAGCGACAACCCCGCACGGCAATGGGGCATCTGTCGCACAAACCGATCAAAGTCGGTGCGCTGCGAAGGAAATAAATGGAATCCGTGATCAGTGGCTGCCGCAGGCATGGCCGCCGCCATTGGCCACCATGGGTGCGTCACGGTCCACACCAGCCGCTGCCAGCCGCTCGAAGTACTCGGCCCACAAGGCGTCCTGGTTGCGGCCCAGTTCGTAGAGGTAGTCCCAGGAAAAAATGCCGCTGTCGTGGCCGTCCGAAAACACGGGCTTGACGGCATAGTTGCCCACCGGCTGTAGGTCCACCAATGTCACATCGCGCTTGCCGGTCTGCAGCACCTCTTGTCCTGGCCCATGGCCCTGCACCTCGGCCGAAGGGGAGTACACACGCATGAGCTCAAAGGGCAGGCGGAACTGCGATCCATCTGAGAAACGCACTTCGAGCACGCGGGACGCCTCGTGCACCGTCAGCGCCTCGGGCGTCGGCGCGCCCGCTTTCAGACCAGCCATGGCAATCTCCAGGTTCTTTGACAACAAAAAAGGACGATGGCACCAGGCCCACCACAGGGGGCCACAGGCTCACGCCAGGCGGTCCAGCGCTTGTACCAGCTCCGCCTCCAGCGCCGGCAGTCGCGCTGCCACAGCGCTTTCATGCTCCACATCCGCGCCCCGCAGGGCAGCCGCCCACACGGGTGCCGGAAAGTGGCGATCCCACGCAAAGCGTGCCACCACGTGCCAGTGCAGGTGCGGCACCATGTTGCCCAACGATGCGAGGTTGACTTTGTCCGGCTCCAGGTGCCCGCGCAGTGCCGACTCGACGGCCGCCACCACATCCAGACAGTGCGCGCGGTCGGCCAGCGCCAGGTCCGTCCACTCGGCCACATGGCACTGCCAGACCACCCGATAGAAAGCTGGGTAGCCCGCCTCGCTGGCACGGATCACACGGCAGCGCTGCCCTTGCCAGACCAAGGCGCCCCCCACGCCGTCGCACAGCGGGCAGCCCGGCGCCAGGGCCTCACTCACAACAGCACCCGCTCGATACCGCCCTGGTTGGCGCGGGCCACGTACTCGGGCATCCAGTTCTCGCCCAAGATTTCGCGCGCCATCTCGACCACGATGTAGTCGGCCTCGAGCAGGCCGTTTTGCAGGTCGCCCTGGTAGCGGTTCAGACCCTGCAAGCAGCTCGGGCAGCTGGTGAGGATCTTGATGTTGTCTTGCGCACCCACGGCACCGCTGCCCCGCAACTGGGCTTCGCCCTTGCGGATTTCCTCTTCCTTGCGGAAACGCACCTGCGTCGAGATGTCCGGCCGTGTCACGCCCAGCGTGCCCGATTCCCCGCAACAGCGCTCACTCTTCAAGACCTGCTCTCCCACGAGCGCCTTCACAGTCTTGACCGAGTCCTGCAGCTTCATGGGGTTGTGGCAGGGCTCGTGGTACAGGTACGCGCCCTTGCCTTGCAGGGTGATGCCCTTTTCAAGCAAAAACTCGTGGATGTCGATGATGCGGCAGCCCGGGAAGATCTTGTCGAACTGATAACCCTGGAGCTGGTCGTAGCAGGTGCCGCAGCTCACCACCACGGTCTTGATGTCGAGGTAGTTGAGCGTGTTGGCCACGCGGTGGAAGAGCACGCGGTTGTCCGTGATCATCTTCTCGGCCTTGTCGAACTGGCCGCTGCCGCGCTGCGGGTAGCCGCAGCACAGGTACCCCGGGGGCAGCACAGTCTGCACGCCCGCATGCCACAGCATGGCCTGCGTGGCCAGGCCCACCTGGCTGAACAGGCGCTCGGAGCCGCAACCAGGAAAGTAGAACACCGCCTCGGTGTCGGCCGTGGTGGTCTGCGGATTGCGAATGATCGGAACGTAGTCCTTGTTCTCGATGTCAAGCAGCGCACGCGCCGTTTTCTTGGGCAGACCACCGGGCAGCTTCTTGTTGATGAAGTGGATCACCTGCTCCTTGACCGGGGCCGTGCCCACGGTGGCTGGAGGCTTGGCCGTCTGGCGGCGCGCCACAGCGCCGAACAGGTCCACCGCCATGCGCTGGACCTTGAAGCCCACGTCCACCATGGCGCTGCGCATGAACTTGATGGTGTCCGGGTTGGTGGCGTTGAGCATGGCCATGGCCAGCTTGTTGCCCGGCCGGAAGCTCTTCTTGCCCATCTTGCGCAGCAGGTTGCGCATGTTCATCGTCACGTCGCCGAAGTCGATCTTGACCGGGCAGGGCGTGAAGCACTTGTGGCAGACCGTGCAGTGGTCGGCGACGTCCTCGAACTCCTGCCAGTGCTTGAGCGACACCCCGCGACGCGTCTGCTCCTCGTACAGAAAGGCCTCGATCAACAGCGAGGTGGCCAGGATCTTGTTGCGCGGGCTGTAGAGCAAGTTGGCGCGCGGCACATGCGTGGCACACACGGGCTTGCACTTGCCGCAGCGCAGGCAGTCCTTCACGCTGTCGGCAATCGCGCCGATGTCGCTTTGCTGCATGATCAGCGATTCATGCCCCATGAGACCGAAGCTGGGCGTGTAGGCGTTGGTCAGGTCGGCGTAGATCGCCTCGCCGTCTTGAGCAAAACGGGCAGCTTGTGCTTTTCCACGCTCAATTTCATGCTCACTTTTTCGGAGCAACTTGCCTTTGTTGAAGTGCCCGGCCGGATCCACCTTGCGCTTGTACTCGGCAAACGGACGCAGCTCTTCGTCGGTCAGGAATTCCAGCTTGGTGATGCCGATGCCGTGCTCGCCCGAGATGACGCCATCGAGGCTTCGCGCAAGCTTCATGATGCGCGCCACGGCCTCGTGCGCAGTCTGCAGCATCTCGTAGTCGTCGCTGTTGACCGGGATATTGGTGTGCACGTTGCCGTCACCCGCATGCATGTGCAACGCCACCCACACGCGGCCCTTGAGCACGCGCTGGTGGATGGCCTGGGCCTGCTCCAGGATGGGCTGGAACGCCGCACCCGCGAAAATGCCGGCAAGCGGCGCACGCAGTTGCGTCTTCCAGCTCGCGCGCAACTGGTGGTTCTGCAACTGCGGGAACAGGCGCTCCACATCGGCCAGCCAGCCTGCCCACAGGGCGCGCACTTCAGCCACCAGTGCCAGTGCCTGTGCCACGCGGTCTTCCAGCAGTTCGGCGGCTGGGATTTCGCTGGCGTCGTCCTGCTTGCCCAGAGGCAGCTGTCCGTTTTCAAAGAAGGCCCGCAGCTCGTCGCACAGCTTGATCTTGTTGCGCAGCGACAGCTCGATGTTGATGCGCTCGATGCCGTCGGTGTACTCGGCCATGCGGGGCAGCGGGATCACGACGTCTTCGTTGATCTTGAAGGCGTTGGTGTGGCGGCTGATGGCGGCCGTGCGCTTGCGGTCGAGCCAGAATTTCTTGCGCGCCTCGGCGCTGACGGCCACAAAGCCCTCGCCGTTGCGCGAATTGGCAATGCGCACCACCTCTGAGGTGGCGCGGGCCACGTCTTCGGCGTTGTCACCCGCGATGTCACCGATCAGCACCATCTTGGGCAGCGCGCCGTTGCCCTTCTTGCTCTTGGTGGCGTAGCCCACTGCTTTGAGGTAGCGATCGTCCAGGTGCTCCAGCCCGGCCAGTAGCGTGCCAGTGCGGCGCTGCTCGGCGAACATGAAGTCCTTGATCTCGACAATGCTGGGCACCGCGTCCTTGGCGTTGCCGAAGAACTCCAGGCACACGGTGCGCATGTGCTCAGGCATGCGATGCACCACCCAACGTGCGCTGGTGATCAGGCCGTCGCAGCCTTCCTTCTGGATGCCTGGCAGGCCCGAGAGGAACTTGTCCGTCACGTCCTTGCCCAGACCCTCCTTGCGGAAAGCCTTGCCCGGAATATCCAAGCGCTCCACGCGCGTGGGGCGGCTCCAGTCGATGCGCGACTGCGTGGCGTCAAAGTAGCGCAGCTCGAACGAGGCCACCTCGGCGTCGTGGATCTTGCCCAGGTTGTGGCCGATGCGCACCACCTCCAGCCACTGCGCATCGGGCGTGACCATGCGCCAAGACGCCAGGTTGTCGAGCGCCGTCCCCCACAACACGGCCTTCTTGCCGCCCGCGTTCATGGCGATATTGCCGCCAATGCACGAGGCCTCGGCGCTGGTCGGGTCCACGGCAAATACGAAGCCTGCGCGCTCGGCTGCGTCGGCCACGCGCTGCGTCACCACACCGGCCTCGGTCCACACGGTGGCCACTTCCTGGTCCAGACCAGGCAGGCGCACCATCTCGACCTCGGTCATGGCTTCAAGCTTTTCGGTGTTGATCACCGCGCTCTTCCAGGTCAGCGGGATTGCGCCACCGGTATAGCCCGTGCCGCCTCCACGCGGAATGATGGTCAGGCCCAGCTCGATGCAGCCACGCACCAGAGCAGCCATCTCGGCTTCGGTGTCGGGGGTGAGCACCACAAAGGGATATTCCACGCGCCAGTCGGTCGCATCGGTCACATGGCTCACGCGCGACAGACCGTCGAACTTGATGTTGTCGCGCGCCGTCAGCCGGCCCAGGGTACGCTGCACGCGGCGGCGCAGTTGGGCAGCATCGACAAAGCTCTGGTTAAAGCGTGCCACCGCCGCGCGGGCCGCTTCCACCAGCTGGCCCACCAGACGGTCGCGCTCGGCATCGTCGGCCGGAGTCCGGCGCTTTTCGATTTCACGCAGTCGGTGTTCAAGGGCTTCTACCAAGGCCTTGCGGCGCCCCGGATTGTCCAGGAGGTCATCCTGCAGATAGGGATTGCGCTGCACCACCCAGATATCGCCCAGCACCTCGTAGAGCATGCGGGCCGAGCGGCCTGTGCGACGCTCCTTGCGCAGTTGGTCCAGCAAGTCCCAAGAAGACGCCCCCAGCAACCGGATCACGATTTCGCGATCGGAGAACGACGTGTAGTTGTACGGGATCTCGCGCAGTCGAACGGGCTCGGTGGCCAGCGATTGAAGGGCGGCCAGGGCGATGGGTGCATTCATGGGGGTGAACCTGGGGTGGGCGACGCAGCGCCCATGTGCCTCGGGGGCTGCGATTTTATGTCAGGGGGGGTATGCGCCGCGGAGGGCAACACTGTTGGCAACGCGGGCGTTCTAGGGGTTCAGCCCTAGGAGCCTGTCGGACTTGGGAATCGTCGGCTGCATGCCAATGGCCAATGGGCCGCCGCGGTCCATGGGCCACCGTCTTGGGGGCCCATAGCCCCGCTATGGAACTGCACACACGGCGAAAACGGTCCTCGCCGGGGCTCATGTTCGCTTTCGACGCCCCAAGTCCGACAGGCTCCTAGAGCCATACGCGGCCGCGCAGATCGTCCGGCATGTGCGACAGCAGACGCTGCGCTGCCACGCACACCTACACCTGCACGGCGGGCAATCGCCGCGTGCCGCCGGATGGTGCGCCGGGCAGGTGGCAATGCAGCTGGGGCACTTTGGACATCCATGGCCAAAGGCCGCTGGTATCGGGTAAGAACGGGTAAGGACATCATGGTCATCGCGGCACACGGACAGCGCAGGAACAACAGGGATACACAACCCTGCCCGGGCCACGCAGCGGCGGCCATCGGGCCTGCCCGCCTACGGGATGGCTGCGCAAGTGCCGCTGGGCATGATGCCGCATTGACAATGCACTGCAGCAAACGTGGTTTCTGATCCGATGCGACTGCTTGCGACTGCTTGCAATGCGCAGTCGATTCACCGCTCAGAGCCCAGCACGAGCGCAGGGCTTTGCGACAAACTGTCACAAACTCGTCACAATCACGCCCTTCTGCACCGCCGCAGCGGGTTTACCCCAGTGCTCTCAGCTGCGCGTCATGCGAAAACGACACATTGGTGTCACAAGCGCCGCCTAGCATGCGGCGTTTGTGCATTTCGTCATCCTTGGAGGAACATTCATGCAGTTCAAGCACCTGGCAGTCGCCACGGCCATCGCCGCCGGAGCCTGTCTCCCCGCACACGCCCAAACCGAAATCCAGTGGTGGCATTCCATGAGCGCCGCCTTGGGCGAGTGGGTGAATGATCTGGCCAAGCAGTACAACGCCAGTCAGACCCAGTACAAGGTGGTGCCCACCTACAAGGGCACATATGACGAGTCGATGACGGCTGGCATCGCTGCCTTCCGCGCTGGCAATGCACCGCACATCATCCAGGTGTTCGAGGTGGGCACCGCCACCATGATGGCCAGCAAGGGCGCCATCGTCCCGGTTGGCAAGGTGCTGAACGACGCGGGCTTCAAGTTCGACCCCACGCAGTACGTGTCTGCTGTCTCGGGGTACTACACCGCCCCCAACGGTCAAATGCTGAGCTACCCGCTCAACAGCTCGACCACGGTGTTCTACTACAACAAGGACGCCTTCAAGAAGGCTGGCCTGGACGCCAACAAACCGCCCAAGACCTGGCCTGAAGTGTTCGAAGCGGCTGCCAAGCTCAAGGCCAGCGGCCACAGCTGCCCGTTCACCACCAGCTGGATCAGCTGGACGCAACTGGAGAGCTTCTCGCTGTGGCACAACACGCTGTTCGCGTCCAAGAACAACGGTTTTGACGGAAACGACGCCCAGTTGCTGGTGAACTCGCCGCTGCACGTGCGCCACTTCGAAAACCTGGCCAAGGCCGCCAAGGACGGCACCTTTGTCTACAAGGGCCGCGGCAACGTGCCAGACGCCTCCTTCCCCTCGGGCGAATGCGCGATGATCACCGGCTCGTCGGGTCTGTACGCCCGCGTGGCCCGCGAAGCCAAGTTCGCCTACGGCATCTCGACCTTGCCTTACTACCCGGATGTGAAGGGTGCGCCGCAGAACACCGCCATCGGTGGTGCCAGCCTGTGGGTGATGGCCGGCAAGAAGCCCGAAGAGTACAAGGGCGTGGCCGATTTTCTGAACTTCCTCAATGACACCAAGGTACAGGCCGCCAGCCACCAGCGCACCGGCTACCTGCCGGTCACCATGGGCGCCTACAAGCTGACGGAAGCCTCCGGCTTCTACGAGAAGAACCCTGGCACCGATGTGGCTGTGACGCAGATGATCCGCAAGGCCACCGACAAGTCGCGCGGCATCCGCCTGGGCAACTTCACGCAGGTTCGCAGCATCATCGACGAGGAAACCGAGCAGATCTGGTCAGGCAAGAAGTCCCCCAAGGAAGCGCTGGACGCCATCGTCACCCGCGGCAACGAGCAACTCGCCCGCTTCGCACGGGCCAACCGCTGATCGCCACCGCCGCACCGCTGCGCAACGTCTGGCCGACTGCTGCGGTCCGCCAGTAGCGCAGCGTCCCCCAGCCCGCGCCCCCGCATTCTCTAGAATGCAGGGCTGCGGGCTCTTTTCGTTGAGATTTCCGCCATGGAAAAACGCGTTCTTTTCCGCTCCGTCTGGCTGCCTTGGCTGCTGCTGCTGCCACAGTTGGTCATCATCACCGTGTTCTTCTTCTGGCCCGCAGGACAGGCCCTGATCCAGTCTTTCCAGATGCAGGATGCGTTTGGCACATCGACCGAATGGGTGGGCCTGGAAAACTTCAAGACCCTGTTTGCCGACCCGGGCTACATCGCTTCGTTCAAGACCACAGCCCTGTTCTCTGCCCTGGTGGCGGTGCTGGGCATCAGCATTTCGCTGGTGCTGGCCATCTTTGCCGACCGCGTGATCCGTGGCGCGTTGGCCTACAAGACGGCCCTGCTGCTGCCCTATGCCGTGGCGCCTGCCGTGGCGGGTGTGCTGTGGATGTTCATGTTCTCGCCCTCGCTTGGTGTGGTGGCCTACGGGCTGCGCCAAATGGGTCTGGACTGGAACCACATGCTGCGCTCCGACCATGCGATGGCGCTGATCGTGGTGGCCGCCGTGTGGAAGCAGATCTCGTACAACTTCCTGTTTTTCCTGGCAGGCCTGCAGTCGATTCCCAAATCCCTGATCGAGGCCGCCGCCATTGATGGTGCGGGCCCATGGCGCCGCTTCTGGAGCATCCAGTTCCCACTGCTGTCGCCCACCAGCTTCTTCTTGCTGGTGATCAATGTCGTGTACGCCTTCTTCGACACCTTTGCCATCGTCGACTCGACCACCCAGGGCGGCCCGGGTCGCGACACCTCCATCCTGGTCTACAAGGTCTACCACGACGGATTCAAGTCCATGGATCTCGGTGGCTCGGCCGCTCAGTCGGTGGTGCTGATGGTGATCGTGGTGGCCCTGACCATCGTGCAGTTCCGCTACGTGGAAAAGAAAGTGCAGTACTGAAAATGGTTGAACGCAGTCCTATCCTCGACGCGATCTCGCACCTGGTGATGGTGCTGGGCGTGATCATCGTCGGCTTTCCCCTGTACCTGGCGTTCGTGGCCTCCACGCACACCGCGCAAGACATCGTGCAGGTGCCCATGCCCATCCTGCCGGGCAGCAACTTCTGGGAAACCTACAAGACCGCGCTGTTCGGCGGCGGATCGGGCCCGGGGTCGAGCGCCCCGGTGGCCCACATGATGTGGGTGAGCTTCGTCTCGGCCATCATCATCACGGTCGGCAAGATCTCGATCTCGCTGCTGTCGGCGTTCGCCATCGTGTACTTCCGCTTCCCGTTCAAGAGCCTGTGCTTCTGGATGATCTTCATCACCCTGATGCTGCCTGTGGAAGTGCGCATCGGCCCGACCTATAAAGTGGTGTCGGACCTGGGCATGCTCAACAGCTACGCGGGTCTCACGATTCCGCTGATCGCCTCGGCCACGGCCACCTTCCTGTTCCGTCAGTTCTTCCTCACGGTGCCGGACGAACTCGTCGAAGCCGCTCGCGTGGACGGCGCCGGCCCGATGCGCTTTTTCAAGGACGTGCTGGTGCCGCTGTCGCGCACTTCGATCGCCGCGCTGTTCGTGATCCAGTTCATCTACGGCTGGAACCAGTACCTCTGGCCGCTGCTGGTCACCACGTCGGAAGACATGTACCCGGTGGTGATCGGTATCAAACGCATGATCGCGGGCGGCGACACCGGCAACGAGTGGAACGTCGTGATGGCCACCGCCCTGCTGGCCATGCTGCCCCCGGCCCTGGTGGTCGTGCTCATGCAGCGCTGGTTCGTCAAGGGCCTCGTGGACACGGAGAAGTAAGCCGCCGCAGAGCGCCTTCGTGCGCCAGCGGCTTCTCCCTCAGCAACCCATTCCAAGTAACAACATGGCAACCCTTTCTTTTCGCAATGTCGTCAAACGCTACGGACACGGCCCCAAGGCCAACCAGGTGATCCACGGCGTCAACGCCGAAATCAAGGACGGCGAATTCATCGTCATCGTAGGCCCCTCGGGCTGCGGCAAATCCACCCTGCTGCGCATGGTCGCGGGGCTGGAAGAAATCAGCGGCGGCGAGATCGCCATTGGTCCACGCGTGGTCAACCACCTCGAACCCGCCGAGCGCGACATCGCGATGGTGTTCCAAAACTACGCGCTCTACCCGCACATGAGCGTGTTCGACAACATGGCCTACGGCCTCAAAATCGCCAAGGTGCCGGCGCAAGAGATCAAAGCCCGCGTGGACAAGGCCGCCAAAATTCTGGAACTCGGCCACCTGCTGGCGCGCAAGCCGCGTGAACTGTCGGGCGGGCAGCGCCAGCGCGTGGCCATGGGCCGAGCCATCGTGCGTCAGCCGCAGGTATTCCTGTTCGACGAGCCGCTGTCCAACCTCGACGCCAAGCTGCGCGCCCAGACGCGCCTCGAAATCCAGAAACTGCACCGCGACCTTGGCATCACCAGCCTGTTCGTCACGCACGACCAGGTCGAAGCCATGACGCTGGCCCAGCGCATGATCGTGATGAACGGAGGCAACATGGAGCAGTTCGGCACGCCCGAAGAGGTGTATCACACGCCCGCCTCCACCTTCGTGGCCAGCTTCATCGGTTCGCCGCCGATGAACCTGCTGCGCGATGTGCCAGGCGGCAAGGCCGGAGCCCTGCTGGGCATCCGCCCTGAACATCTGGATGTGGGATCGGACGGCTGGGAAGTGCGCGTGGAAACGGTGGAACTGCTGGGTGCTGAACGCCTGATCTACGGCCGCATCGGCGCAGAGCAGATCATCGTGCGCGTGGAAGAAGGCGCTCCCGCACCGCAGGCCGACGCGTTGATCCGCGTCGCCCCGCGCCCAGACCGCCTGCACTGGTTCAACGCCCAGTCGGGCAAGCGGATCTGAGCATGACCCACCCCGCCCTACCCGCCTGGCCCTACCCGCGCTGGATCGCCCACCGCGGTGCGGGCAAGCTCGCGCCCGAGAACACGCTGGCCGCCTTCCGCCTGGGGGCCGAGTATGGCTACCGCATGTTCGAATGCGACGCCAAGCTCAGTCGCGACGGCGTGCTGTTTCTGCTGCACGACGCCACGCTGGAGCGCACCACCAACGGCCACGGCACCGCGGGTCACCAGGACTGGCAAGCCCTGGCGCAACTCGATGCAGGCAGCTGGCATTCGCGCCGCCATGCGGGCGAACCGCTGCCCACCCTGGAAAACCTGGCCCGCTGGTGCCTGGCCAACGGCCTCTATCTGAACATCGAGATCAAGCCCACGCCAGGCACCGAAGAAGCCACCGGCCACGCTGTGGGCGCGCTGGCGGCGCGGCTGTGGCAGGGGCAGGCCGTGCCGCCGCTGCTGTCGTCCTTCCACCCGGAGGCTCTGGCCGGTGCCCGCGCTGCCGCCGCGCACCTTCCGCGCGGTCTGCTGCTAGACACGCTGTGGGACGGATGCCTGGACGTGGCCGCGCAGCTGGAATGCGCCGCCGTGATCTGCAACCACGCCCTGTGGGACGCGGCCCTGGTGGCCCGCGTGCAGGGCGCAGGCCACCGCGCGCTGAGCTACACCGTCAACGACGACTGGGCCGCGCAGCGGCTCATCGACCTGGGCACGGACGGCATCATCACGGATCGCGTGGATTTCTTTTCGCCCGCTGTGGGCTGAACCCGGGCGGGCACGTCTCAGCGCCCCGGCCCGCGCCTCTGGAGCCGGCCCCGCCGCTGCCTGCACCCGGCACAGCGGCCGCTCCGCATCCTCTGAATGCGGCGCCACGCGCGGCGCCGTTCAATCAGTCCAGCTTCGCGCCCGATTTCTTCACCGCGTCGGCCCAGCGCGGCATTTCAGACGCCAGGAACTTCGCAAAGTCATCCGCGCCGAGGAAAGCCGGGTCGGCCCCCTGCGCCACCATGCGGTTGCGGATGTCGGGCGTCTCCAGCACCTGGCGGAAGGCGTCGCTGAGCTTGGCGACCACATCACGCGGCGTGCCGGCCGGGGCGAGAAAGCCGTAGAACCCGACCACCTCGAAGTTCCGGATGCCCATTTCCATCACCGTGGGCACCTCGGGCAGCGCCGGGTTGCGCAGCCGGCTCGTCACGGCCAGCGCGCGCACCTTGCCC
>JBKBUN010000086.1:0-13884 GCA_046289925.1 Burkholderiaceae bacterium | reverse complement strand
TAGTTCACGCCTTCGAGGTTGCCTGTGGCCTTGTCGATGTTGCGTTTGATGTTGTCGGCCGGCATGTTGGCCGCCTTGGCCTTGTCGATTGCCAGGCGCAGGCGCGGATTGGCGGCCGGGTCGCCGCCGCCGCTGCGGGCCGCGACCATGATTTCTCGAATGATGCGCGTCCAGATCTTGCCGCGCTTTTCATCCTGGCGCCCCTTGCGGTGCTGGATGTTCGCCCATTTGCTGTGTCCTGCCACAGGGAATCCTTCGCTATTGATTTAACCTACCGACTGCGAATTTTACTTTTGACTCACCACCCTCCCCGACCATGGCCGAACCGCTCCTGATTGCCAAGCACGCCCAGACCGAATGCCACCTGCTGCCCGGCCTGGCGAACCGACACGGGTTGATCACCGGCGCCACCGGCACCGGCAAGACCGTGACGCTGCAAACCCTGGCCGAGCAGTTCTCGCGCATTGGCGTGCCGGTGTTCATGGCCGACGTGAAGGGCGACCTCACGGGCATCAGCCAAGCGGGCCGCATCGGCGACAAGCTGGCGGCCGTGCTCAAAGACCGCGGACTGGAGCCGCCCGAGCCGCTGGCCTGCCCCACCACGCTGTGGGACGTGTTTGGCGAGCAGGGCCACCCGGTGCGCGCCACGGTGTCCGACATGGGCCCGCTGCTGCTAGGGCGCATGCTCAACCTCAACGACACACAGCTCGGCGTGCTGAATCTGGTGTTCAAGATTGCCGACGACCAGGGCCTGCTGCTGCTCGACCTCAAAGACCTGCGCGCCATGCTGCAGCATGTGGGCGACAACGCCAAGGAATTCACCACCGAATACGGCAACATCAGCGCCGCCAGCGTGGGCGCCATCCAGCGCGGTTTGCTGCAAATCGAGCAACAGGGCGGCGACAAGTTCTTCGGCGAGCCCATGCTCGACATCCAGGACTTCATGCAGACCGACACCAATGGCCATGGCGTGGTCAACATCCTGGCGGCCGACAAGCTCATGAACGCGCCGCGCCTGTACGCCACTTTTCTGCTGTGGATGCTGTCGGAGCTGTTCGAGACTTTGCCCGAAATCGGCGATCCCGAAAAACCCAAGCTGGTGTTTTTCTTTGAAGAGGCCCACCTGCTGTTCAACGAAGCGCCCAAGGTGCTCATCGAACGCATCGAGCTGGTGGTGCGGCTGGTGCGCTCCAAGGGTGTGGGGGTGTACTTCGTCACGCAGAACCCGCTCGACATTCCAGACAGCGTGCTCGCCCAGTTGGGCAACCGTGTGCAGCACGCGCTGCGCGCCTTCACCCCGCGCGACCAAAAGGCGGTGAAGGCCACGGCCACCACCATGCGGCAAAAGCCGGGGCTCGACATCGAGACGGCCATCACCGAACTGGCCGTGGGTGAGGCGCTGGTGAGCTTTCTCGATGCCAAGGGCCGCCCCAGCGTGACCGAGCGCGTGTTCGTGCTGCCGCCGGGCAGCCAGATCGGCCCCATCACCCCCGCACAGCGGCAGGCGCTGCTGCAGGGCTCGCTCGTGGCCGGGGTGTACGAAAAAGCGGTGGACCGCGAATCGGCCTACGAAATCCTCAAAGGTCGCACCGCCGCGGTACAGGCGCAGACAGGCGCTGGCAAGCCGGGAGCGGCTGGTGCGGCGACCAGCGATAACGGCCTGCTGGGCGGTCTGAGCGACGTGCTTTGCGGCTCCACCGGCCCGCGGGGCGGCCGCCGCGAGGGCCTGGCGCAGACCATGGCCAAGTCGGCCGTGCGCACCATGGGCACCACCTTGGGCAAAGAGATTCTGCGCGGCGTGATGGGCAGTATCTTTGGCGGCAGCGGCAGTCGGCGGCGTTAAGCGGGCCAGCCGCCCGCCACGTTGCGTGAAGCACCCGCGCGCTGTCGGCACTATCACCGATCCGCCCTGCACTCAGGAGACAGGCCCACGGCGTGTGTGAACGCCACCCCACCACATGGCAGAAGAAGGGAGAGCGCATGACACGAATGGATCGGCTCGCACTGCACTGGGGGCGCCATCTCCCAGCGCTGTGCCTGGGGCTCTGGCTGCTGCCGGTTGCCGGGGCGTTTGCCCACTGGTGGCAGCCTCAGTGGTACTGGATTCCCACGCTGTGCGTCTCGGTGGTGGCGGCGGCCCTGGCCCATGCGTGGGTGCAATCGGTGCGCAGGCGTTTCATCCGCGAAGCCCCCCTGCCCCGCCACCTGCAGCGCAAGCTGCTGGCAGCCTACCCACACCTGCAGCCGCGTGACGCCGAGCTGATCGAGCGCGGGCTGCGCCAGTTCTTCCTGGCCTGTGCGCAGAGCCGTCGGCAGCTGGTGGCCATGCCCTCGCAGGCGGTCGATACGCTGTGGCACGCGTTCATCCTGCACACCCAGGCCTACCGCCGTTGGTGCCAGCTCGCACTGGGGCACTTTTTGCACCACACGCCGGCCGAGGCGCTGGGCATGCGCGCCCGGCACAACGACGCGCTGCGGCGCGCCTGGTTCTGGGCCTGCAAGGAAGAATCCATCGACCCCAGAGCCCCGAGCCGCCTGCCACTGCTGTTTGCGCTGGATGCCAAGCTCGCGATTCCCGGCGGCTTTCACTACCTGCCCGACTGCCGCCTGAGCGGCCCGGCAGCGGCCAAAGCCGACGGCTCGGGCGGCTCACCCTACTGCGGCACGCACTTCTCGGACAGCAGCTACAGCGGCAGTGCCGACGACTTTGGCGGGGCCGACAGCAGCGACGGTGGAGGCGACGGGGGCGATGGCGGAGGCTGCGGCGGCGGGGGCTGCGGCGGGGGCGACTGAGCCGTGGAGGTGGCGCCCACCTGGCATGCCGCAGGTCGCTCCTGATTTGATAGCTGCTTGTGCTTGATTGATAAGCACAAGCAGCCGATTTGATATTCATGCCTGAACAGGTCACGCGGGCGACGCCGCAGCGCCCGTGCCGCGCGGTACAGTGTGCAGCCATGAACACGCTCACCTGCTTCTCCCTCACCGTCACCGACCATGTGGCCCACCTTGTGCTCAACCGGCCCGAGGCCCTAAATACCATGCACCCGACCTTCTGGCGCGAGCTGGACGAGGCGCTGGCGCAGCTGCACCAGGGCAGCAGCGGAGCACGGGCGCTGGTGATCAGCAGCACAGGCAAGCATTTCAGCGCGGGCATGGCGCTCGAAACCTTTGGCGGCGCCATCACCATGGACGACCAGAGCCCCGAGGGCCGAGCCGCCATCTTTGACCTGCTCACCGACATGCAGGCCACATTCACGCGCATCGAGCAGCTGCGCATCCCCGTGATCTTCGCCATCCACGGCGGCTGCATTGGCGGTGCGGTGGACATGGTCACCACCGGCTGCGTGCGCTATGCGTCGCAGGACGCGTTCTTTTGTATCCAGGAAATCAACATTGGCATGGTGGCCGACGTGGGTACGCTGCAGCGCCTGCCCAAGCTCATTCCCATTGGCCTGGTCAAGGAGCTGGCCTACACGGGCCGCCGCATGGACGCGCGCCGCGCCCGCGAATGCGGCCTGGTGAACGAGGTGTTCGACACCCACGAGGCCACGGTGCAAGCCGCCCTGGCCTGCGCGCGCGAGATCGCCGCCAAGCCGCCCGTGGCCATCTGGGGCACCAAGCAGGCCGTGCACTATGCACGCGACCACAGCGTGGAAGACAGCCTGCGCCAGATGGGCTGGCTGCAGGGCGCGATCTGGAGCAATGCCCATGTGCGCGAATCGGTGGCGGCCATGAAGCAAAAGCGTGCCGCGGCCTTCCCGGACCTGGCACCGCTGCACCGCTTCAGCGACGCGGGCTGAGCCCGGGCAGCCGCGGCACCGCGCTGGCCGCCGGGCGCGGCCACGCCAGCGCTGGGCAGCCGCTTCGTGCCCAGCAGACTGTCGCTCCTGATGTGATAGCACCCCAGGCAGCAAAGACGAGCACAAGAGGTCTTTTTTTGCCGCACCCGGCTTGCCCAGCGCAACGCAGCATGGCTATGATGGGGCGCATCGCGGGCATTCCGCCTGCGCGCATCTTCACACCGCCATGCCGCATCCCATGCCGCCCACGGCGTCTGCCGCCACCGCCCCTGCGGGCATGCCCCCCACCTTTGCCGATGTGCAGGACGCCGCGCAGCGCCTGGCGGGCAATGCGCACCGCACGCCGGTGCTGCGCTCGGTGTCGGCCGATGACATGCTGGGCGGTCGCGTGTACTTCAAGTGCGAAAACCTGCAGCGCACGGGTTCGTTCAAATTTCGTGGGGCCTACAACGCACTCAGCCGCCTGAGCGATGCGCAGCGCAAAGCCGGTGTGCTGGCCTTCTCTGCGGGCAACCATGCGCAAGCGGTGGCGCTGTCGGCACGGCTGCTCGACATGCCCGCCGTGATCGTCATGCCCGAAGACGCACCCGTCTCCAAGATGGCTGCCACGCGGGCCTACGGAGCGCAGGTGGTCACCTTCAACCGCTACACCGAAGACCGCGAGGCCATCAGCCGCCGCATTGCGCAGGAACGCGGCATGACGCTGATCCCGCCGTTCGACCATCCGCATGTGATCGCCGGCCAGGGCACGGCGGCGCTCGAGTTGCTGCAGGAAGTGCCCGACCTGGACCTGCTGTTCGTGTGCGTGGGCGGCGGTGGTCTGCTGGCCGGCAGCCTGCTGGCCGCGCAGGCGCTGGCCCCGCACTGCCGCGTGGTGGGCGTAGAGCCCGCCGCGGGCAACGACGGCCAGCAGTCGGTGCGTGCGGGGCACATCGTGCGCATCCCCACGCCCCACACCATTGCCGACGGCGCACAGACCCAGGCGCTGGGAGAGCTCACCTTCCCCATCATCCGGGCCCATGTGCACGACATGGTCACGGCCACCGACGAGCAGCTCATGCAAAGCCTGCGCTTTTTTGCCGAGCGCAAGAAAATCGTGGTGGAGCCCACCGGCGCGCTCTCCCTGGCCGGTGCGCTGCACGGCGGCGTCTCCACCCGCGGCCAGCGCGTGGGGCTGATCATCAGCGGCGGCAATGTCGATCTGAACCGCTACGCCCGCTTTCTGGCAGACTGACTGGTTTTTTCCATCTTTCAACGCCCGCCGGGCTCGCGGCTGCGCGGCCCGGCTCCTGTAAACCGCCATGCACAACCACAACGTTCACGTCATCACCCACCCCCTGGTGCAGCACAAGCTCACGCTCATGCGCAAAAAGGATGCGAGCACCAACAGCTTCCGCCGCCTGCTGGGCGAATTGAGCACCCTCATGGCCTACGAGGTGACGCGCGACATGCCGCTGCAGGACATCGAGATCGAGACGCCGCTGGAGAAGATGACCGCCAAGGTCATCGATGGCAAGAAGCTGGTGCTGGTGTCCATCCTGCGTGCGGGCAACGGATTTCTGGACGGCATGCTCAACGTAGTGCCCGGCGCGCGCGTGGGCCACATCGGCCTGTACCGCGACCCGAATACGCTGCAGCCCGTGGAGTACTACTTCAAGATGCCGTCCGAGATGGAAGAGCGCGACATCGTCGTAGTGGATCCGATGCTGGCCACCGGCAACTCGGCTGCAGCGGCGGTGGAGCGGCTCAAGCAGCTCAAGCCCCGCTCGATCAAGTTTGTCTGCCTGCTGGCAGCGCCCGAGGGCATTGCCACGCTGCAAAAGGCCCATCCCGACGTGCCCATCTTCACCGCGGCCATCGACCGCGAACTCAACGACCACGGCTACATCCTGCCGGGCTTGGGCGACGCGGGCGACCGGATTTTTGGCACCAAGTAAGCCCGGCCCGGGCGCGCTGGCCGCATGGCTGGCGCGAATCTTGCAGCCGAGGCGGCATTGCCCCATCACGCACCGTTCTGGTACCCACCGACTGGAGAGATCCCGATGAGCACCCGCCGCCTTTTCACTGGCCACCTGCTGGCCACTTCCATCGCCCTGTCGGCCGCACTTGGCCTGACCCCATCGCTGGCGGCAGCGCAGGCCAAGCTCAAGGTGGCGGCCATCTACACGGTGCCGTTCGAGCAGCAGTGGGTCAGCCGCATCCACAAGGCGCTCAAGGCCGCCGAGGCGCGGGGCGAGATCGAATACAAGGCCAGCGAGAACGTGGCCAATGCCGACTACGAGCGCGTGATGCGCGAGTACATTGCGGCCGGCCACCAGCTCATCGTGGGTGAGGTGTTCGGCGTGGAGGCCGCCGCCCGCAAGGTGGCCAAGGACTTCCCCAAGGTGCAGTTCCTGATGGGCTCGTCGGGCAAGCCGCAGGCGCCCAACTTCAGCGTGTTCGACAACTACATCCAGGAGCCCGCCTACCTCAGCGGCATGATCGCAGGCGGCATGACCCAAACCCACAAGATCGGCATGGTCGGTGGTTTTCCGATTCCTGAGGTCAACCGACTGATGCATGCCTTCATGGCAGGTGCCCGAGAGGTGAACCCCAAGGTCGAGTTCACGGTGACCTTCATCAACAGTTGGTTCGACCCGCCCAAGGCCAAGGAAGCCACGCTGGCCATGATCGACAAGGGCGCCGACGTGCTGTACGCCGAGCGTTTTGGCGTGAGCGATGCGGCCAAGGAAAAGGGCAAACTCGCCATTGGCAACGTCATCAACACCCAGCCGCAGTACCCCGACACGGTGGTGGCCTCGGCCCTGTGGCACATGGAGCCGAGCATCGACCGTGCGATCAAACTCGTGAAGGAAGGCAAGTTCACCGCCGAGGACTACGGCCCATACTCGATGATGAAATACAAGGGCTCCGAACTCTCGCCGCTGGGCACGTTCGAGAAGAAAGTCCCGGCCGACCTGGTGGCCAAGGTGCGCGCCCGCGAGGCCGAGATTCTGTCGGGCAAGTTCACCGTCAAGGTCGACGACTCGCAGCCCAAGTCCACCGCCAAGTGAAGGGGCACGGCAAGGGGCACGGCACCGCCTCGGTGCACGGGATCGCGCCCGCTGCCTTCGCCCGCTGCCTTCGCCCGCTGCCTTCACTCGCCCACCACAGCCCGCACACCGTGCAGTACGCAGGCATGACCGCGCCGCCCGACGCATCGCTGCCGCCCGCAGACATCGCACCTGCGCCCGTGGTGCTGCGCCTGTCCGGCATCACCAAGCGTTTCGGCCCGCTGGTGGCCAATGACGGCATCCACCTGAGCCTGGCCCGCGGCGAGGTGCTGGCCTTGCTGGGCGAAAACGGGGCGGGCAAATCCACGCTGATGTCCATCCTGTTCGGCCACTACACGGCCGACGCAGGCAGCATCGAGGTAATGGGCCAGCCGCTGCCGCCCGGGCAGCCGCGTGCGGCGTTGGCGGCGGGCATTGGCATGGTGCACCAGCACTTCACGCTGGCCGACAACCTGAGCGTGCTCGACAACATCGTGCTCGGCACCGAGCCGCTATGGCAGCCGTTTTCACGCCGACACGCGGCCCGCAAGCGACTGGCCGAGGTGTCGCGCCGTTTCGGGCTGGCGGTGGAGCCCGACGCGCGCGTGGGCAGCCTGTCGGTGGGCGAGCGCCAGCGGGTCGAAATTCTCAAGGCCCTGTACCGGGGTGCGCGCATCCTGATCCTGGACGAACCCACGGCCGTGCTCACGCCACAAGAGAGCGAGGCCCTGTTCGCCACGCTCGGTCAACTGGTGGCCGAGGGCCTGTCGGTGATCTTCATCAGCCACAAGCTGGACGAGGTGCTGCGCGTTTCGCACCGCGTGGCTGTGCTGCGCCAGGGCCGCCTGGTGGCCGAGGCCCGCGCCGCCGACACGCACGCCGCCGAGCTGGCGCAGTGGATGGTGGGCCACGCCGTGGCCCCGCTGGAGCGCCGGCCTGCCCGTCCTGCCGGTGCCATGGTGTGCGCACTGGCCGCCGTGCACACCGAGGGCCGCCATGCGCGCGATGCCTTGCACGGCGTGCACCTGGCGCTGCATGCGGGCGAGATCGTGGCGATTGCCGGCGTGTCGGGCAACGGCCAGGTGGCGCTGGCCGAATTGCTGTGCGGCCAGCGCAGCGCCACCGCAGGCCAAGTGCTGCTGGACGGCGCTCCCCTGCCTGCACGCCCGGCCTGGCTGGTCGAGCGCGGCGTGGCCCGCATCCCCGAAGACCGCCACGCCGTGGGCGTGGTGGGCGATTTGCCCGTGTGGGAAAACGCGGTCTCCGAGCGCCTGCGCACGCCCCGTTTTGCGCACGGCTGGACGCTGGGGCGCTGGGTACGCCGCGCGGCCGCCCAAGCCCATGCCCGCCGGGTGCTGCAACGCTTTGACGTGCGCGGCGGCGGCCCGGGCAACCCGGCGCGGGCGCTGTCGGGCGGCAACATGCAAAAACTCATCCTGGGCCGTGCGCTGCTGCCGGTGGCCGATGGCGCGCCGGGCCCACGCCTCATCGTGGCGCACCAACCCACTTGGGGGCTCGACATCGGCGCGGTGCAATTCGTGCAGCAGCAACTGCTGGCCGCACGCGACGCGGGTGCAGCGGTGCTGCTCATCTCGGACGATCTGGATGAAGTGCTGGCCCTGGGCGACCGTGTGGCCGTGATGCACGCAGGCCACCTGAGCGAGGCCCGCCCAGCCGAGGCCTGGAGCCGCGAATCCATCGGTTTGGCGATGACCGGCGCAAGCGCCCCACCCCCTGCGCAACCTGCCACCAACTGATCGCCCATGCGCCTTGAACCCCGCGCCCACACCTCTGCCTGGACCTACCTGGCTGCCCCGGTGGGCGCCGTACTGTTCACGCTGCTGGTGTGCAGCCTGCTGGTGCGCTGGGCGGGCGCGCCCGTGGGGGCCACCTACGGGCTGCTGCTGCAGGGCGCGTTCGGCTCCGTATTTGCGCTCACCGAAACACTCACGCGGGCCGTGCCACTGATCCTGACAGGGCTGGCGGCTGCGGTGGCATTTCGGGCGCGGCTGTTCAACATCGGAGCCGAGGGGCAGCTCTATGCGGGCGCGCTGGCAGCGGTGGCCGTGGGCGGGCTGCACGGCGGCACGGGCCTGGCCTGGCCGCCCGCGCTGCTGTTTGCGCTGATGATGCTGGCCGCGGCCCTGGCCGGGGCGGTGCTGCTGCTGGGGCCCGCGCTGCTCAAGGCGCGGCTGGGGGTGGACGAGGTGGTGACCACCCTGCTGCTCAACTTCGTAGTGCTGCTGCTGGTATCGGCCCTGCTCGACGGTGCGATGAAAGACCCACTGGCCCTGGGCTGGCCGCAAAGCGTGGCCCTGCAACCCGAACTGGAACTGGGCCGCCTGGTGCCCCAAACCCGCCTGCACACCGGGCTGCTGTGGGCACTGGCGCTGGCCGGTCTGCTGTGGGCGCTGCTGGCGCGCACCGTGCCAGGTTTCGACATCCGCGCCACCGGAGCCAACCCGCGCGCGGCGGCGTTTGCTGGCGTGCCGGTTACGCGCACCGTGGTGCTCGTGGCACTGCTGTCGGGCGGGCTGGCGGGGCTGGCCGGGGCCATCGAGGTGGCGGGCCGCACAAGCTACCTCACGCTGGACATGTCGCCAGGCTACGGCTACAGCGGCATCGTGATCGCCATGCTGGCCGGGCTGCACCCGCTGGGCGTGGTGGCCTCGGGCGTGTTCGTGGCGGCAGTGCTGGTGGGCTCCGACAGCATGAGCCGCGCGTTCGGCGTGCCCACCTACCTGGCCGATGTGATCGTGGCCACCTCGCTGATCGCGGCACTGGTGGCCACCCTGTTCACACAGTACCGGCTGCGCTGGCGTTGAGGCAGCCTGCATGACCGCCACCACCCACAAGACACCCACCCGGGCATTGCAAGCCAAAATGCCTTCTCGTGCTGATAAATCAAGCACAAGCAGCTCCTTTTTTAATAGCAAATTGGCCTCAGGGCCCGTTACGGCCACATGACCGAGCTGCTCGACATCCTGCTCAACCCGGCGTTCTGGAGCGCCACGCTGCGCGTGGCCACACCGCTGATTTGGGGTACGCTGGGCGTGCTGCTGTGCGAGCGCGCAGGGGTGCTGAACCTGGGCATCGAAGGCATCATGGTGGTCGGAGCCTTCACGGGATGGCTCACGGTGTATGCGGGCCATGGGCTCTGGACGGGCGTGCTCGTAGCCGCGCTCACGGGCGGGGCGCTGGGGCTTTTGCACGCGCTGCTGACCGTGGGGTTGACGCTGTCGCAGCATGTGGCGGGGCTGGGCATTACGCTGCTGGCCACCTCGCTCAGCTACTTTGCCTACCGGGTGAGCTTTCCGAAAGTGAGCACCCCGCCCACGATCGAGCCCTTTGCGCCCATGGACTGGCTGCCCGTGCCGCTGCTGCAAGAGCAAACGCCGCTGACGCTGCTGGCCCTGCTGCTCGCCCCCCTGCTGGCCTGGGCACTGATGCGCACCCCGCTGGGCCTGGCCGTGCGCATGGTGGGCGAAAACCCGCAGGCCGCCGAAGGCCAGGGACTGTCGGTGGGCGCGTTGCGCACCGGGGCCATCGTGGCCGGGTCGGCGCTCATGGGCGTAGCGGGCAGCTTCCTCACGCTGTCGGCCTTCAATGCGTTTTTCTTCAACATGGTCAACGGCCGGGGTTGGATCTGCGTGGCCCTGGTGGTATTTGCCTCGTGGCGGCCCGGCAAGGCGCTGCTGGGCGCACTGCTGTTTGCCCTGTTCGATGCGCTGCAGCTGCGGCTGCAGCAGGCGGGTGCGGGCGGCGTTCCGTACCAGGTGTACCTGATGCTGCCCTACCTGCTGTCCATCCTGGCGCTGGTGCTGGTGGCCCGGCGCGCCGCCTACCCGCAAGCGCTGATGAAGCCCTACCGCAAGGGCGAACGCTGAGCTTTGATCACTGAAAGCCCCCCATGCTAGACCTGCTGATCCGCAACGCCGCCCTTCCCGATGGCCGTCGCCACATGTCGATTGCCGTGCAGGGCGGCCGCATTGTCGAGGTGACCGAGGGCCTGGATGCTCCGGCGCACGAAGTGCTCGATGCGCAGGATCTGCTGGTGAGCCCCCCCTTTGTGGACGCGCACTTTCACCTGGATTCGGCGCTGACCTACGGCATGCCACGCGTGAACGACAGCGGAACGCTGCTCGAAGGCATTGCCCTGTGGGGCGAGCTCAAGCCCACGCTCACGCACGAGGCCATCGTCGAGCGCGCGCTGCGCTACTGCGACCAGGCCGTGACCCGCGGGCTGCTGGCCATCCGCTCGCACGTGGACACCAGCGACCCGAGCCTGCGCACCGTGCATGCGCTGCTGCAGGTGCGCGAGCGCGTGCGCCCGTACCTGGATTTGCAGTTGGTGGCCTTCCCGCAAGACGGCGTGTTGCGCGCGCCCGGTGGGCTCGACAACCTCAAGCGCGCGCTCGACCTGGGCGTGGACGTGGTGGGCGGCATTCCGCACTTTGAGCGCACCATGGCCCAGGGGGCCGAGAGCGTGCGCCTGCTGTGCGAACTGGCCGCCGCGCGCGGCCTGCGCGTAGACATGCACTGCGACGAATCCGACGACCCAATGTCGCGCCACGTGGAAACGCTGGCCATGGAGGCGCAGCGCCTGGGCCTGCAAGGCCGGGTCACAGCCTCGCACCTCACGTCCATGCACAGCATGGACAACTACTACGTGAGCAAGCTCATCCCGCTGATGACCGAGGCCGACCTGGGCGTGGTGGCCAACCCCTTGATCAACATCACACTGCAGGGCCGACACGACAGCTACCCCAAGCGCCGCGGCATGACGCGGGTGCCCGAACTCATGGCCGCGGGTCTGACGGTGGCCTTCGGGCAAGACTGCGTAATGGACCCGTGGTACAGCCTGGGCAGCGGCGACCTGCTGGAGGTGGCGCACATGGGCCTGCATGTGGGCCAGCTCACCGCACAGGCCCAGATGCGCGCATGCTTCGACGCCGTGACCACCGCCCCCGCGCGACTGCTGGGGCTGGAGAGCTACGGCATCGCTGCGGGCTGCCATGCCGACTTGGTGTGGCTGCACGCACACGACCCGGTAGAGGCCATCCGCCTGCGCGCCACGCGCCTGGCGGTGTACCGGCGTGGACGCTGCGTGGCCAGAAGCCCGGCGCCCGTAGCGCAATTGCATTTGGAAGGCCGCCCCTCGACCCTAAGCGGGCTGCACCACAGCGCAGGCTGAACGCGGGCCGCGGAAGCCCCCATCGGGTCACCCAGCGGGCTGCTGGTCGGGCCACTCATGCGGGCCTGCTCATCCCCCAAGCCCCGCGCCAGGAGCCTGACGGACTTGGGGCATCGAAAGCAAAAAATGAGCCCCAGCGAAGACCGTTTTGCATGCAGCCGACGATTCCCAAGTCCGACAGGCTCCTAGGTTCAGTGGACCATCAACCTCAGAACGGCCGTTGGGCGGGGCGAAGCGCCTCAGGCGCGAATACTGACCAGCGCACCCGGCACGGGCGATGGGCTGGCTTCGGCCAGGCTGGGCAGGGTCAGCCCCAAGGCCACGGCCGACGGAATGCGCGGCACACCCGGACCGGAGCCAAGGCCGGACGCAGCGGGTGCAGGCTCTGCAGACGCACGCCGCCGGGCCGCTGCAACGGCATTCCCCAGCTCATCAACACCCCCCTTGGCACCCGCATTCGCGGCCGCATCGTCGGGCCGCCGCGCAGCCTGGGCCCACTGCACGGTCGACAGCGCCGACACCGGGTCGGCCGACGCGGGACGGCCTACCGCGGCAGCGGACGGCGTGGCCGACACCACTTGACGCGCCTGCTGCGCGCGGGTTTGCGCCTGCTCGGCCGCACGTTCAAGAGCGTTAGCGCGCTGTTCGGTGGCCGCAGCCTCGGCCCGCAGGCGCTCACTTTCGCGCTGCAAAGCGTCAGCTCGCTGCTCGGCGGCACTGGCGCTTTGCAGGGCCTGCAAGCGGCGCGCGGGCACGTAACTGCCCACGCCGGGCGTCATGCTCAGCGCCGCCATGGGGCCTCCAGCCGATCATGCGCCCCCCCTGCCTCTGGCAAGGTCGCCCACAGCTCACACATGACAGTCCAGCGGATCACGCCAGCCCCCCCGCCATCAGCGCAGCAGCGCCCGCACGTACTCGCCTGCAAACGCCGCATTGGCCGCGGGCGGCTCGGGCGCGCGGATGGCCTGGGCCTGCTGGCTGCGCGCTTCGGCGGCCTGCGCTTCGCGACTGCGGGGGGCCGGTTCCGCGGGGTTGCGCACGGCTGTGGCCTCGGTCAGCACAGCCTCTGCAGCCGCAGTGGGGCTGCCGCTGCGGGCGGCCACGGCGACATCGGCTGCGGCGGCTTCCGATGCGGCTTCCGATGCGGCGTTCGTGTCGGCGCGCGGTGTCTGGGGGGCAGGCGCAGCCTGTAGCGCCTGGCGCGCACGCTCGGCTGCAGCAGCCTCGCCGGTGCGCGTGGACGGCTCGGCCGTCGAAGCCGGAGCCACGGCCTGCGGACCTTCGGCCTGGCGGGCCGCAGCGCGCACAGCGTCCAGCGCCTCGCTGGCGCGGCTCAGGGCCTGGGCACGGTCTGAAATACGCACCACCACGCCGGGCGCTGGCGCAGCGGCGCTGCTGGGTGCGGCGGCGGGCTCGCGGGGCTCTTCGGTGCGGTTGGTGCGCTCCACAGAAGCCAGGCGGCTGGTGGCGTTGTAGGCGCCCACGCCTGCAAAGGCGGTTGCGCTGCCGGACGTTACGGTGGGCATGGGTCACCTCGGCGGAAGCAATCGGGCACAGGCAAGAGACAATCGGCACGCGCCCTGTAGCCCGGGTGGCGCTCGCCGACCATGATCAAACAGCACAACAGACCCCAAAGTACCCCGTTTTTTCGCAGATTGCAACGCCCTGGCCGTGATAAGGCCCTGCCGGTACGCGGGTACTGTGTCGCGGGCGGGCGGGCTGACCCTAGAAACCGCAGTTGACCGCTTGTTCGCACTGAAAAGTTCTGATGTCCGTTGAACTTGCGCCTTGTGGGCACGCTCACCTTCTGGGTGAAAGCGCTATGCGCCCGCCAGCACCATGCTCGGCGCGCCATGCG
>JBKBUN010000085.1:0-13944 GCA_046289925.1 Burkholderiaceae bacterium | reverse complement strand
CTGGAGGCGCGAGCCAAGCAGCAGACCACCGCAGCGATCCGCGCGCTGCATGCGCTGAGGCCGCAGCGCGCGCACCTGCTGACCCCAGACGGCGAGGTGGATGTGCCGGTGGCCGAAGTCTTGGTGGGCGACCGCCTGGTGGTGCGACCGGGCGAGCGCATTCCGGTGGACGGCACCGTAGCCGAGGGGTGCACGCAGGTGGACGAGTCCATGCTCACGGGTGAGCCCCTGCCGGTGCTGCGCGAGCCTGGGGCAGCGCTCACTGGGGGCTCGATCAATGGCGAGGGCCGCGTGGTGATGCAGGTCACCGCCGTGGGCGCGCAGACCGTGCTGGCCCGCATCATCCACCTGATGGAGGAGGCGCAGGTTGCCAAGGCACCGATCCAGCGCATGGTGGATCAGGTCTCGGCCGTGTTTGTGCCCACGGTGCTGCTGATCGCGCTGCTCACACTGGCGGGCTGGCTGGCGGCCGGCCATGGCATGGAGGCTGCGCTGATCCACGCCGTGGCAGTGCTTGTGATGGCCTGCCCCTGCGCCCTGGGGCTGGCCACGCCAGTTGCCATCATGGTGGGCACGGGTGCTGCCGCCCGCCACGGCATCTTGATCAAAGATGCGCAGGCGCTGGAGATGGCCCACCGGGTGCGTGTGGTGGCATTTGACAAGACCGGCACGCTCACCGCAGGACGTCCCCGGCTCACTGCGCTCAAGCTGGTGGCGGGTGTGGACGAGGCCGCACTGCTGCAGGCGGTGGCGGCCGTGCAGGGCGGCAGCGAACATCCCTTAGCGCGCGCAGTGGTACAAGCGGCGCAAGAGCGCGGCCTGGCCGTACCAAGCGCCGAAGCGGTACGCACAGTGCCAGGCAGCGGCACCGAAGGCTGCGCGCAGGGCCGGGTGCTGCGCATTGGCAGCCTGCGTTGGATGCAGTCGATGGGCGCCGATCTGGGTGGTCTGGCGGCGCAGGCCCAGGCGCTGCAGCAGACGGGCGCCACGGTGTCGGCCGTGGCCGAGCAGTCCGCAGGGCAGGACGGGCCCTGGGCTGTGCAGGCGCTGATGGCTTTTGCAGACGAACCCAAGCCCGGCGCGGCTGAGGCGCTGGCGATGCTGCGCGCCCGCGGTGTGCGTTGCGTGATGGTCTCGGGCGACAACCGCGGTGCCGCCGAGAGCATGGCGCGCCGCCTGGGACTGGACCCAGCGGCCGGCGAGGTCTGGGCCGATGTGCTGCCACACGACAAAGCGCGTGTGGTGCAGGCCCTGCAGACCGGCGCGAGCGCAGCGGGGCTGGGCCCTGCCGCACAGGGCCGCGCGACCGTGGTGGCCATGGTGGGCGATGGGATCAACGATGCGCCAGCCCTCGCAGCGGCCGACGTGGGCATGGCCATGGGCAATGGCACCGACGTGGCCATGCACTCGGCGGGTATCACGCTCATGCGGGGCGACCCGCGCCTGGTCGCGGCTGCGCTCGACATTTCCCACCGCACGGCGCGCAAGATCCGGCAAAACCTTTTCTGGGCCTTCTTCTACAACGTGGTGGGCATACCGCTGGCTGCGCTGGGCTATCTGAGCCCTGTGGTGGCGGGGGCGGCGATGGCGCTGAGTTCGGTGAGCGTCATGGCGAATGCCCTGCTCCTAAGGCGCTGGCGTGTGTGATAAACCAGTGTCTGGAAAAGAAACCTTCTGTCACACTCAGCGTTTGGCACTTTGGGGGCGTCGGCACGGTACAAGCGTAGAAGCCGGCATCTGTTCGTGTTCGTACAAGGGAGACTGTCATGAACGTGTTTTTGCTTATGCGCCAGTTCACGATCCGGCTGCGCATGCTGGGGGCCATTGGCGTGGTGCTGGGCCTGCTAGGCCTGTTGGGCAGTGCGGGCATGATGGGGATGCTGCGCATTCATGCGATGAGTGACGGCTTCATGGCCCACTCGTTTGCCGAGGTGGGCTATCTCGCTGACCTGCGCGGCCACATGGGTGCGATCCGCCAGTACGAGAAGGACATGATCATCCAGTACGAAAAACCCGAGGCGGTGAAGCAGGCGCACGCCAAGTGGCTGGCCAGTCTGGAAGACGCGAAAAAGACAGCGCAGCGCTTTCTGGGCGGTGAGGACGACGCTGACAATGCGATTGCCCAGGCCATACTCAAGCGGCTGGACAGCTACCGCGACCTGTTTGCCCCCGTGGCAAGGCAACTGGAAGCCAGCGGCTACGACACCGCCACCATTGCCAACCGCATGAGTGGCAAGGCCGTGGCCGAATTTACCGAGGCCGACAAATTGATGGTGCAGCTCGACGAGGTGCTGCGCAAAGAGGTACAGGCGTCGGTGGTGGAGCAGCGCCGCATTTCAGAGCAGACGAAGTGGCTCTTTGCCTTGGCCGTGGTGATCACGGTGGTGGTAGTGGTGCCACTCACGTTGCTGAACATGCAGTCCATCTGCAAGCCCCTGGCCGAAGCCCAGCGCATGGCGCGTGCGATCGCTGGCGGGGACTTGTCCCAGACGATTGCTGCCGAAGGGCGTGATGAGGTGTCCGACCTGCAGCGCGCCTTGGCCGAGATGCAACAGGGCTTGAGCACCCTGGTGGCCCAGGTGCGCGATGCCAGCAGCAGCATTGCCACGGCCAGCCAGGAAATTGCATCGGGCAACCAGGATCTGTCGTCGCGCACCGAGCAGACGGCCAGCAACGCCCAGGAAGCGGTGGAGTCGCTGGCCCGCTTGACGGGGACTGTGCAGCAGACGGCCTCGTCTTCGCAGATCGCGAACCAGCTGGCGACTTCGGCCTCGGGCACGGCCACGCGCGGAGGCTCTGTGGTCGAGCAGGTGGTGGCCAGCATGCACGAAATCTCGGCGTCGAGCCGCAAGATCAGCGACATCATCGGCCTGATCGATTCGATCGCGTTTCAGACCAACATCCTGGCGCTCAACGCAGCGGTCGAAGCCGCACGCGCGGGCGAACAGGGCCGCGGCTTTGCCGTGGTGGCGGGCGAGGTGCGCAGCCTCGCGCAGCGTAGCGCGCAGGCCGCCAGCGAGATCAAGGGCCTGATCAGCACCAGCGTGGCCGCGGTGGACGTGGGTGTGCGCCATGTCGAAGACGCGGGCGCGGCCATGAAAGAGATCGTGGCGAGCGTGCAGCGCGTGGGCGACATCATTGGCGAGATCTTGGCCGCCGCCACCGAGCAGTCGGCTGGCATTGGGCAGGTCAACCAGTCGGTGGGCGAGATCGACCGCATGACCCAGCAGAACGCAGCACTGGTGGAAGAGTCAGCCGCCGCGGCCGATTCGCTGCGCGATCAGGCGGCGCGCTTGTCGCATGTGGTGCAGCAGTTCCGCCTGTCGGACGCTTTTGTGCAGGCCAGCACGGCCCAAAACCTGCCCCAGGCTGCGCGCGTCGCGCGGTCGGCCGCCGCCGGTCTGCTGCGCTGAACCTAGGAGCCTGTCGGACTTGGGAATCGTCGGCTGCAAATGGGCTGCAGCGGTCCATTTTCCGCCGTCTTTTGGCCCCATAGCCCCGCTATGGGGCTTCAAATACGGCGAAAACGGTCCTCGCTGGGGCGCATTTTCGCTTTCGACGCCCCAAGTCCGACAGACTCCTAGGCTGAACGATACGGCGCGGGCGGCACGGGGCGGTGGCCCGGTGAGATGACCGTGCCGGCCCCCGCGCATGCCCAGCAGTCCCGCCGACGACCTTGGTGGGGCGCTTGGGGCACTGTCGGGCACTTGGGGCGCCGAGGGCGGTCGCCCAGGCCCACGCTCAGGCCAGGCGCAGTTCGGTCAGTGTGTCCACCCAGTCGTCGGCGTCCACGCTGCGCGCTGGCTGGCCGTGGTTGTAACCGTAGGTGACGAGCACCACAGGGCATCCAGCCGCCCGCGCGGCTTGGGCGTCGTTGCTGGAGTCGCCCACCATCAGCGTGCGCGCCGGGGCCGTGCCCAGTGCCTCGCAGGTTTTCAACAGGGGCAGTGGATCGGGCTTTTGGCGCTCGAATGCATCGCCACCGAACACCTGCTCGAAAAAACCGTCCAGGCCTTTTTGGGCCAGCAGCGGTCGGGCAAATGCCGTGGGTTTGTTCGTCAGGCAGGCCAGGCGCAGGCCTTGGGCACGCAGGGCCTGCAGGCCTTGGAGTACGCCCGGGTACACCGCTGAGCACTGGCCGTTGATGGCCCGATAGTGGCGCTGGTAGGCCTCCCAGGCGGCCGGCATCAGTGCTTCTGTTTTGATAGCGGCTTGTGCTTGATTCTCAAGCACGAGCACGTGATTCAGTACAGAACGCAGCAGGTGCTCTGAGCCTTTGCCGACCATGGTCTCGATGGTGGGGGCCGCAATGCCAGGCAGGCCCAGCTCGGCCAGCGTGCGCGCGAGTGCGGCATGGAAGTCGCCCAGCGTGTCCACCATGGTGCCGTCCAGGTCGACAATGGCGGCGTCCAGCGCATCGCGGCGCAGCAGGCGGGGAGAGCGGTCAGGGTGCATGGTGGCGGGGGGGATGCGGCAGGCTCCGGCAGAAGGCGGGGGCCTGTCGCCAGGGTGGCGTGAGGCGGGCCGCTCAGGCGGCCAGTTGTGCGCGCATGGCCGAGATCACACCGGCGTAATCGGGCTTGCCAAAGATGGCGCTGCCGGCCACGAAGGTGTCGGCCCCGGCGTCGGCCACGCGGCGGATGTTGTCGCTCTTGATGCCGCCGTCCACCTCCAGACGGATGTCTTTTCCGCACGCGTCGATGCGCCGGCGCACGGCCTCGATTTTGCGCAGGGCGGAGTCGATGAAGCTTTGGCCACCAAAGCCCGGGTTCACGCTCATGATCAGGATCAGGTCGATGTCGTCGATCACCCAGTCCAGCACATCCAGCGGCTGCGCGGGGTTGAACACCAGCCCGGGTTTCACACCCTTGGCGCGGATGGCCTGGATGCTGCGGTGCACATGCGCCGATGCGTCGGGGTGGAAGCTGATGTAGTCGGCGCCGGCGTCGGCAAAGGCCGCGGCCAGCGCGTCCACGGGTTCGATCATCAGGTGCACGTCGATCGGCACGGGCTGGCCCGTGGGCGTTGCGGCATGGGGCTTGAGCGCCTGGCACACCATGGGGCCGAAGGTCAGGTTGGGCACGTAATGGTTGTCCATCACGTCAAAGTGGATCCAGTCGGCTCCGGCGGCGATCACGTTGCGCACTTCTTCGCCCAGGCGGGCGAAGTCGGCCGAGAGGATGGAGGGGGCGATGCGGAAATTGCGGCTCATGGCGGAATTGTCGCAGTTACCATTCGCCCATGCCCAAGTACCAGTTCGCTGTCGAGGCCGAGCCCGCGTACCTGCCCGAGGAGTCCGACCCGGCGCAGGGGGTGTACGCCTTTGCCTACACCATCACCATCACCAACACGGGCGAGGCCCCGGGACAGCTGATCGCGCGGCATTGGAAGATCACCGATGCGCGCGGTCATCTCGAAGAGATCAAGGGCCTGGGCGTGGTCGGCAAGCAGCCTTTGCTCAAGCCGGGGGAATCGTTCCAGTACACCAGCGGCTGCCGCCTGCGCACGACCAGCGGCACCATGCACGGGCACTACCACTGCGTGGGCGAGGACGGATCGCCTTTCTCGGCCACGGTCCCCCTGTTCGTGCTGGAGGCCACTGGCCCTGGCCCGCACGGGCAGGCTTTGCCAGGACGGGTGCTGCATTGAGCCGCGGGCTGGATCTGTCCGCGCTGCTGGAGCAGCTCGACCCGCAGGCCGGTCTGGCCGAGCGCCATGTGTGGCTGGTGAACCTGCTGGCCTGGGTGCGCGGCGACGGCACTACGGACGGTGCGCTGGGGCGCTTGGCTCTGCTGCTCGACGCCCTGCAGACGCAGCCTGAGTTGCAGGCGCGCTTGCGCGCCTGGTGGACGGTGCTGATCGACCAGGTCGATGCCACCACCTTGCTGGCCGATTTCGGGTTTTCGCCACGCGCTTCGCTGATTGCCGAACTGGCCGACCGGCTGCGCATGAAGCTGCTGCCCGGCAGCCCCGAGACCCTGGACGCGTCCGAGCTGTTCATGCTGAGCCTGCCAACCGCGCAAGATGCGCGCTGGCTGGCGGCGCTCGACGAAGCCACGCTGCAGCGCCTGGTGCAGATCCTGGAGCCGGACGGCGCGCTGGCGGCGCGGCGCTGGCAGGCGGCCTTGCTCGATGCCATGGTCTATTGCGCGGGCCAGATCATGTCCACCGGCTTTGCGCCCGAGCTGCGCTTGCGCATGACCGAGGCCGCGCGCGAGTCGCAGCCTTTTCACGGTCTGATCCGCGACGTGGAGGCGCTGCGCGAGGCCGTGCAGAAAAGCCCGGTCACAGAAGGCGCGCTGCCGGCGGCTGTGGGCGAGGCTGCGCGTGCGCTGCGCGAACGGCTCGAAGTCTGCCGCGCGGCCGCCGCCACGGTGTACGGCCACTTCGAGGACAACGGCATCTCGGTGGACCTCGTGTTTCGCCTGCGGCAATTGCGCGAACGCATCCTGCGTGTGCGCGAACTGCTCGACGGCCTGCTGTCCCCCCGTCCGGCCGTGGCTGCAGCACGCTTTTTTGCGCAGCTGGTGCTGGTTGGGCAGGAGCGGCGCAGCGTGCGTGCGCTGCTGGCGTCCAGCTCGTCGCTGCTGGCGGCCAAGGTGGCCGAGCGCAGTGCCGAAACTGGCGAGCACTACATCACCCGCAACCGCGCCGAATACCGCGCCATGCTGCGCAATGCGGCCGGTGGCGGGGCGGTGATGGCTTTGACCACCATGGTCAAGTTCGCCCTGTACGCGCTGGCGCTGTCGGCGTTCTGGGGTGGCTTCTGGGCGGGCGTGAACTATGCGGTGAGCTTTGTGCTCATCCAACTGCTGCATTTCACCGTGGCCACCAAGCAGCCGGCCATGACGGCACCGGCCATGGCCGCCAAGCTCAAGGATCTGGGTTCCGGCGCTGAGGTCGAATCGTTTGTCGACGAGGTCACGCACCTGGTGCGCTCGCAGGTCGCGGCGGTGCTGGGCAATGTGCTGGTGGTGTTCCCGGTGGTGATCGGCATCTGCCTGCTGATGGCGTGGGGCACGGGAGTGCCAGCACTCGATGCGCACACCGCCGAAAATGTGTTCGACAGCCTGCACCTGCTGGGGCCTTCGCTGCTGTTTGCGGCCTTTACGGGGGTGCTGCTGTTTGCCTCCAGCATCATCGCGGGTTGGACGGAAAACTGGTTCGTGCTGCACCGGGTGGATTCCGCCTTGCGCTACCACCCCCGTGCCACGGGTTGGCTTGGGGCTGCGCGTGCAGACCGCTGGGCGCGCTTCCTGCGTGACAACATCTCGGGCTTTGCGGCCAACATTTCGCTGGGTTTCATGTTGGGCCTAGTGCCGGCCATCGCAGACTTCTTTGGTCTGGGGCTCGATGTGCGCCACGTGACACTGTCCACCGGGCAGATCGGCGCGGCCGCCGCCTCGCTGGGGCTGTCGGCTCTGCACGAGCCTGCGTTCTGGTGGGCGGTGGCGAGCATTCCGTTCCTCGGGGCGCTCAATGTGGGCGTGAGCTTTTATCTCGCCTTCAAGGTCGCCCTGCGCGCGCGCAACGTGAGCGGCGTGGACCGCAGTCGCATCAATGCAGCGCTGGTGGCGCGTTGGCGTACCGCGCCGCTGAGTTTCTTCTGGCCCGCCCGTGAGCGCGGCTGACCTCTGTCTGCGCTGGGGGGCGGGCGGCACGCCGGGGCACTTCGCACGCGCTTGCGTCCTTGTCCTGCTGAGGGTTGTTTGCGTGCGCGGTACAGTCCATGATCCGATGCAGCGCATCGGCGTTTTGCCGGTCCGCCGCGGTTTCTCGATCCGGTGCACGCCGTTGCGCGAGTGCCTTTCTTGTGGACACGCATGAACGAACTCCTGAGCTTCTGGGCCCAGTGGCTGCGCCCTTCGGCGGGCCTGCCCACGGTGCAGTGGTCGCTGCTGTTGGCCGTAGCCGCGGCAGTGGGTTATCTGGGCCAGCGCTACACGGGCCTGCCCAAAGTGGTGGGTTATTCACTGGTGGGCACGGTGGCCGGCCTGGCCGGATTCAGCGGCGTGGGCTGGCCGTTGCAGGGGATTGGATTGTTTCTGCTGGAGCTGGGCATTGCGCTCGTGCTCTTTGAGTGCGGTGGGCGCATTCCACTGCGGTGGTTTCGCCACAACCCCATGGTGCTGGTGCAAAGCGTGGCCGAATCGGCCCTGGCCTACTTTGCGGTGTATTACACGCTGGTCTGGCTGAACCAGCCCCCGCAGGTGGCCGGCCCGCTGGCGCTGGTGGCGCTGGCCGCATCGCCCGCAGTGCTGACGCGGGTGGTGGCCGATACGCGGGCCGCCGGGCCTGTGACCGACCGGGCGGTGGTGCTGGCCACGCTCTCTACGCTGTATGCGCTGACGCTGGGCAGCGCGCAGGCGGAGCTGATCAACCGCCAGAGCGTGACACTGGCCGAAGCCATCTCGCCCGTGGTGGTGGTGCTTGGGGTGTCCATTCTGGTCGCAGGCCTGCTGGCGCTGGTGCTGCGGCTGGCGCTGCGGGTCATGAGTCCGACGAGTGAGAGCACCTCCATGCTGCTGCTGGCGCTGGTGGCCGCGGCCACGGCAGTGGCTGCACACATGGGCGGATCGGCCCCGCTGGCGGCGCTGCTGGCGGGCATGCTGCTCAAGCAGGTGCATCCGCGCCCCTGGGGCTGGCCGCGCCAACAGGGCAGCGCTTCGGGCCTGCTCACCATGCTGATGTTTGTGCTGGTCTCCACTGTGGCCGCGCAGGCCGACTGGAGCGGCCCGGTGGCCGGCCTGGTGCTGGCGCTCATCGGTGTGCGTCTGCTGGCCAAGGTGCTGGGCGTGGCACTGGGCAATGTGGGCAGCGCAGCGAGCTGGCAGCAGGCGCTGTGGGTCGGGGCGGCGATGACGCCCATGTCCTCGATTGCGCTGCTGATCGCCTCGCAGCTGGTGCTGGCCTCGCCGGACACGGGGCCACAGATTGCCGCTGTCGCGCTACCGGCCATCCTGCTGATGGAGGCGCTGGGGGCCGTGGTGGCCACCGCCGCCATCTACCGCGCCGGAGAAAGTTCCAAGCCCTGGGCGCCGCTGGCCCGATCGCAAGGAGAGTCGCGTGAGCCTTGAACCGTTTCGCCATTCTGAACCGCTGACGCTGGGAGTGGAGCTGGAGCTGCAGCTCCTGAACACGCACGACTACGACCTCGCGCCCTATGCCGAAGACATGCTGCGTCTGATGCGCAAGACGCCCCTGCCCGGCAGCGTGGTGCCCGAGATGACCAACAGCATGATCGAGATTTCGACGGGGGTGTGCCACTCGGCCAGCGAGGTGCTGGGCCAGCTCACGCCCATCCGCGATGCGCTGGTCAAAAGCGCCGACAAGCTCAACATTGCCGTGGCGGGCGGCGGCACGCACCCCTTCCAGCAGTGGCACGAGCGGCGCATCTACGACAAACCGCGTTTTCGCGAGCTGTCCGAGCTGTACGGCTATCTCTCCAAGCAGTTCACCATCTTCGGCCAGCACGTGCACATCGGCTGCCCGGATGCGAATGCCGCACTCCTGATGCTGCACCGCATGAGCCGCTACATCCCGCACTTCATTGCGCTGTCGGCGTCCAGCCCCTACGTGCAGGGGCAGGACACGGCCTTTGATTCGGCGCGGCTCAATTCTGTATTCGCGTTTCCGCTGTCGGGGCGTGCGCCCTTCGTGCTCACCTGGGACGACTTCGGCCAGTACTTCGACAAGATGACCCGCACCGGCGTGGTCAAGAGCATGAAGGACTTTTACTGGGACATCCGGCCCAAACCCGAGTACGGTACCATCGAGATCCGCGTGTTCGACACGCCGCTGACCATCGAGCGCGCGGCCGCGCTGGCGGGCTATGTGCAGTCGCTGGGGGCATGGTTTCTGGCCGACCAGCCGTTTGCACCGACCGAAGACGACTACCTCGTCTACACCTACAACCGCTTCCAGGCCTGCCGCTTCGGGCTCGACGCCGTGTACGTAGAGCCGGCCACCGGCAGCCACATGCCGCTGCGCGAGCACATCCTCAAGACCATGGACCAGGTGGCCGGCCACGCGGCTGCGCAGGGTGCGCAGGGTGCGCTGCACATGCTGCGCACCGAGGCTGAGCGCGGTCACAACGACGCGCGCTGGCTGCGCGAGCGCCAGCGCCACGAGCAGTTGCTGGCCGAAGTCAGCCGCCAGGCAGCGCAGCGCTTTCGCGGTTGACGGGCAAGCCCGTCCCGGCGCGGCGGGACGGCCCTGGTGCAGCAGCCCTGGCCCTCGCGCTTGCCATGCGCCGCGCATCGGTGCAAGGCGCTGCCTTGCGCGGGCTGTTGTCAGACCGCCGCACAATCCACTCCCATGGGTGAATTCGATCTGATTGCGCGCCACTTCACACGCCCCGTGCGCCGTGCCGCACTGGGAGGGGGTGACGACTGTGCGCTGCTCGCGCCCACGCCAGGCATGCAACTCGCGGTGTCGAGCGACATGCTGGTGCAGGGCCGCCACTTCTTTGCCGACGTGGACCCGGAAGCGCTGGGCCACAAGGCGCTGGCCGTGAACCTGTCGGACCTGGCCGCCTGCGGCGCGCGGCCGCTGGCCTTCACGCTCGCGCTCGCGCTGCCCGAGGCCGACGATGCCTGGCTGGCGGCGCTGGCGCGCGGCCTGTTCGCGCTGGCCGACGCGCACGGCTGCGAGCTGGTGGGCGGCGACACCACCCGCGGGCCGCTGAACCTGTGCATCACCGTGTTCGGCGAAGTGCCCGCGGGCCAGGCGCTGCTGCGCAGCGGCGCGCGGCCGGGCGACGATGTGTACGTGAGCGGCACGCTGGGCGACGCCCGCCTGGCCCTCGAAGCGCTGCAAGGCCACCTCACGCTGCCCGCCGAGGTGCTGCAAGCCGCGCGCCAGCGCCTGGAGCGCCCCACGCCCCGCGTGGCGCTGGGGCAGGCGCTGCGCGGGCTGGCCACCAGCGCCATCGATGTCAGCGACGGGCTGCTGGGTGACCTGGCGCACGTGCTCGACCACTCGGGCGTGGGGGCGGTGGTAGAGGTCGATTGCGCTATTGAATTGATAGCTGCTCGTGCTTATCAATCAAGCACAATCGGTCATTTGGATGCAGAAGTCTGGCGGCGTGCAGCGCTGGCCGGGGGCGACGATTACGAGCTGCTGTTCACCGCCCCGGCGGCCGAGCGCCAGGCGGTGCAGGCCGTGGCCGCAGCCGTAGGCACGCCCGTGGCGCGCATCGGCCGCATCGAGGCGGCACCCGGGCTGCGGCTGGTGGATGCCGCGGGCCAGCCAGTGCCGCACCGCTGGCGCTCGTTTGACCACTTCGGCGCGGCGGACTGAGCCTGCCGCCCGTCGGCGCGCGACCACCTCCGGGGCCGAAAAGCCCTGATCCCTGCAGCCCGCCCATGCGGCCACCATGGGCCAGATGCTGCCGCCAGCCCGGGGGCCCCGGCGGCTGCGTGCCGGGGCGATTGGACCGACAATCAGGTCCGCCCCGTGCGGCATGTGGTCGCCCGGGCGCTGTTTGCCCTCTGCTTTGCATGACCTTGCACACCCCTGATCCGCTGACCGAACCTCTGGCCTCCACTCTGCCGCCGCCGCGTGGCACCCCGCCTGCCGCAGCGCGGCGCGCCAGCGTGGGCTTCATGCTCGCCCACCCGGCACACTGGATGGCGCTGGGCTTCGGTGCGGGCTTGTCGCGCGTGGCCCCGGGAACCGTGGGCACGCTGTGGGCCTGGCTGTCGGGGTTGCTGCTGTGGCATGGCCTTGGGGCCTGGGGCCTGGGGCTGGCCATTGCGGCCGCGCTGCCGTTGGGCTGGTGGGCCTGCACGCTCACGGCTCGCCACCTGGGGGTGGCCGATCCGGGCAGCATCGTGTGGGACGAGGTGGTGGCGTTCTGGATCGTGCTCTGGCTGGCCATGCCCATGGGCGGCTGGGGCCAGCTCGCCGCGTTTGCGCTGTTCCGCTTTTTCGACGCCGCCAAGCCCGGCCCGGTGGCCTGGGCTGACGCCTGCTTCAAGGGCCTGGGCTGGCGCGGGGGCTGGGGCATTTTGTGGGACGACCTCGTGGCCGCGTTTTGCACCCTGCTGGTGCTCGCGGTGTGGCGCTTCATGGGCTGAGGGCCGCCCGGGCAGTGCATTATTCGCTATGAAATTAGGAGCTCCTTGTGCTTGATTTTGCTGTGCTGGAGCCTGATTTGGTGTCGATTTCTGAGGCATTGCTGGCGCAGGGCCTGCTGCTGGCCACGGCCGAGAGCTGCACCGGCGGCCTGATTGCCGCGGCCTGCACCGAGCGTTCGGGCTCCAGCCAGTGGTTCGACCGCGGCTTCGTCACGTACTCCAACGCCGCCAAGTCCGAGATGCTGGGCGTGCCCGCAGCGCTCATCGACGCGCACGGCGCCGTGAGCGAGCCTGTGGCCCGTGCCATGGCAGAGGGCGCGGTGGCCCGCTCGGCCGCGCAGGCCAGCCTGGCAGTGACCGGCGTGGCCGGCCCCACGGGCGGCACGCCCGCCAAGCCTGTGGGCACGGTATGGCTGGCCTGGCATGTGCGGGGCCGCACCCACAGCGAATGCCAGCACTTTGCCGGCGACCGCGCGGCCATTCGCGCCGCCACGGTGCGCCATGCGCTGGCGCGCCTGCGCGCCTTGCTCGCCGTGGCTTGAGGCCCGCAGGCGGGGGATACCGGGCGACAGGTCCACGTGACGACAGCCCCCCGCGCCTGAAGGCTTAGTGGCCTTCAGCGCCCGTCATGCTGACACCCAGGGCGCGCGCCGGTTCGTGCGCACGCTGGGGAAGCGCTCGCAGCCCCTTAGCCCTTGCGCACGCGGCGCAGAGCCGATGCGCCCAGCGCCGCGCCCAGCAGGATCAGCGCCCATTCGCTGAGCGTGGGCACGGCCGTGCTGCCGCCAGCGCCTGGCAGCACGGTGAGCGTGGCCGTGGCGGCCGCAGCGCTGCCCGAGCTGCTGTTGAGCACGCTCGTGGTGTTGTTTTTGATGCCTGCGGTGGTGCCTGTCACGTTCACGCTGAAGCTGCAGTTGGCCCCCGCTGCCAGCGTGCCGCCCGTCAGCGCAATGCTGCCGCTGCCGGCCACCGCCGTGACGGTGCTGCCGGCTCCGCAGTCGCCTGCCAGTCCGTTGGGCGTGGACACCACCAGCCCGGCGGGCAGGGGGTCGGTGAACTGGATGTTGTTGGCGCCGCCGGGGCCCAAGCGCGTGATGTCGAAGGTCAGCGCGGTGGAGCCGTTGAGCGGAATCGTCGCGTCTGCAAACGACTTGCTGAAAGTGAAGACCACCCCTGCGTGCACAGCGGGGGCTGCTGCCAACGCGGACAGGACAAAGGCCGCGCGGGTCAGCGCGCCACGAAAACGGTGCATGAAAACTCCCTGGTACACAGCGGCGCTTCGCCTGAGCGCTGGTTGAAAAGAGGCGGTTTGTACCAAGGAATACGGGCTTTGTCTGTACCTGCTGCGCCGTGCAGCGTTCGCATGCGTTGCAAGCCTGTGCAGTCGCGGCTTGTCGCTTGGTCCTCAGTCGGGTTGGTGCTTGGGCGCGCGGGCGGTGTCCGCCGCCGAGCCAAGCTGCTTCAGAGGCAGTGCGAGCGATCCCCACCAGCCAAGGTCGCGCGTCGGGTCGGCATCGTCCAATCCCAGGTCCATGCGCTCGTGCGGCGTGCGTGGTTGTGCCTGGTAGCTGCGCAGCAGCCAGTCCCACCAGGGCAGCACCATGCCGAAATTGCGCTGGCCCTCGGCCTGCAGGCGTGAGTGGTGGATGCGGTGCATGTCGGGCGTGACGAAGACCCAGCGCAGCGCGGCATCCAGCCGTGGGGGCAGCGCCAGGTTGGCATGGCAGAACACAGTGTGCGTGACCTGCAGCGCCAGATACAGCAGCAGCGACACCACCGGCACGCCCAATGCCGCGCAGGCCAACAGGCTGAGCAGCAGCAGCACGGCCACCTCCAGCGGGTGGTGGCACACGCTGGTGCTCAC
>JBKBUN010000084.1:0-14196 GCA_046289925.1 Burkholderiaceae bacterium | reverse complement strand
GCAGCCCCATAGCGGGGCTATGGGGCCAAAAGACGGTGAAAAATGGACCGCTGCGGCCCATTTGCAGCCGACGATTCTCAAGTCCGACAGGCTCCTAGCACTCAATCTGTAGCGCCAGACGTCGGCGTTGCAACTGGCGCTGTAGCGGCGCGCTGTACCGCTGCCCGGTACGCATGCCAGCTCGCATGCCCCAGCAGCGGCCCCACCAGCAGAAGCCCTGCTCCCCACGGCCACAGCGCCGCCACCACCAAAACGGTGATGATCGCGCCCCAGAGCAGCATCACGCCGGTGTTTTCAAGCACCACGCGCATGCTGGTGATGCCGGCCGTGAGCGCATCGGTGTCGCGGTCCAGGATCATTGGAATGGAGACCACCGTGGACGAGAAAACGAGGGCGGCAAACACCCCTCCAACCGCTAGGTACACCGCGACGAACGTCCAATTCTCCGGGCTGAAAACCGCCTGCAGCACCCCCGTAGTGGAGGGCATGCCCGTGTTGAAAAACACGGCAAACACCACGAGCGATGCACGCCCCCAGAGCAACTCTAGCACCACCAGCACCAGCACCAGCATGCCCATGCTGCCCAAGTGCGCGTCCCAGCACGTAATGGACTGCCCCAGGTCGGCAGGCTGCCCTGCCTCACGCCGTCGGCTGGTGTCGTACAGCCCCATCGCGAGAAACGGCCCCACCAGCAGGCAGCCGCTGGCCATCGACATGGTGTACTCCGGTCGTGTACGAAACACCCAGGCCAGCACCAAGGCCATGCACCAAAAGCATGCCCCGTAGAACAGCGCAATCCCCGGAGCGGCGCGCAGGTCTTGCCAACCCAACGCCAGCCAGCGCAGTGGATCGGACCAGCGCAGCGGATTCAGCACGATCGGCGTCGTCACACTGGGCGTGTCTTGCGGCATGGGGGTGACACTCATCGCATTTCTCCCTGCAGCCATTAGGGCTACCGACCACACCTTAAGTCAGCGGGTCGAACGCCGCCACTCAGGAAACTACCACCCCAAGTCCCCCCCGGCAGCGCGCTCGCCTACGCTGGCAAGGCCACCGCCAGCGCCCGGGCCAAATCGGCCTGCAGATCCTCTACCCGCTCCAGACCGATGGAAAATCGCACGAGACAACCCGGCTTCAGATGTGGCGTGGGACGCGAGCGCATGGCCGACAGGGTGTAGGGCACCACCAGGCTCATCGGCCCACCCCAGCTGTAACCCAGACGGAATAAAGACAGCGCGTCACAAAACGCATCGACCTGGTGCTGGGTATACCGTGCGTCAAAGACCACGCTGAAGAGCCCTGCAGCCGCCCCCTGCCCGCCGTCGGCTGCGCCACACAAGGCCTGCCAGTGGGCATGCCCAGGCGATTCAGGCAAGGCCGGATGCAACACCTGCGCCACCTGCGGCTGGGCGCCCAACCAGGCCGCCAAGCGCCGCGCCGCATGATCATGCGCCCGGTAACGCAAAGCCATGCTGGGCAATCCACGCAGCACGGCTTCGGCGTCGTTGGCGCCCACGCCCAGCCCCAGCCGCATGTGCGTAAGCTTCAGTTGCTGGTGCAGGGCATCGTCACGCGTGACCACGCTGCCCATGAGCACATCCCCGCCGCCGTTGGGGTACTTGGTCAGGGCATGCACCGACACATCGACCCCCAGGCTACCGTCTCTGAGAAGATCGAAAGGCGCGAACGCAAGCCCTGCGCCCCAGGTGTTGTCCAGCACGGCCAGCGCTCCGCGCTCTCGGCACAAGCGGACCTGGGATGTCAGATCTGGGAACTCCATCGTGACCGAGCCTGGTGCTTCCAGCCACACCAAACGCACCTGCGCAGACAGCTTGGCCGCCAGATCCGAAAAGTCCAGCGGGTCGTACAAGAGCGGCCGGACACCGAAGCGCGCCAGTTCGCCAAACGCCAGATCCCGGTTCGGGCCGTACACGTTATCGGGCAACAGCACCACGTCGCCCGGTTGCAGCAGTGCCAGCGCCACCACTGCGATGGCTGCCAGGCCGCTGGGCACCAGCAGGCAATGCCGTCCGCCTTCGAGGCAGGCGAGTCGCTCCTCAAGCGTGAACGTGGTAGGGGTTCCATGCAGGCCATAGGTGTAACCAGACTTGTTGCGCCAGTCCCGCTCACGCATCGCGGCCACGTTGGCAAACAGCACCGTTGAAGCCTTGTGGATGGCAATCTGAGGCGCCTCGAAACCAGCCGGTGGACGATACGGATGGTGAATGAGCTGGGTGGCAGTCGCCGGTGCCAGCGGTGGCGACGACACCGCGCCGTCGCCCAAAGCAGAGTGATCAGTCATGCGGCGATGGTAGCGCCGCGACTGAACCATCGTGGCCGCTGTGTCCAGACGCCTCGAATCGCCTGTGTGTCGGGGTTCGCCAGCGCACGGCCGCACACGCCCACCTGCCCGCGATGCCCCCCCCACTACGGGGCCACCGCGATCGGCGTGTGCCACGTCCAAGCCCGCCGTGAGGCTCCACAGCACCGAAGCGTGCGCAGGACGCAACGCGAAAGCCTGACAATCGCACCATGCAGCACTCAACCCTCATCCGCTGGCTCCCGTTTCTGGGCTGGCCCAGACCCAGCCTGGCGCTGCTGCGCGGCGAGCTGATGGCGGGTGCCACCGTGGGCCTGATGCTGGTGCCGCAGGGCGTGGCCTACGCCGCACTGGCCGGCATGCCGCTGGTCACGGGCATCTACGCATCGCTGATACCCGCCTTGGTGTCGGTGCTGTTCAGCGCCTCCAGTCGCCTCGGCGTAGGGCCCACCGCGTTGACGAGCCTGCTCATCGGAGCATCGCTGACAGGACTGGCGGAGCCAGGCAGCGCGCAATGGGTGGCGCTTGCGGCCTGGATCGCGCTGCTCTCCGGTCTGCTGCAACTGGGCATGGGAATCGCGCGCTTTGGCTGGCTGCTCAACCTGGTGCCCTCTCCAGTGCTCAATGGCTTTACCCAAGCCGCTGCACTGCTCATCGTAGGATCGCAGCTCCCGGCGCTCACCGGGCTGCGTTCCGACTGGACCGCACTGCTCGGCACACCCTCTTTCGGCCACTTTGATCTGGCCGCTGCCGGGTTTGGCCTGGGAAGCTTGGCGGTGCTGGTGCTGGCACGGCGCTGGAAGCCGCATGCACCAGCTGCCATGGTAGTGATTGCGGGCGCAGCCGCCCTGAGCTGGGCGCTTGGATACGCCGAATCGGGCGGCGCCGTCATCGGTCCGCTGCCGTCTGGATTGCCTGCGCTCTACTGGCCGGGAGCCCTGCCTTGGAAAACCCTGTCGGCGTTGATCATGCCCGTGCTGGTGGTGACGCTGGTGAGCTTTTTGGAAACGGCCTCCAGCGCCAAGGCAGAGAGCCAGCACTCCGGCATTCGCTGGAATGAAAACCAGGATCTGATCGGCCAAGGCCTCGCCAAGATCTCCAGCGGTCTGTGCGGCAGCTTTGCCACGAGTGCGTCCTTCTCGCGCTCCGCGCTGAATCTCTACGCCGGGGCCCAAACCGGCTGGGCCACAGTGTTTGCCATCGCGCTGGTGCTGATCGTGCTGCTGTGGCTCACCCCAGCGCTGTACCACGTGCCGCAATCGGTGCTCGCCGCAGTGGTCATCACGGCGGTTACAAGCCTGCTAAAGCCCTCATCGTTCGTACAACTGTGGCGCATATCCCGGATCGAGGCCGCCATGAGCGGCGCAACCTTCGCGCTGACGCTGGCCACCGCACCACGCATGTATTGGGGCGTGCTGGTCGGCATTGTGATGAATCTGAGCCATTTTCTGTACCACCGCCTACATCCGCGCATCATTGAAGTCGGCCTGCACCCTGATGGCAGTCTGCGCGACCGGCATCTGTGGCATCTACCACCACTGGCACCAGGTTTGCTGGCCTTGCGCATGGACGCCGAACTCGACTTCGCGTCCGCCAGTGCGCTGGAGCAACGTGTCAGCGATCATCTGAACGAGCACCCGGAGGTGGTTCATCTGTGCCTGCTGGCCCAGCCGATCAACCGCATTGACGCCACTGGCGTGGAGTGCTTTGCTCGGTTGCGCACACTGGTGCAGTCACGGGGGGGAACGCTGCACCTCTCAGGCGTCAAGCTGCCTGTCGAGCGGGTGCTGCGCCGCGCAGGGCTTCTGGACGACAACACCCCGGGTCTAGCGGTCTATCGCACCGATGCCGACGCCCTCTCGGCGCTGCGCCAACTGGGCTCTCATGGCGCTTCCTGAAGCCTTGGAATGCCGGCACTCCAAGACTGGCGCCACGGCCGTCCAAGCCCGCGCCACTGCTACACTTCAAGCAAAACTGCGTATGTCTTTTCGTGACTGACTCCCAGGCCCCTTACCTTGTCGATGTGCGCCAGTTGCGCCTAGACACGGCCCACGCGCTGGTCGCCCAGACCGTGACCGGCCTGCCTGTGACCAGTCCGGCAGATGCCCCTGCAGCTTACTTGCAAGGGTTGATTGATGGTCTTTGCGAGCTATCCTTGCGCGACCCTCTCACAGGCCTTGCCAATCGAAGGCACTTCCGCACCGTGCTCGAGCGCGAACTGGACCGCGTGACCCGTTCTGGCGAAGCCGCCCTTCTCCTCATGCTCGACATTGACCATTTCAAGTCGGTCAATGACGTGTATGGCCATTCGGCGGGTGATCGCGTGCTGCAAGCCGTGGCACGCACTCTTGCATCGTGCGTGCGCCCCATGGTCACCCTTGCGCGCTATGGCGGAGAGGAATTCGCCGTGGTTCTGCCCGCATGCCAGGCAGCCTTCGGCCGTGTGGTCGCGGAGCGCATTCGCAAGGCCGTGGCCAGCACGCCCATTGAGGTGGCGCCGCAGACCCAGATTCAGGTCACGGTCAGCGTGGGTGGAGCCTTTGCCTTGCAATGGATCCGCTCAACCACGATGCTCTGGATCGACCGTGCAGACCAGCAGCTGTACCTGGCGAAGTCCTTAGGGCGCAACTGTGTGCAAATCGAAGAACAGCCCGACAGCACCGTGAGCGCCGAGGAAAAGAGCCTGCTATTCGGGCCGATGTACTCGCCCTCGGGCTGGGGTGAGCTGCCGCCTCCATCGGACACTGGCGTGAACTGAAAGTAAGAGATGAGCGACGCACAGTCCCCGAACCTGCCACCGACGCCCGTGTCAGGTGCCACAAGCATGCCAACCATGGCAGAAGTGGTGCCGGGTGCCCGCATCATTGCCGTGACCAGTGGCAAGGGCGGCGTGGGCAAAACCTTTGTTTCGGCCAACCTGGCTGCCGCCCTGACCCGCCGTGGGCAGCGCGTGCTGGTGCTCGATGCCGACCTGGGCCTTGCCAACCTGGACGTAGTGCTGAACCTGCACCCCAAGGTGACGCTGCACGACGTTTTCACCGGCAGGGCTACAGTGGAAGAAGCCATCGTCCGCGCCCCCGGCGGCTTTTCCGTGCTGCTGGCCGGCTCGGGCATGGTCGAGTATTCACGGCTCACACCTGAAGTGCGCAACCAGTTCCTGAGCGTGATCCAGTCGCTGGCCCCGCAATACGACGTGGTACTGCTCGACACGGGCGCTGGTATTTCCGATGTGGTGCTGTTCTCAGTGTCTCTCGCCTCAGAAGTGCTGCTGGTGGCCACCCCAGAGCCCACCTCTCTGACCGACGCATACGCGGCCATCAAGGTGCTGGCGATGCAACAAAAGCGCCAGCATGTGCGCCTGGTGATCAACCAGGCCGCGCGGCCTGGCGATGGACGCGCCATCACCAGCCAATTGCAGCAGGTGCTCGACCGGTTTGTAAGCGCCCAAGCCGGCCGGCCGCTGCGCCTGATCCACATGGGCGATATTCCCGCCGATCCCTACGTGCGTGAAGCGGTAATGCGCCGCCAATTGTTGCTGCTGCAAACCCCTGGATGCCCCGCAGCCCTGGCAATGGCGCAGCTTGCGGGCAAGATCGAAACGGCCCTGTTGTCATCAGCCGCCTGACGCATTGCCGCACCAGCGCCCCGGCACCCGCGCTCGCCGGCCAGCGCTGGACCGCCCTGAAACCCTGGTAGCCATGACTGCGGTACTCAACGTTTCCTGTTACAAGTTTGTCGCGCTGCCCGATGCACAGGCATTGCGCCCCGTGTTGCTGGCGCGCGCGCAAGACCTCTCGCTCAAAGGTACCGTTCTGCTCGCCGAAGAAGGTATCAACTTCTTCCTGGCCGGGACGGCCCACGCCGTGCGTGGCTTCGTCGATGGGCTGCGTGCCGATCCGCGTTTTGCCGACTTGGACGCCAAGGAAAGCTGGTCGGAGCACGTGCCGTTCAAGCGCATGTTGGTGAAGGTCAAGCGCGAGATTATTCGCATGGACCACCCCACCATCCAACCGGCCGCGGGGCGCGCCCCCGCGGTTGCGCCCGCCACGCTGAGGCGCTGGCTCGACCAGGGCCACGACGACGAGGGCCGGCCGGTGGTGACGCTGGACACGCGCAACGCGTTCGAAGTGGACTGCGGCAGCTTTGCGGGCGCTGTGGACTTGCGCATCCACAAGTTCAGCGAGTTTCCGCGAGCACTTCGGGCGCACAAAGCGGATCTCATGGACAAGACCGTGGTGAGCTTTTGCACCGGCGGCATCCGCTGTGAAAAGGCCGCCATCCTGATGCGCGAAGAAGGCCTGTCGCACGTGTACCAGCTCGATGGCGGCATCCTGCGGTACTTTGAGCAGACCGATGGCGCGCATTACCAGGGCGGCTGTTTCGTGTTCGACGAGCGGCAGGTACTGACTCCCGCCCTGAAGCCTGCTCCAGAGGTCGGGAATGGTTCCCCGTCCTCTGCGGTTTGAACCCAGGAGCCTGTCGGGCTTGGGAATCGTTGGCTGCATGCCAATGGCCCATGGGCCGCAGCGGTCCATTGTTCACCGTCTTGGGGCCGCATAGCCCCGCTATGGGGCCGCAAACACGACCAAAACGGTCCTCGCTGGGCTCATGTTCGCTTTCGACGCCCCAAGTCCGACAGACTCCTGGGTTGAAGCGACGCAGTGGTAGCGAAATCCGCTTGTAAATCCGTTTGTTTTCCCCGGAATGCTCTGCATGCGTCCCACCTCCCAGTCGTCTGCCGCACGCACCATGTGGTCGCGGCAACTAGAAACGACGTTCCGCCATAGGTGGGTAGCGCAACGTCCCATCGCCCACATGCGGCTGCCCAGGTCGTGCAGGCGGCCGCATGTGGGCGAGAGATGCTCCACGTGCGGCATGCGGGCGCGCTTGGCTTGCGGGGCGCCGGTCTGGCCGATCAGCCCGCGATGCGTTGGGCCACTGCGGCCACTCGCTGGCCGAACTGGCGGCCGGTTTCCAGGTCTCCGGCGAACATTTCAGCGGCCGAAGCGTCCGACGGAGACTGCGCCATGGCACCGCTGAAGGAGCCGATCCAGTTCACATCGTTGCGCTGCGCGGCCTTGGAATTGGCCGGCATCATGCCGGTGCCCACCCACAAGCCGCCATGCTGCATGGCCAGGTGGAACAGGTAGTCCAGCGTGACCTGCTTGTCGCCGTTGGTGCTGGCACTGTTGGTGAAACCCGCAAACAGCTTGTTCTTCCACGCCTGGGTGAACCACGCCTTCGACGAGGCATCGGCGAACTTCTTGAACTGCCAGCTCGGGCCGGCCATGTAAGTGGGCGAGCCCAGAATGATGGCGTCTGCACCGGCAAGCGCCTCCCAGGCACTGTCAGGCACATTGCCATCGGCGTCGATGGCGACGAGCTGCGCGCCCGCGCCGTCCGCTATGGCCTGCGCCAGGCGCTGGGTGTGGCCGTAGCCCGAATGGAACACAACAACGATTTTGGCCATGCAATCAACTCCTTATGGATAAAGCTATGGATAAAGCTCAAACAATGCGCGCCGCGCAGACGACACTCTGCGGTAAAGGGTAGCGCGCACAAGACCCGACCGTGGCGTGTCGGGGATTGGGCCCTGCGTTTGCAGGGTTCATGGGTGGAGGTCGAACACCAGCACCTCGGCCTGCTCGGCACGCTCCAGTGTGAGCAGTGCTTCGCCCTCCAGCATCATGGCGTCGCCTCGGTTCAGGGGCTGGCCGTTGGCCAGCAGCGTGCCGCGCGCCAGGTGCACGTAAGCCTTGCGGACTGGGTCCAGGCCTTGCTCTACGTGATCGCCAACGCCCAGCAGCCCAGCATACAAACGGGCATCGGCATGGATGCATAACGAACCATCCGCGCCGTCTGGCGAGGCCACGAGCCGCAAGCGCCCCTGCTTGTCGGCATCGGCAAAGCGCTTTTGTTGGTACCCAGGTGCCGCCCCCGCGGCCGACGGTTCAATCCAGATCTGCAGGAAATGCGTGCTCTGGCCCTTGGCATGGTTGAACTCACTGTGCTGCACACCAGTGCCTGCGCTCAAGCGCTGTACGTCGCCCCGGGGGATGGTCTGCACATTGCCCAGGCTGTCCTTGTGCGCCAACTCGCCCGACAGCACATAGCTGATGATTTCCATGTCACGGTGGCCGTGCGTGCCAAAGCCGGTGCCGGGCGCGATGCGGTCCTCGTTGAGGACACGCAGGTTGCCAAAGCCCATATGGCGCGGGTCGTAGTAACCCGCGAACGAAAAGCTGTGATACGACTGCAGCCAGCCGTGGTCCGCATAGCCGCGGTCTTGGGAGCGGCGCAAAGTCAGCATGGACGATCTCCTGGAATGGACTCCACTGTACGAACCTGCAGAGCTGACAGGGCACAGTGGGATTGATGGCATCATTCAAAGCGATTGAATTGAAACACTCACACCATGCAAAATGCCCGCGATGCGCTGACCCCGGACAGCCTGACCATGCTGCAGGTCATTGCCGAAGCAGGGAGCTTTGCGGCGGCCGCCCGCCGCCTGGGGCTGGTGCCCAGCGCGCTCACCTACCGGGTGCGACAGATCGAAGACGCACTGGACGTGCTGCTCTTTGACCGCAGCGCTCGGCAGGCACGCCCCACCGCGGCTGGAGCCGAGCTGCTGCGCGAAGGCGCACGGCTTCTCGGAGACATCGACGCCGTGGCGCACCGTGTGCGCCGGGTGGCCACAGGCTGGGAGCCGCAACTCACCATCGCCATCGACGGCGTCATCTCGCCCCACACCATGCTGGAGTTGGTGGAGGCTTTCTTTGCCATGGCACCGCCCACGCGGCTCAAGCTGCGCGACGACATCATGTCTGGCACGCTCGAAGCCCTAACTTCGGGGCGGGCCGACCTGGCCATCGGGGTGTCGGTGGCAGGCTCAGATGTGGCCGGTCTGCAGCAAGCGCTGTTGGGCGAGCTGCTGTTTATCTACGTCGTGGCCCCCCACCACCCGCTTGCACAGGCGCCTGAGCCCATCACCGATGCCATGATGTTGCAGCACCGCGCTGTGGCCGTGGCCGACTCGGCCCAGCGCGGCGGCATGACCATGGGGCTGCTGGGTGGGCAAGATGTGCTCACGGTGGACACCATGCAGGCCAAGCTGCAAGTGCAGTTGCGCGGGCTGGGCGCAGGCTTTCTGCCGCAGCCCATGGTGCAGCCCTACCTCGATGCCGGTCACCTCGTGACCAAGCGGGTGGCCCGGCCCGAGCGGCGCGTGCGCATGCACTATGCCTGGGGCGGGCCGGGCTTCAACGCACCAGGCCGCGCGCTGCAATGGTGGCTGACCCAGTTGCAAAGTCCCACCACCCGCACGGCCCTGCTGGAAAACCATCATCGCTTTTGACCCATGCCGGGTGCGAACAGGGACCCAGCGCGTGTAGAGTGGGGTGCAGCGTCCGGTGCACGTGCTCGCACGCCCCTTCAGAACACCCAAGGATTTGCCATGGCCACCTACCGCAGCCTCTCCCGCAACGCCGCCTCGGCCCCTGCATCCCTTGGGGTGGCCACGCCGAGCCGGCGGCACATGGCTGTCGTGGGCGCGGGCATGGCGGGCATCGCCTGCGCACGCACGCTCGTGCAGGCCGGCCATCGCGTGACGCTGCTCGAACAGGCAGCACAGGTCGGCGGTCGCATGACCAGCCACGACAGCCCGTTTGGCAGCTTTGACGCAGGTGCACAGTACTTCACGCTGCGCGACCCGCGGTTTGCGCTGGCGATCGACACCGTGCCCGGCGTGTGCCGCCGCTGGTCAGCCAACCAGGTGCGCGTGCTCGACGCCACGGGCCATGTGATCTCTCAGAGCATGACCACCGGAGAGGCGCATTGGGTGGCCGCCCCGCGCATGGACGCCCTGCTGCACGCCTGGGCCGAACCCCTGCTGCAGTCGGGCGTACTGCATCGCCAGATGCGCGTGCGCCGCATCGAACGCGACCCACTGGCCCCCCAGCGCTGGCAATTGCGCACCGAATCCCCCGAAGGTGCGGTGCACGTCGAGGCCGGCCTGGACGCCGTAGTGCTGGCGGTGCCCGCCACTGCTGCGCAGGCCTTGCTGGAGCAGTCCGGTATCGACAGCAGCTTGCTGGAGTCGCTGGCCCGGGTGTCGATGGCACCGTGCTGGACGCTCATGCTGGCCTACCCGCAAGCCGTGGCCCCAGGCCTGACCACGCTGGGCCCGCAGTGGAACGCCGCGCGCAGCACCCACCACCGCATCGCCTGGCTGGCGCGCGAGTCGTCCAAGCCCGGTCGCTCGGCCGTGGAACGCTGGACGGTGCAGGCCAGCCCCGCCTGGTCGGCCGAACACCTGGACGACCCGGCCCCGCGTGTGCAGGCCAAACTGCTCAAGGCCTTTGCCGAAGTCACAGGCATCCGTGCCGAACCCGCTTACGCCAACACCTACCTGTGGCGCTACGCCCAAACCACCCACCCCGCTGGCCGCAGCCACCTGTGGGACGCGGGCCTGGGCCTGGGGGCCTGCGGTGACTGGTGCCTGGGCCACCGCGTGGAAGACGCGTTTGTCTCCGGCCTGGAGATGGCGCTCGCGCTTGCATGATCGCCACCGCTGCTGCATCCAACAACGCCACGCCCATCCCGCCCAGCCCTGCAAGGCGGTATGTCGGGCGCTTTGCCCCCTCTCCCACCGGCCCGCTGCATGCAGGCTCTCTGGTGGCCGCACTGGCCAGCTGGCTGGATGCCCGTGCCCATGGCGGGCAGTGGCTGGTGCGCATCGAAAATGTGGACACGCCCCGCTGCCAGCCGGGTGCAGACGCCGCCATCCTGGCCCAGCTCACACGCTGCGGCCTGCACCCGGACGCTCCAGTGCTGTGGCAGTCCACACGCCATGCGCGCTATGCGCAGATGCTGGAGTACCTGCTGGCCCGCCGCCTGGCTTACCCCTGCGCCTGCACGCGCAAAGACATCGAGCAGTACCACCTGGCCGCAGGGCATGAGCGCCAGCGCCACCACGCGCTGCCCTACCCTGGCACCTGCCGCCATGGTCTGCATGGGCGCAGCGCCCGCGCCTTTCGGTTTCACACCGCAGAATTTGAGCCGAAAGCGGTTGAGATCCAGCAGAATCAAGCACAACCAGCTCATCTTTTAATAGCAAGCGACGGCGTCCATTGGCACGATCGCCGCCTGGGCTGGCAGCAGCAATGCGTGACCGAGGCGGTGGGCGACTTCGTGTTGCGGCGTGCCGACGGCCTGTGGGCCTACCAGTTGGCCGTGGTGGTAGACGACGCCGACCAAGACATCACCCACGTGGTACGCGGTGAAGACCTAGCCGACAACACACCACGGCAGATTCTGCTGCAGTGTGCGCTCGGCCTTTCCACACCGGAGTACCTGCACACGCCGCTGGTGCGCGACGCCTCGGGTGAAAAACTCTCCAAGCAGCATGGCGCTGCCGCGGTCGATCTGAGCGAGCCCGTGGCCGCACTGGCGCAAGCGGCTGCCGTGCTGGGCCTGCCCGCATTGCCACATTCGCACCACATTCCGCTTGCAGAGGCGCTTTCCTATTGGGTCAATGCGTGGGCACGAATCTACAATGGGTCATCGTGACCGAAACCATGCTTTCCACAGTGGCAGACCCAACCTGCGAAACAGAATCCAGCGCCATGCCGTCTGCGAGCCAAGCCCCCGCAGGCGTCGCCCATCCCAAAACCATCAAGAGTTTCGTACGCCGCGCAGGCCGTACCACCACCGGCCAGGCCAAGGCCCTGGCAGAACTTGGCCCGCAATACCTGCTTTCGTATGCAGCGCGGCCTTTTGACGCGCATGCCGCTTTCGGCCGCACGGCTCCGTTGATCCTGGAAATCGGCTTTGGCATGGGCGAGGCCACGGCGCACATCGCCCGGGTGCGACCGACCGACAACTTCCTCTGTTGCGAAGTGCACGAACCCGGCGTGGGCGCGCTGCTCAAGCGCATCGGGGAACACGGCATCACCAACATCCGCATCCTGCAGCACGATGCGGTGGAAGTCATCGACCACATGCTGACACCCGCCTGTCTGGATGGCGTGCACATCTTCTTTCCAGATCCCTGGCACAAAAAGAAGCACCACAAGCGCCGTCTGATCCAGCCGCCCTTTGTGGCGAAGCTGGCGGCCCGGCTCAAGCCCGGTGGATACATCCATTGCGCCACCGACTGGCAGCCCTACGCCGAACAGATGCTGCAGGTGCTGGGGGCTGAACCGCATTTGCAGAACACTGCAGACGGCTTTGCGCCGCAGCCGGACTACCGGCCACTCACCAAGTTCGAGAACCGGGGCCTGCGCCTTGGCCACGGGGTGTGGGACGTGGTCTTTCGCCGCCGCCCCTAGCGCGCCAATCCATCAGCGACCCTTCCCACTTTTACTCGCGACCACCTATGAAGCCCATTCTGCAGCACTTGGTTGAAATGACCGGCCAACGTGACCACCTGCGGCTGGAGATGTCGGTGCTCTCCACTTTGCAAAAGCTCAGCAGCATCAAGGAGGTGCGGGCGCTCGAGTTGTTCAACGACCACGGCGCGGCGTTTTTGCGGCCACGCACCTGGGTGCAAGACGGACAGCTCGTTTCCACCGACTCTGAGGCCGCAGCAGACCCACGGCGTGTGCCGTTGGAGCAGTATCCCGAACTGGCCGAATGTGTGAGCCAGCGCGGCGACAGCGCCCTGGCCAACCCGCGCCGCGGACAACACATCCTGTGGCTGCCGGTGTGGATGCAAGACAAGGTCAGCACCTGCCTGGAGATCACGCAGTCGCGCCCTTTTTCAGCGCACAAGCTCGATGTGCTCAAAGGCGTGTTTCTGGTGTACCAGAACTATCAGAACCTGCTGGACTACAGCGAGCGCGACGCGCTGACGGGGCTGTTCAACCGCAAGACATTCGACGAGCAGTTTGCGCGCAACACGGCCCCACCGGGCTTGAGCAACCAGCCGCAAAACGCGCAGTCCATGATCAGCGAGGTAGTGCCGACGGAAAATGTGCCTGCGCAGAACTGGCTGGCCGTGGTAGACATTGACCACTTCAAGCAGGTCAACGACCGGTTCGGTCACCTGTACGGCGACGAGGTGCTGATCCTGATCGCCAACATCCTGCGCACCTCGTTCCGCTCGCACGACCGCATCTTCCGCTTCGGCGGCGAAGAGTTCGTCGTGCTACTGCGCAACACCACATTGGCCGCAGCGCACCAGGCGTTCAACCGCTTCCGCGAAACAGTGCAGGAGTACGACTTCCCTCAGGTGGGCCGAGTCACTGTGAGCGTTGGCTTTGTGAGTACCGCGCGCGGCTCACCAGTCGAAATCTTGGGTCAGGCCGACCAGGCGCTGTACTACGCCAAAGAACACGGCCGCAACCAGGTGTGCCATTACGACGACCTGATCGCCCGCGGCCTGCTTCAAACAGCCAAGGTGGCCAACGACGACGTCGAGCTGTTCTGATCCAAGGCACTCTCTGAGGTAAGTTGCCAGCTTAGACTGGCCAGATCATGTTGCGGTATTGACCGTCAGAAACACATCTCCGACCGCTGCGATCCCCCAGGCCCCAGGCAAGGCTGTGGATCCATTGGCTTTTCAGTCCTCCCAGAGTTCAACCTAGAAACCGCAGTTGACCGCTTGTTCGCACTGAAAAGTTCTGATGTCCGTTGAAGTGGCGCCTTGTGGGCACACTCAGCTTCTTGGTGAGATCGCTATACGCCTGCCAGCACCATGCTCGACGCGCCATGCGGCGTTGTGCCTCCTTGCGCACAGGATCGTCTCGCCTTGCCTTGCGCGCCGATTACGGCCCTGGCAGGCGCCTCCAACTGCGGTTTCTCGGAGCCTGTCGGACTTGGGAATCGTCGGCTGCAAATGGGCCTCAGCGGTCCATTTTCCGCCGTCTTTTGGCCCC
>JBKBUN010000083.1:0-14199 GCA_046289925.1 Burkholderiaceae bacterium | reverse complement strand
GGAGTGCGCCGCGTCGTCTCGCCTTGCCTGGCGCGCCGATCACGGCACTGGCGGGCGCATCCCACTGCGGTTTCTAGTTTAAAGTCAAGCACGAGCAGCTATCAAATCAATAGCAAATGCGTATTCTTGGCATCGATCCGGGCCTGCAGACCACGGGCTTTGGCGTGGTGGATGTGGACGGCCATGCGCTGCGCTACGTCGCCAGCGGCACCATCCGCACCACGGGGCTGGACCTGGGCGACCTGCCGGGCCGGCTCAAGGTGCTGTTCGACGGCATCTCAGAAGTGGCCGCGCGCTACGAACCCGACCAGGCCACGGTGGAAATCATCTTCGTGAACGTGAACCCACAGTCCACGTTGCTGCTGGGCCAGGCGCGGGGCGCGGCCATCACCGCATTGGTGGCGCGCGGCCTGCCCGTGGCCGAATACACGGCGCTGCAGATGAAAAAAGCCGTGGTGGGCCACGGCCGCGCCGCCAAGAGCCAGGTGCAGGAGATGGTGCGCCGCCTGCTGCAGTTGCCGGGCCTGCCGGGCACCGACGCGGCCGACGCGCTGGGCCTGGCCATCACCCACGCCCATGCAGGCGCCGCTATGGGCCGCCTGGGCGAGGTGGCGCCGCTGCGCCGCCGCCAGCACGCCATGTACAAAAGCGGGCGCAGCTACTGAGGCTGCGAAGCCCTCAGCGCTGCAGGCCGCGCTGCAGCTCGCGCATCAGCAACACCACCTGATTGGACGCATGGCGACAACTGCCCTGCACGCGCTGCAGCGCGTGGGCGGGCTGTCCGGCCTGGGCCAGAGCCACGGCCGCAGCGGCCTGTTCATGAAAGTACCGGTGCCGCGCCACCAGAATCTGGAACGCCGGGTAATGCCCCAGGCGCTCGCGCCCGCTGCCATGCAGCCACTGGCCGAGCATGCAGCGGTCGCTTTGGAACAGCGCTTCGGGCTGCCAGTGCGGCGGCGCCCCGCCCTGGGCCGCGGCCACCACCGCAGCCTGCAGCTGGTCGCGAAACGCCAGGTGGTGGGCCAGCGCGCCTTCTATGTCCACCTCATCGAGCAGCGCCGCAGCCTCGGCTTCGTGCAGCACCAGCTCGGTGCCGCGCTCGGACGTGGCCCAACCGCTGTCGGGGTGCTGAGGATGGCGTTCGCGCAAGCGGAACCAACGCCTGAAAAATCCCATGGTGCTCCTCTCGTGTGCCGGCTGGCCGGTGCTGGTGCTGATGGCGGTGCATGGGGTCATGGCGCAGCGGTGTCGGCGGCCGGCCTGCACAGTCCACGCGCCGGGCAAGATTCGAACGCCCGCCCTCGCCCTGCTTCGCGCATTGTCAAAGTGCCTTGGGGCGCTGGCTACAGAAAAATGCGCACACTGGTGCGGGACAGCTTCGCAAACCCTGCGTGGCCTGCGGTTTCCTGCGGGCCACAGGTGCCCGGCCGCCACGCACCGCACAATCGCGGCCATGACCGCCGCCCGCCTTCCCCGCCTGTCCATGCTTGACCTGGTGGCCGTCCGCGAGGGCGGCACCGTGGCCGATGCGCTGCAGATCGCCCTGAACACCGCCCGCCATGCCGAACGCCTGGGCTTTGTGCGCTATTGGCTGGCCGAGCACCACAACATGCCAGGCATTGCAAGCTCTGCCACCGCCGTGCTGGTGGGCCACATCGCGGGCGGCACCGAACAGATGCGTGTGGGCTCGGGCGGCATCATGCTGCCCAACCATGCGCCGCTGGTGGTGGCCGAAGCCTTCGGCACGCTGGCTGAGCTGTATCCGGGCCGCATCGATCTGGGCCTGGGCCGCGCGCCGGGCACCGACCCTGCCACCATGCGCGCGCTGCGGCGCGAACGGGTGGAGACGGAAGACGACTTCCCGCGCGACCTGGCCGAACTGCAGCGCCTGCAGGCCCCGGCCACGCCGGGCCAGCGCATCGTGGCCATGCCCGGCGAAGGCACCGAGGTGCCGATCTGGCTGCTCGGCTCCAGTCTGTTTTTGGCCCAACTGGCCGCGCAGAAAGGGCTGCCGTATGCATTTGCCTCGCACTTTGCGCCGCGCTTTTTGCACCAGGCGCTGGCGCTGTACCGCTCGCTGTACCAGCCCTCGGCCCGCTGGCCGCGGCCTTACGTGGCCATTGGCGTGCCGCTGATCGCCGCGCCCACCGACGACGAGGCGCAGTTGCTGGCCAGCAGCACCCAGCAGCGGGTGCTGGGCATCCTCACGGGCCAGCGCGGGCGGCTGGCCCCACCGGTGCGGGGCTTCATGGCACAGTTGCCGCTGCAGCACCAGGCGGCCATCAACGATTTTCTGGCCACGGCCATCATCGGCGGGCCCGACACGGTGCGCGCGGGCCTGCAGGCCCTGGCCGAACAGACCCAAGCCGATGAGTTCTTGCTGGTGAGCGACGTGTACGACCCACAGCTGCGCCTGCGCTCGCTCGACATCGCCGCCCAGGCACTGGCCTCGTTGGCCCGCCCGGGCCTGGCCGCCACGGTCTGACCCCGGCGCGCCCGGGGTGACCCGCCTCAGCGCGCGAGGCAACCGCCGTCCACCGGGTAGTGAGCCCCGGTCACGATCCAAAGGCCCCAAGGGCCTCTCATAGCATCGGGGCCGCCAGCCGCTACCATCGCGTCTGGCGCGGGCCCGCAGGGCCCGGCCGTGCAGGCGACTTGCGCCTGCCCCACCCCCGATCCAGATGCCTGCCTTTTCTTTTGAAGCCCTGGACACTCAGGGACACACCCGCAAGGGCCTGCTCGAAGCCGACAGTGCCAAGGCTGTGCGCAGCCTGCTGCGCGCACAGGCGCTGGTGCCGCTGGCGGTGGAGCCTGTGAGAGCAGGCGACGCCGAAGGCGGCGGCGCACGCAGCCGCCTGTGGAGCCGCCCAGTGTTCAGCCCCACGGCCCTGGCCATCTGGACGCGCCAGCTCGCGGGGCTGGTGTCCTCGGGCCTGCCGCTGGAGCGCGCACTCACGGCACTGTCGGACGAAGCCGACGACGAACGCCAGCGTCTGCTGGTGGCCGCGCTGCGCGCCGAGGTGAACGCGGGCGCCACCTTTGCCAGCGCGCTCGGGCAACATCCGCGCGAGTTTTCCGAGATTTACCGCGCAGTGATCGGCGCAGGCGAGCACAGCGGCAACCTGGGCCTGGTGCTCGAACGACTGGCCGACGATCTGGAAGAACGCCAGGCGCTGCGCGCCAAGCTGGTGGCCGCAGCGCTGTATCCGGCCATTGTCACCGTGGCGGCGCTGCTCATCGTGCTGCTGCTCATGGGCTACGTGGTGCCGCAAGTGGCCAGCGTGTTCAGCGGCACCAAGCGCGCGCTGCCCACGCTCACGGTGGTGGTCATGGCCATCAGCGACGCGGTGCGGGCCCACGGACTCACGCTGCTGGGCCTGCTGGTGCTGGGCGGACTGGCTGCGCGCTGGGCGCTGGCGCGCGAGGCGGTACGCCTGCGCTTTGACGCCGCCTGGCTGCGTCTGCCGGTGCTGGGCAAGCTTGCGCGTGGCTACAACGCGGCGCGCTTTGCCTCCACACTCGCCATGCTCGCCGCCGCGGGCGTGCCCATCCTCAAAGCGCTGCAGGCGGCGGCCGATACGCTGCACAACCGAGCCCTGCGCGCTGACGCGCTCGATGCGCTGGTGATGGTGCGCGAAGGCGCGCCGCTGGCGTCGGCCCTGGCACAGAAAAAGCGCTTCCCCGGCCTGCTGCCCATGTTTGCCCGTCTGGGCGAGCAAACCGGTCAGCTCGCACCCATGCTGCAGCGCGCAGCAGTGCAGCTGGCCACCGAGGTGCAGCGCCGATCGGTGCAACTGGCCACGGTGCTGGAGCCGGTGCTGATCGTCGCCATGGGCGTGGTGGTGCTCATCATCGTGCTGGCCGTGCTGCAGCCCATCATCCAGCTCAACCAGTTCGTCAAGTAATCGGCCCCACCATGTCCCTGACCCTGGACGACAAACTCGTCGTGGCGATTTCCTCGCGTGCGCTGTTCGACTTCGAGGAAGAAAACCGCGTGTTCGAGCACGGCAACGATGCCGCCTATGTGGAACTGCAGCGCAAGCGGCTCGACATTGCAGCCGCGCCCGGGGTGGCGTTTTCGCTGGTGCGCAAGCTGCTGGCTTTCAACACGGCCGAGCACCAGCGCGTGGAAGTGGTAGTGCTGTCGCGCAACGACCCGGTCAGCGGCATGCGCGTGTTCCGCTCCTGCCAGGCACACGGGCTGTCCAGTATTCAGCGCGGCGTGTTCACCCAGGGGCGCGATCCGTTCCGCTACCTGCGGCCGCTGGGTGCGCACCTGTTCCTGTCGGCCAACGGAGCCGATGTGCGCGAAGCGCTGCTGCTCGGCTACCCCGCGGCGCGCGTGCTCACCGAATCGGCACAGGCGGCCGACTCCAACCCGCAGGAAGTGCGCATCGCATTCGACGGTGACGCAGTGCTGTTCTCGGACGAAGCCGAGCGCGTGTACCAAGCCCAGGGGCTGGAGGCCTTCCAGCAGCACGAAACCGACAAGGCCGCGCTGCCGCTGCCCGAAGGTCCATTCAAGCCGCTGCTGGCGGCGTTGCACCGGCTGCAGCGGGCGGGCAGCACGGGCATGCGCATCCGCACCGCCCTGGTCACGGCGCGCAGCGCCCCGGCCCACGAACGCGCAATCCGCACACTGATGGACTGGGACATTGCAGTGGACGAAGCCATGTTCCTCGGCGGGCTGCCCAAGGGCGAGTTCCTGCGCGAGTTTGAGCCTGACTTTTTCTTCGACGACCAAACGGGCCATGTGGCCTCGGCCGCGCGCCATGTGCCAGCCGGGCATGTGAGCAGCGGCATTGCCAACCTGCAAGGTCCAACAGGGGCTTGAGTCTAGGAGTCTGTCGGCCTTGGGGCGTCGAAAGCGAAAATGCGCCCCAGCGAGGACAGTTTTCGCCGTGTTTGCAGCCCCATAGCGGGGCTATGGGGCCAAAAGACGGCGGAAAATGGACCGCTGCGGCCCATTGGCAGCCGACGACTCCCAAGTCCGACAGGCTCCTGGAAGCCTGCCAGACTCCTAGATTGAAAGCCCACGCCACAGCCGTGTCGGGGAACAGAGGCCAAAAAGGCCTCTCGTGCTTGATATTCAAGCACGAGCAGCTACGTATTTCATAGCAATCTCAACCGTGCTGTACGGCGATCCTGCCCGTGCTGGCCACAAAAGGCCCCCTCGGTCGCAGCCCCTGGGGCGACCCGCAAGCCTCACAGCCCGCTGGTGCGCTTGATTTTGGGGTCTGAGTAGGTCAGAGACTCGTTGCGCACCTGATTGGCCATGCGCTCTTGCAAGGCGGTTTTGTTCACCTCTTGCGCCATGTCCACCGCCGTGCCGCTGGCCCGCCACATCGACTGGATGAACTCCAGCAGTTGCTTGTAAATCGGCTCCTTGGGCGGCTCTGGCGGCTCTTCGGTGGTTTCCTTTTTCTTGACCTCGGTCCAGTCTCGGTTGGGCGATTCGGGGGCCGAAGGCTTGTCGGGTTCGCGCACGACCACGCCCTCGCCCAGCCGGTCGATCGACTCGACCGGATTGGCCAGATTCACCGGCCGCACCGGCGGGGCGCCGGAAGCCCCAGTCGAATACAAATCAGCGCCCTGAGGACGCCATGCCGGCGAACGGTCAACAGGTGGGATTTGCATGACAGTGGCCCATGAAGTTCTGAAGGGGACGGACTTCGCCCGTCTTCGTACTTCATTACGGCAAAAAGAAAGGGAAATTGAGCCTTTTTTTTGCCTTTGCGCGCCCTTACGTAGTTATACGTAAGAACAAGCTCCACAAGTTCTGACGCAGGCCGCATGGCGGCTGAAATGCTTGCTACAAAAATCGTTCCAACAGACGGCGCGATGCGCGGTCGAGGGCGGTGGAGTCGGGCACCAAGAACTGCAATCCGTCGCCGCCAGCGATCAGCAGCCGGGTGCGGCCCGCGAGGCGACGGATGTCCTCTTCGGCCTTGAGCACGAGTTGGGTCGGGCCGCGGTCGGTTTCGACCTGCCAGGTGCTGGGCGTGGAGAACGTCGACACCGACAGGATGCGTTGGATGGTCGGTACGAACTCGCGCACGGCCAGGTCTTCTTCGATCAGGGTGCGCACTGGCGCGGGCAAGTCGGCCAAGCGGTCGATCCAGGCCAGCTCATGCCCGTCGCTGCCCACGAGCGACAAGCCCTCCCCGGGTGCGGCGATCGGAAAGGCGCGCACGGGCACCACGCCCTCGTGGGCCGTACCGTCGGCCAACGTGAGCACCAGGCGGCCATGGGTGTTGCGCGCAAGCGCGAGCGGAGGAAAGGTGGAAGCGTTCATGGCTGGCTCCGGATCAGGACTGGCCCGCAGGGTGGGCGGGGTGACGCAGGCTGCTGTCGATGCGTACGCCGGCCGCCTGGGCGTCTTCTTCTGCGCGGCGGGCCTGGGCTTCGTACAGGCGCCAGTACGCGCCTTGCTTGTCCATCAGTGCGTCGTGCGGGCCGACTTCGACAATCTCTCCGCGGTCCATCACCACCAGGCGGTCGGCCTTGCGCAGAGTGGACAGACGGTGTGCGATCGCAATCGTGGTGCGGCCCTGCACGAGGTTGTCGAGCGCGCGCTGGATTTCCTTTTCGGTCTCGGTGTCCACGGCCGAGGTGGCCTCGTCCAGGATCAGGATGCGCGGGTCGATCAGCAGTGCGCGCGCAATGCTGATGCGCTGGCGTTCCCCGCCCGACAAGCCTTGCCCGCGCTCGCCCACCAGGCTGTCATAGCCGTGCGGCAGGCGCAGGATGAACTCGTGCGCATGCGCCGCACGCGCGGCGGCCACAATCTCCTCGCGCGTGGCGTCAGGCTTGCCGTAGGCAATGTTCTCGGCAATCGTGCCGAAGAACAGGAAGGGCTCCTGCAGCACCAGGCCGATGTGGCGTCGGTAGTCGGCCACCGCAAAGCGGCGAATGTCAACGCCATCGACCTGGATGGAGCCATCGCTGACGTCGTAGAAGCGGCTGATGAGGTTGACCAGCGTGCTCTTGCCTGAGCCGCTGTGGCCCACGAGGCCGATCATCTCGCCTGGCCGGATGTCCAGGTCCAGGCCCTTGATCACGGCCCGGCTGCCGTAGCGAAAGCCCACGTTGCGCAGCGCAATCGCGCCTTCGACGCGATCCACGCGCACCGGCTGGGCTGGATCGGGCACGTTGCTCACGTGGTCCAGGATGTCGAAGATCCGCTTGGCCCCCGCCGCCGCTTTTTGCGTGACCGAGACGATGCGGCTCATGGAATCCAGCCGACCGTAAAAACGCCCGATGTAGGCGATGAAGGCGGTCAGCACGCCCACCGTGATGTCGTTGCGCGACACCAGCCAGATGCCGAAGCCCCAGACGACCAGCAGCCCCATTTCGGTGAGCAGCGACACCGTGGGCGTGAACAGGCTCCAGGTCTTGTTGAGCTTGTCGTTGACTTCGAGGTTGTGCTGGTTCGCATCGCGAAAGCGCTGGGCTTCGCGTTTTTCCTGGGCAAAGGCCTTGACCACGCGGATGCCGGGAATGGTGTCGGCCAGCACGTTCGTTACTTCAGACCAGACACGGTCGATCTTCTCGAAGCCGGTGCGCAAGCGGTCGCGCACGGTGTGGATCATCCAGCCGATGAAAGGCAGTGGCACCAGCGTGACCAGGGCCAGCCATGGGTTGATGGAGAACAGGATGACCGCCGTCATGGTGATCATGAGCACATCGGTCACGAAATCAAGCGCGTGCAGCGACAGGAAGACGTTGATGCGGTCGGTCTCCGACCCGATACGCGCCATCAGGTCGCCCGTGCGCTTGCCGCCAAAGTAGTCGAGCGACAGGCGCAGCAAGTGCTCGTAGGTGGTGGTGCGCAAATCGGCACCAATGCGCTCGGACACCAGCGCCAGGATGTAGGTGCGCGCCCAGCCCAGACCCCAAGCCAACAGCGCCGACAGCAGCAGCCCGCCCAGGTACAGCAGCACCAGCATGGGGTCGATCTTCTGCCCGTTTTGAAACGGAATCAGGATCTCGTCCATCAGCGGAATGGTCAGGTAGGGCGGCACCAGCGTGGCCGCGGTGGACGCAAGCGTGAGCGCCAGGCCCGCGGCCAGTTGCTTGCGATAGGGCCGCGCGAAGCGCCACAGGCGCAGCAGCACCCAGGTGGAAGTCTGCGGCGCCTGCCGGCGCGCGCAGGCCGGGCATTCCTCGGTGTCGGGCGGCAGCGGCGTGTGGCACACCGGGCAGGCCGGGTCTTCTTCCACCGCGGTGTACGGCCGGCCGCTGGCCTGGCGCTCGCACTGCTGCTCGAAGCGCTGGACCAGGCGCAGTGCCTGGGCGTGCGCGCCAAGCGTAAAGCGCCACAGTGCCAAGCGCGCGTTGGGCGAGTGCAGCTCCAGCGTGCCCACACCGCCGTGGTCCAGCAGACGCAAACTCAGGGAGGCCGACAGGTCCCACCCTTGCCACTGCGTGCCGCCGGGCTCGCAGGCCAGCAAGCGCTTGGACGTCACCACCACGGCCCCGGCCGCAAACTGCAGCGAGGCCGACAGGTCAACCGCCAGGGCCGCGAGCACGTTCTCATCGGAAGCGAGCGCCGCTCGCAGGCTGGCCCCCAGGGGACCCGAAAAGACACCCGAGGCGTCCACAGAATGGTGATGTTGCATAGTGTTCGGAACCGTCCCGCCGCGCGCAGCGCCAGGGTGGCGCGAGCCGAGGGAGCCGGAATTTTGACCGAAACCACCGCGCTGCGGCGCCACACGACCACGCGTACTGCTTGATTCTTCGGCCCCAACCGGGCGCACAATCACTGCTTTGAGCCGGCCCGACCGGCACCCCTCACCCGAACCTGCCCCATCCATGGCTTCCTTCGACGACATTCGCCTGCTGCGCATTCGCTACCTGCGCGGCCCCAACATCTGGACCTACCGCCCCTGCCTGGAAGTCTGGCTGGACCTCGGGGCCCTCGAAGACCACCCCTCCAACACCCTGCCTGGATTCAACCAGCGCCTCACCGCCTGGCTGCCCGCGCTGATCGAGCACCACTGCGGCGTGGGCGAGCGCGGCGGCTTTCTGCAGCGGCTGGAAGAAGGCACCTGGTGCGGCCATGTGCTCGAACACATCGTGATCGAGCTGCTGAACCTGGCGGGTATGCCCACCGGCTTCGGGCAGACACGCAGTACGAGCCAGCGCGGCGTCTACCGCATGGTGTTCCGCGCCCGCGACGAGCGCGTGGCTCGCGTGGCGCTGGAGCAGGGCCACCGGCTGATCATGGCGGCCATCAACGACACCCCATTCGACGTGCAGGCCGCCGTCTCGCGCGTGCGCACCGAGGTGGACGACCAGTACCTCGGCCCCAGCACGGCCTGCATCGTCACCGCCGCCACCGATCGCGGCATTCCGCACATCCGCCTGAACGACGGCAACCTCGTGCAACTGGGCTATGGCGCGCGCCAGCGCCGCATCTGGACGGCCGAGACCGAGCGCACGAGCGCCATTGCCGAAGGCATTGCCAGCGACAAGGACCTGACCAAGAGCCTGCTCAAGTCCTGCGGCGTGCCGATTCCGGAGGGCCAGATCGTCAACAGCCCCGAAGAAGCCTGGGAGGCCGCGCTCGACATCGGCCTGCCGGTGGTCGTCAAGCCGTCGGACGGCAACCACGGCCGCGGCGTGACGCTGGACCTGCGCAAGCGCGAAGACATCGAAGCCGCCTACCACGTGGCCTACCCCGAAGGCAGCGACGTGATGGTCGAACGCTACATTCCGGGCGACGAGCACCGTCTGCTGGTGGTAGACGGCAAGCTCGTGGCCGCCGCGCGCGGCGAGGTGGTCAGCATCACCGGCAACGGCCGCAACACCGTCAAGGAGCTGATCGACATCCAGCTCAACTCCGACCCGCGCCGTGGCTACGAAGAGGAATACCCGCTTGAGATCATCGACGTAGCGACCAACGCCAAAGTGCAGCTCGAACTCAAGCGCCAGGAGCTGGACGCCGATTCGGTGCCCGACGCGGGCCGCCAGGTGGTGATCGAGCGCAACGGCAACGTGGCCGTGGATTGCACCGATGACGTGCATCCCGAAGTCGCCTACATGGCAGCGCTGGCAGCCAAGGTGGTGGGTCTGGACATCGCAGGCATCGACCTGGTGGCGCAGGACATTCGCAAACCGCTGCACGAGCAGGGCGGCGCCATCGTCGAAGTCAACGCCGGCCCTGGGCTGCTCATGCACCTCAAGCCGGCCGTGGGTGCCCCGCGCCCGGTGGGCCAGGCGATTGTCGAGCACCTGTTCCCCAGCACCGATGACGACCGCGACGTGGGCCGCATCCCCATCGTGGGCGTAGCGGGCACGCGCAACACCACCCTGATTGCGCGCCTGGTGGCCTGGCTGCTGCACCTGGGCGGCCGCCACACGGGTCTGGCCTGCCGCGATGGTTTGTTCCTCGACCGCCGCCGCGTACAGGCCGGCGACTGCGCCCACTGGGAAAGCGCCCACCGCCTGCTGATGAACCAGATGGTCCAGGCCGCGGTGATCGAGAACGACGCGCGCACCATCTTGCGCGACGGCCTGGCCTACGACCGCTGCCATGTGGGTGTGGTGACGGACATGGATGGCTGCGAAGCCCTGGGCGAATTCGACATCCGTGAGCGCGAGCAGATGACCCGCGTGCTGCGCACCCAGGTGGATGTGGTGCTGGACCACGGTGCGGCCGTGCTCAACGCCGCCGACGCGCAGGTGGCCGACCTGGCCCCGTTGTGCGACGGCAGCGTGGTGCTGTATGCGATCGACGGCACGCTGCCCGCGGTGGCCGCGCACCGTGCCCAGAACCAGGGCCGTGCCGTGTACGTGCGCGACGGGCGGGTGGTGCTGGCCACAGGCAGTGCCGAGCAGCCGCTGGGCACGCTGGCCGACCTGACCTTTGGCCGCAACGCCGTGGCGCCCGACACCGAAGCCCTGCTGGCCGCCGTGGGCGCTGCCTGGGCCATGGACATTGCGCCCGAGCTGATCGCCGCCGGCATCAAGACCTTTGAACCCGACCTGCCCGCTCCTGCAGGCGCCCGCGCCTGAGCAGCCAGCCCGGCACCCCGCATCCAAGAAAGACACTGCGATGGAAGTCACCCGTATCCGGGCCCTGCGGGGCCCCAACCTGTGGAGCCGCCACCTGGCCATCGAGGCCATCGTGCATTGCAGCGAGGCCGAGCGCTCGCTGTCCACCCTGCCCGGCTTTGAAGATCGCGTGCGGGCGCTGTTTCCCGCCATCGGCGTGCTGCACACCGCGGGCATCGACCAACCCGTGTCGCTGGCCCATGTGCTGCAGGCTGCGGCCCTGGCGCTGCAGGCTCAGGCCGGTTGCCCCGTGACCTTTGCGCGCACCACCTCCACGGTGGACCCCGGCGTGTACCAGGTGGTGGTGGAATACAGCGAGGAGGCCGTGGGCCGCCAGGCCTTTGACGACGCGCAGCGTCTGGTGCAAGCTGCGCTCAGCGGCGGCAGCTTCGACGCCGAAGCCGCCATTGCGCAGTTGCGCGAACTCGACGAAGACGAACGCCTGGGCCCAAGCACTGGATCCATCGTCGATGCCGCCGTGGCACGCGGCATTCCGTACCGCCGCCTCACGCGCGGCAGCCTGGTGCAGTTCGGCTGGGGCTCCAAGCAGCGGCGCATTCAGGCGGCAGAGGTCGATTCGACCAGCGCCGTGGCCGAGTCCATTGCGCAGGACAAAGACCTGACCAAACGCCTGTTGCACGCGGCCGGCGTGCCGGTGCCGCTGGGCCGCCCGGTGCAATCGGTCGACGAAGCCTGGGCCGTGGCCCTGGAAGTGGGCCTGCCCGTGGTGGTCAAGCCGCAAGACGGCAACCAGGGCAAGGGCGTGACGGTGAACATCACCGATCGCGCGCAGCTCGAAGAGGCCTACCGCACCGCCGCCGAATACGGCACGGTGATGGTCGAGCGTTTTCTGCCCGGGCACGACTTCCGTCTGCTGGTGGTGGGCAACCAGCTCGTGGCCGCAGCACGGCGCGATCCGCCCCAGGTGCTGGGCGACGGCCAGCACACGGTGCGCCAACTGGTCGAGCAGGTCAACCAAGACCCTCGCCGCGGCGAGGGCCACGCCACCTCGCTCACCAAAATCCGCCTCGACGACATTGCCGTGGCCCGTCTGGCCATGCAGGGCCTCACGCCCGACGCGGTGCCCGCCAAGGGCCAGCGCGTGATCCTGCGCAACAACGCCAACCTCTCGACCGGCGGCACCGCCACCGACGTGACCGACGACGTGCACCCCGAAGTGGCGGCGCGCGCCGTGGCCGCAGCGCAGATGGTGGGCCTGCACATCTGCGGCGTGGACATGGTGGCCGAGACCGTACTGCGCCCACTCGAAGAGCAGGGCGGCGGCATTGTCGAGGTGAACGCCGCGCCCGGCCTGCGCATGCACCTGGCCCCCAGCTACGGCAAACCGCGCAATGTGGGCCAAGCCATTGTGGACAAACTGTTCGCGCAGGGCGAGGATGGCCGCATCCCCACCGTGGCCGTCACCGGCACCAACGGCAAAACCACCACCGCGCGCCTGATTGCGCACCTGTTCACGGCGCAGGGCCTGCGCGTGGGCATGACCAACACCGACGGCGTGTACGTCAACGGCCGCCAGATCGACAGCGGCGACTGCAGCGGCCCCAAGAGCGCGCGCAACGTGCTGTTGCACCCCGAGGTGGACGCCGCCGTGTTCGAAACCGCGCGTGGTGGCATCCTGCGCGAGGGCCTGGGCTTTGACCGCTGCTCGGTGGCCGTGGTCACCAACATCGGCGCGGGCGACCACCTGGGCCTGAACTACATCACCACGGTAGAAGACCTGGCCGTGCTCAAGCGCGTGATCGTGCAAAACGTCGCCGCCGACGGCTACGCGGTGCTCAACGCGGCCGACCCGATCGTCGCATCCATGGCCTCGGCCTGCCCGGGCAAGGTGATCTTTTTTGCGGCCGACCGCCACCACCCAGTGATGGCCACGCACCGCGCCCAGGGCCACCGCACGGTGTACGTCGACGGCGACTCCATCGTGGCCAGCGAAGGTTCGTGGCGCGAGACCATCCACCTGCGCGACGTACCCATCACGCGCAACGGCAAGATCGGCTTTCAGGTCGAGAACGTGATGGCCTCGGTGGCCGCCGCCTGGGGCGCGGGCCTGCCGTGGCAGACCATCCGTCGCGGCCTTTCGGGCTTTGTGAACGACAGCGACAACGCCCCGGGCCGCTTCAACGTGATGGACTACAAAGGCGCCACGGTGATCGCCGACTACGGCCACAACCCAGACGCCATGCGCGCACTGGTGCAGGCCGTGGACGCGCTGCCGAGCAAGCGCCGCAGCGTGGTCATCAGCGGTGCGGGCGACCGGCGCGACGAAGACCTCCGGGAGCAGACCGTGATCCTGGGCGATGCCTTTGACGAAGTCATCCTCTACCAGGACGCCGCCCAGCGCGGCCGCGCCGACGGCGAGGTGATGGCACTGCTGCGCGAAGGCCTCAAGGGCGCAAGCCGCACGCGCCATGTGGAAGAGATCCGCGGCGAATTCATCGCCATCGACCGCGCGCTGGAGCGCCTGTCGCCCGGCGACCTGTGCCTGGTGCTGGTGGACCAGGTGGAAGAAGCCCTGGCCCATCTGGCTCAGCGCTGCAGCGAAGGAGCCACGGCGTGAGCGGCATCGGGCTGCGCCGCCTGGCCGTGGCCGGCCTGATGGGCCTCGCGGCTGCTGCGGCGCTGGCCGCGGGCGAGAAGATTGGCACCGTGGACACGGCCTTCAAGCTCATCGGGCGCGACCACGACATCCTGGTCGAAGCCTACAACGATCCGGCCGTGCAGGGCGTGACCTGCTATGTCTCACGCGCCCGCACGGGCGGCATCAAGGGCTCGCTGGGCCTGGCCGAAGACCGGGCCGAGGCCTCGATCGCCTGCCGCCAGACCGGCCCCATCGCCTTCCCCAAGCCCCTGCCCAAGCAGGAAGAGGTGTTCAGCGAGCGCATGTCGATCCTGTTCAAGCGCCTGCGCATCGTGCGCATGGTGGACCCTGCGCGCAACACGCTGGTCTATCTCACGTACTCGGACAAGCTCATCGACGGCTCGCCGCAGAACAGCATCACCGCCGTGCCGGTGGACCGGGCCACGGTCATTCCGCTGCGCAACTGAGCGCTGGCGACTTCAACCTAGAAACCGCAGTGGGATGCGCCCGCCAGTGCCGTGATCGGCGCGCCAGGCAAGGCC
>JBKBUN010000082.1:2061-14225 GCA_046289925.1 Burkholderiaceae bacterium | reverse complement strand
CTACGGCATCACCCTGCACCCGCTGCCGCCAGGCGGCTTTGCCAGGAACGACGTGGGCTTTACCGACCCCACGGGCGTGGACCACGACGCGCTGGGCGTAGGGCTCAAAAAAGCGATCTACAACTACATGGACGGCATCGGGCTTGAAGAGGACGTGCGCATGTGGTTCCCGTACAAGGTGCCCAAGACCACGGTGGCGCGCCAGCGCATTGCCAAGGCGCTCGCGCAGCGCGGCTGAGGCGGCGGTGCTGCCAGCGGCCGCGCGCGTGCCTCAGAAAAAGCGCGTGGCCAGGATGTTCAGCACCACGATGGCAAACAGCACCAGCATGGCGCTCAGCGCCTTGCGGCGTGCCTCCTCGCTGACCACGAGCCGGTAGGCCGCGTAAGCGACCCCCGTGCCCACAAAGGGCGCGGCAAAGGCCGCCAGGGTGGCAGGAATCACGACCAGCCCGCCCCAGCTGTCGGCCCAATTGGTGCTCCAGAGCGAGCGCACGAAGATCGCGCACGGAATGGCCAGCCCCGTCCACATCAGGAACGAGGCCAGCGCCACGCTGGCGTGCTGCGCCACCAGGACATACAGCCCGATGGCCGCCACCACCCCTGCGATGAGCAGCAGGCGCTTCCACCAAGCGCCGGACGAACGCGAGGACGCCCCGGCCGGTGCTGCGGCGGCTGCGCGCTCGCGCGGTGCCGTCTCGGCCACCGGTGGGCGGCTGCGGGCCTTCGCCTCGCGCAGCAGGGCGTCCACACCCGGGTGTTCCACCTGGGCCAGGATGCGCGCGGTGCGCGACAGCGCCTGATCGTGCTGGGGAATCTCGGTCTGCAGCGCGGCCCCCAGCCGCCACCACGCGCCCATCTGCGCACGCCAGCCCACGCCCGCCGGCAGCGAGCCAAAACTGCCGTCGGCCGCACGGCACAGATAGAACTGGGTGCTCTGGGGCATTACCGCCAAGCGGGTGCTGTAGCGCGGCAGGCTGCACTGCATCAGCGGGGCGGCCGGGGCCTGACCGGGGCGGCCCAGGCGCAACGTGAATTCGGGCAGGGGCAGCGGTTCGGCCAACGCGTTGCGCACGCCCAGCCACAGGTACAGGCCGCGCGGCTGGCCGTCCCGGCTGCGATGGACCCAGAAGCCTGGGGCCTCCGCCACCAGGTCGGCGCCCAGCGCCTCCAGCTCGGGCGGCAGGGGCACGTCGGGCCCGTCGGCATCCCACAGCGCCTGCGCCCCCGTGGTCAGCACGCCGGGCCACACGGCCTGGGCACGGCGCTGCAGGTCGTCAGCCGCCACCTCGCGGCCCTGGGCCATGGCCGCCTCGACGGTGCGCGAAGCGTGCTGGGGACGGCCTTCCAGGGCCAGCAGCCAGGCATCGAGCAGGGCCCGCCGCAGGTGGAGTGCCTCGGACGCCTGCCCACGGGCGTCGGCCACGCGCATCCAGGCGTAGCGCGTCGGATCGCCGGGCTCCAGTGTCTGCTCGCGCCACGAGGGGCCGGACGGGCCGCTCGCCGCCGGGGTCGCCGCTTTTTGCGCCCACACCCCCGCTGCCGCCAGGCCGAGCAGCAGGCCCAGCGCCCAGGCGCGCAGGCCCAGGCGGAGCCCTGAGAACGTGTGGCCCCACGGGCGGGCGCGCACCGCGGTCATGTGCATGGTGATCCTCCCTCGTTTGGTATGGTAGGCATTGTCGGGTCGGCGGCGCAGGGTGGCAGGCCGTCCATCCAGCCCCGGGCGCAGCCGGGCAGGCGCGCCTTGCCCGCGTGCGACACTACTGTATGTCTCAACAGGTTTGGGCCGCGCAGGCCCTGGAGTCGTTTGATGCGGTCGTGCAGGCCACTGAGGGTTTTCGCAGCCGCGCGGGCCAGCGGCGCATGGCCGAGCAGGTGGCGGCCACATTCAGCACGGCCACGCTGGGCAAGGTGGAAGAGGGCGAGCCCGAGCCCACGCGCGCGATTGCGGTGATCCAGGCGGACACAGGCGTGGGCAAGTCGCTTGCGTACTGCGCACCGGCCGTGGCGCTGGCGCTGGCGCGCGGCACGCGGGTGGTGGTCTCCACCGCCACGGTGGCGCTGCAGGAGCAGCTGGTCACCAAAGACCTTCCCGCGCTGGCCGCACGCATGGCGCAGCCGTTCCGGTTTGCGCTGGCCAAGGGCCGGGGCCGCTATGTGTGCAAGCTCAAGCTCGACCGCCTGTCGGGCGCGGTGGAAGACGACTTCGACGGCGACGACCTGTTTGCCGACGAGGAGGCCGAGGCCCGGCGCGGTGCGCGCTCGCACCAGGAAGCGCAGGCGCGCATGCAGTTCTACGCCAGCATGGGCGAGGCCCTGGCCAGCGGCCGCTGGGACGGCGACCGCGACACGCTGGACACCCCGCCCGAGCCCGAGGTGTGGAGCCCCGTGGCGGCCGAGAGCGCGAGCTGCACGGGCAAGCACTGCCCAGCCTTCAGCCAATGCACCTACTACGAGCGGCGCAAAGAACTGGTGGGCGCGCAGGTCATCGTGGTCAACCACGACCTGCTGCTGGCCACGCTGGGCGCGCGCGTGCTGCCCGAGCTGGACAACTGCCTGCTGGTGCTGGACGAAGCCCACCACCTGCCCGCCACGGCGCTGGAGCAGTTTGCCGGGCAGATGGACCTGAGCCGCCTGGGCTGGATCGACCGGCTGTCCAGCCGCGCGCTGCGCGTGGGGGGGCTGATGGAGGTCGAAGACATCGCCGACCTCCCGCGCCACGCCGCCCAGTTGCGCCAGGCCCTGCTCGACCTGGAACGGCTGGTGCTGGAGCATTACGGCACGGCGCTGAAGGCCGACGACGACGGCGGCGGCTGGCGGCGCGCGGCACAGGGGCGCGTGCAGGGCCGTGTGCGCCTGCCCGGCGGCCGCCTGCCTGAAGCGCTGGTGGCACCCGTGTCGCAGCTGGCCAGCAGCGCCGATGGGTTTCTGGAAGTGCTGCGTGCCATCTCCAAAGCCCTGCGCGCGGCCATGCGCGAGCAGCCCGCCGAAGCGCGCCGCCTGTCCACCCTGTACGCCCAGCTCGGCACACTGGCCCCACGGCTCGAAAGTGTGCACGCCACAGCGCAGCTCCTGCTGCAAGACGCCCCCGAGGGCACAGCGCCTGCGGCCAAGTGGTTCACGCTCGATACCGACGGCGAATTCATCGTGCTGCGCGCCCACGCCAGCCCGGTGATGCCCGGCCCCACACTGCGCCACCATTTGTGGAACGCCACGCGCGGTGTGGTGCTGACCTCGGCCACGCTCATGGGCTGCGGCAGCTTTGACTTCTTTTTGCGCGAAGCCGGCCTGGCCGACGATGCGGCCGTGACCACGCTGGAGGTGCCCAGCCCCTTCGACTACGCGGCCCAGGGCACGCTGGTGGCCGCCGAAACCGCGGCCGATCCGCGCGAGGCCGCGCGCTTTACCGAAGAGATGGTGCAAGCCCTGCTGCACGACCTGGCCCAGGTACAGGCCGGGGCGCTGGTGCTGTTCACCTCGCGCGACCAAATGCGCCAGGCCGTCGACGCGCTGCCCACGGTGCTGCGCCCGCGCGTGCTGGTGCAGAACACGCTACCGCGCGGGCAACTGCTGGCCCGCCACCGCGAACGCGTGGCTGCGGGCGAGCCGTCCATCGTGTTCGGGCTGCAGTCGTTTGGCGAAGGGCTGGATCTGCCCGGCGCGCTGTGCGAGTCGCTGTTCATAACCAAGCTGCCGTTTGCCCCGCCCGACGCGCCGGTGGACGACGCGCGCGCCGAATGGTTGCGCTCGGTGGGGCGCGATCCGTTCAGCGAACTCGTGGTACCGGCCACGGCCATCCGGCTGGCGCAGTGGGTGGGCCGCGCGATCCGCACCGAAGAGGACCAAGCGCATGTCTACTGCTACGACCGGCGGCTCACGCGCACCAGCTACGGCCAGCGCCTGCTGCGCGGGCTGCCCCCCTTTACGCTGGTGCAGCGCGGGCCGCTGGCGCGGATGTAGCGCAACGCGTGCGGCGCTGTGTGCCAAGGACAAACCGCCGCTGCCGGACCTGCTGCACAGCAACAAGCAGCGTGTATGGCCTTGCCTGGCGCGCCGATCACGGCACTGGCGGGCGCATCCAACTGCGGTTTCTAGGTTGAGGTGGCCAAAGGCCCCACAGGCGCTGGCCGTTCTGTGCGGTTCAGCCTGCATGCGCTACCCTTTCGGGGCCATGCGCATGACCTTTGTTCTGACCGGTCTGGTGTCCCTGTTGCTGCTGGGCGCCTGCAGCACAGCGCCCCAGCCCAGCCCATCGCAGCCATTGCCGCCACTGGCGGCTCCACGCCTGAGCGATGAGCAGGCCCACGACGTGGCCATCCACGCCTTGGGCTTGGTCGGCACGCCGTATCGGTTTGGCGGCAACACGCCAGAAGGTGGCTTCGACTGCAGTGGTTTGATCCACTACGTGTACCGGCAGCGGACCGGCGTGGCACCACCGCGCACCGTGGCGGCTCTTGGGCAGTTTGGCCAGGCGCTGGACGCCCAGTCGGTGCGCACCGGCGACCTTGTGCTGTTTGGCAGCCCAGTGCCCACCCATGCGGGCATCTATGTGGGAGATGGACGGTTCGTCCATGCGCCATCCAGCGGCGGCACAGTGCGTCTCGACCATTTGCGTGCCCGGCACTGGGCGCGGGAATTCGCAGGCTTTCGCAGGCCTTGAGGGCTGCGCGGCATCGCCGCCATGCCCGTGCTGCCCTGGTGACGTGGATTGGCGACAATCGGGGCCCTATCCCCGGTTGCACTGCCTGCCCATGCACGTTCCTCACCCTGCCACGCCCCTGAGCACCCTTGACACCACCCGCATCGACGACACGCGGATCAAGGCGGTACGCCCCCTGATCACCCCCGCGCTGCTGCAGGAGTGGCTCCCCGCGCCAGCCGCGGCGCAAGCCTTGGTCGAAGCCAGCCGTAGCGCCATCTCCCGCGTACTCCACGGCCAGGACGACCGCCTGATCGTGGTGGTGGGGCCCTGCTCGATTCACGACCATGCGCAAGCCCTGGAATACGCGCAGCGGCTCAAGAAGCAATCCGATGCGCTGGCGGCCGACTTGCTGATCGTGATGCGTGTGTACTTCGAAAAGCCGCGCACGACAGTGGGCTGGAAAGGCTACATCAACGACCCACATCTGGACGGCAGCTTTGCAATCAACGAGGGGCTGGAGATGGCCCGCAAGCTGCTCATCGATGTGCTGTCGCTGGGCCTGCCAGTAGGAACCGAGTTCCTGGATCTTCTGTCGCCGCAGTTCATCAGCGATCTGGTGAGTTGGGGCGCGATTGGCGCCCGCACCACGGAAAGCCAGAGCCACCGCCAACTGGCCAGCGGCCTGTCCTGCCCTGTCGGCTTCAAAAACGGCACCGACGGCAGCGTCAAGGTGGCCGCAGATGCCATCCTGGCCGCTCAGGCACCGCATGCGTTCATGGGCATGACCAAGATGGGCCAGGCCGCGATTTTCGAGACGCGCGGCAACCAAGACTGCCATGTGATTCTGCGAGGAGGCAAGCAGCCCAACTACGGTCCGCAGGACGTGGCCGCCGCTTGCGCACTGCTGGCCGCGGCGGGCCTGCGCCAGCAGGTGATGGTGGATGTGAGCCACGCCAACAGCAGCAAGCAGCACCAGCGCCAGATCGCCGTTGCCGCCGAGGTGGCCGAACAAATTGCCCAGGGCGATGCACGGATTACCGGCATCATGATCGAAAGCCACCTGGAAGAAGGGCGGCAGGATATCGTTGCAGGGCAAGCACTGCGCTATGGGGTGTCGGTCACCGATGCCTGTATTGCGTTTGAACAGACCGTACCCGTGCTGGAAAACCTGGCAAAAGCCGTGCGCACCCGGCGTGCTGCCGCGGGCCGTTGGTGATCGATTGACGAGCTGCCTTCGCACATGTCGCGCACGCGACCCAGGCAAAACCGGGAATCGGTGCTTTTGCGATTGCCGCGGATGCAGATTCACCGTACAACCGATGGGGCGGGATGTGCCCATGTGATCGCACCCCCCCCCCGCCCCACCCATGCCTGTCTTGCGTACCACCTCCTCTGCTCCATGCGTCTGCCGGACGACCAGAGCCTGACCATGGCTGACCTTCAGGCATCGCAGGACCACCGCCGGCTGGACGCCTTGCGGTCTTACGCCATTGTGGACACCCCGGCAGAAGACAGCTTTGACCAACTGGCGCTGTTGGCTTCGGGCCTGTGCGGCACGCCGATGGCCGTGGTGAGCTTCGTGGACCAGCATCGCCAGTGGTTCAAGGCATCGATCGGCGTGCCGATGACCGAGACCGAACGGTGGTTGTCGTTCTGCACCCACCTCATGCACAGTGCCGAGCCGGTGGTGGAGGTTTCCGACACCCATCAACACCCGATGTTTGCCTCGCACCCGCTGGTGCTGGGCGAGCCGTACCTGCGGGCCTATGCCTGCGCTCCGCTGCGCAGTCCCGAAGGCGAGGTGCTCGGCACTCTGGCCGTGATGGATACCGTGCCCCGGGTCTGGCAGCCCGGGCAGACCCAGGGACTGGCCATCCTGGCACGCCAAGTCATGGTGCTGTTGGAATCGCGCCGCCAGCAGAGACTGCTGACCCAACTCGTCCAAGAACGAGACCGGATGCACTCCGAACTGCAGGCACAGAGCGAGGCACTGCAGGTTGCCGGACGCATTGCCCGTATCGGTGGCTGGATTGTGGAGTTGCCCAGCATGCAACTGACCTGGTCCCAAGACATCGCCCAGGACTTCGGAGTGCTGCGCCGTGTTGCCTCGGTGGCCCAGATGCTGGGATTGTTTGCCCCGGCCTACCGCGACCGAATGCGACAAGCCTTTGAGCAGTGCCTGCGCAATGGCCGCGCCTTCGATGTGGAAGCCGAAGTGCAAGTGCCCGGCGCCGAGACGTTGTGGGTACGAACGGTGGGCCAGGCGGTGCGCGAGGCGAATGGGCAGATCGTCCGTATCCAGGGAGCATTCCAGGACGTCACGGAACGACACGCGGCCGAGACAGCGCTGCGATTGAGTGAAGAGCGCTTTCACCATATCGCCCGTGCCACCGCCGATGCCATCTGGGACTGGAACCTCGAATCGGACACCATGTGGTGGAGCGATGGCATGCAGACACTGTTCGGCATCCCGCCCGATGCGCTGGAGCCCGACAGTCGATCCTGGACCAACCGCCTGCATCCGCAAGAGCGCAATTCGGTGCTGCACAGCATCGAATCGGTGATTCAGGGAACCGGCAACCACTGGTCGGCCGAATACCGGTTCCGCCGCTTTGATGGAAGCTACGCCTGGGTGCTGGACCGAGGCTTCGTTATCCGGGATGAGCGCCAGCGCGCTTTGCGCATGGTGGGCGGTATGACCGACATCAGCGCCCAGAAGCAGGCTGCGCTGGAGGCCCTTCGCGAGGCGACGTACCACGCCGAGTTGCTGCGTGTGCAGCAACGCCTGTCGTCACTGGACCTGAGCCTGCAGGAAGTGCTGGAACTGGTCGCGCAAACCGTGCAACAGCAGACAGGCGCGCGTGGCGCCATGGTGGAGCTGCTGCAAGATCACCAACTGGTGGCACAGGCATCTGCAGGAGACATGGTACGCCCCGTGGGCAACATGCTGCCCGTTGACAAGAGCATCCTGTGGCCTGCGCTGCACCGTGGCGAGACGGTGGTTTGCAACGACACCTGGGCGGCAGGCTGGGACATGGAGTCCATGCCGCATCGGCACGGGGTGCGCTCCGTCATGGCCGTTCCCCTGCGGGATGGCCAAGCGGTGGTGGGTTCGCTGAAGGTCACCTCCGATGAGGTGAACGCATTCTCACGGCGAGACGTCGAGCGCCTGGAGATCCTCACGGAGTCCCTAGGTGCCATGGTCAAGCTGCGCCATGTGGCTGGACGGCTGCACGCCTCAGAACACCAGTACCGGATGCTCTTTGACGCGCATCCGCATCCGATGTGGGTATACGACCAGCAGAGCTTGCGGCTTCTGGCGGTCAACCGTGCCATGGTTGAGCACTATGGGTATACAGAAGTCCAGTTGCTCGCACTGCGTATGACCGATCTGGCCCCGGAGGCTGAGGCCCACGCCCTGGAGCAGCAGTTGCTGGCGGTGCCTGGTGGACGCACCGGACGGCTGGGTGTGCAGCGGCACCGCCGCAAGGACGGCAGCCTGATCGAAGTCGAGGTGTCGATAGGGCACATCAGCTTCGACGGCCGACCAGCCTGCCAGGTGCTGGCCACCGATGTCACAGAACGCCTGCGGGCCGAACGCGAGCTGGCGCGCATGGGGCGCGCCCAGCGGCTGCTGGGCGCATGCAACGAAGCCCTGGTGCGCGCCACATCCGAGGCCTCTTTGCTGCGCTCGGTGTGCCAGATTGCCGTGGACATTGGCGGCTACCGCATGGGTTGGGTGGGGTTTGCGCGCGACGATGAGCGCAAATCCATCGAGCCAGCCGCATTCGCCGGCCCCTACCAGGAGTATCTGCAATCGCTGCAACTGAGCTGGTCGGCTGAGCATCCGTCCGGGCAGGGCCCTGCGGGCATCGCCGTACGGACCGGGCAGCCCGTGATCGTGCAGGACATCCGCACGCAGCCCGAGATGGGCGGCTGGGTAGAGCGCATGCTGCAGCATGGCTTTCACGCGATCGTCTGTCTGCCGCTGCGCGAGCGCGAACGCACCTTCGGGCTGCTGTACCTGTACGCCCCCGAGATCCTGCAGATCAGCCCCGAGGAAACCGCACTGCTGCAGGATCTGGCAAATGATCTGGCCTTCGGCATCACCAGCCTGCGCGCCCAACAGGCGCGAGAGCGCCTGCAGAATGCGGTGGTCAAGGTGGCCGCGGCCGTTTCGGCCAGCACCGGTACCGAGTTCTTTGTGCAACTGGTGCGCAACATGGAAGAAGCGCTGGGCGCCCAAGCCGGCTGCGTAGCGCGGCTGCTTCCCTCACGGGAAGGACAGCCTGCAAAGGCCATGACGTTGGCCACGATGGTCCAGGGCCAATTGCTGCCCAATGCCGAGTATGCGCTCGAGGGCACTCCAAGCCTGCAGTTGCTCACGCACCGCCACCATGTGGTGACGCGACAAATCCGCCTGTCGTATCCCGACGCGCCGGTGCTGAAATTGGCCGAAGCAGAAGCCTATGTCGGACAGCAGCTGTGCAACGCCGACGGCGAGGTCGTTGGGCTGATCTTCGTGCTGTTTCGGCAGCCGCTGGAAGACCCGGACTTCATCACCTCAACGCTGCAGATCTTTGCTGCGCGCGCCTCTGCTGAGATCGATCGGCAAAACGCCGACCTGCGCATCCGCCACCAAGCCTCGCTGCTGGACAAGGCCCAGGACGCCATCATCGTGCGCGATCTCGATCACCGCATCATCTACTGGAACAAAAGTGCGGAGCGGCTGTACGGCTGGAGCCAACTGCAAGCGCTGGGCCATCCCATGGACAAGCTGCTGTACGAAGATTCCGGGCCGTTCATGCGTGCCACGGCCATCACGATCGAGCAGGGCGAATGGACCGGCGAGATCGTGCAGCGCCATCGGGATGGCAGCTCCATCGAGGTGGAGGGTCGCTGGACGCTGGTACGTGACGATGCCGGGCAGCCGCAGTCCATCCTTTCGATCAACACCGACATTCGCCACCGCAAGGCCATTGAGCGCGAGATCCAGCGGCTGGCCTTCTACGACCCCTTGACCGGCCTGCCGAACCGGGTGCTGCTGATGGAGCGCATGCACCAAGCCCTGGCCTCGGCCCAACGCCACCGCCGCGGAGGGGCCTTGCTGTTCATCGACCTCGACAACTTCAAGACCCTGAACGACACCCTCGGGCACGACCAGGGTGACCTTCTGCTGCAGCAGGTCGCCCAACGCCTGAACACCTGCGTGCGCAGCATCGACACCGTGGCACGCTTGGGCGGTGACGAATTCGTGGTCATGCTGGAAGAACTGAGTGCCAAACCCCACGAGTTGGCGCTTCAGGCGCGCAGCGTGGGCGAAAAAATCCTGGGCATGCTGTCCATCCCGTATGCCCTGAACGGATACCAATACCGCAGCACCCCAAGCATCGGCATCGCACCATTTCATGGTGATCACATCAATGTGGGGGAACTGCTCAAGCAAGCCGACTTGGCGATGTACCAGGCCAAGACGGCCGGCCGGCACACCTTGCGCTTCTTCGACCCCGACATGCAAGCCGTGGTGACTGCGCGCGCGGCACTGGAGGTCGATTTGCGCAATGCGGTGGGACAGAACGAACTGCTGCTGCACTTCCAGCCCCAGATGCATGCAGAGGGCGGCTGTGTCGGCGTCGAGGCGCTGGTGCGCTGGGCACACCCAGACAGGGGTATGGTCTCGCCCGGGCAGTTCATTCCCCTGGCCGAAGAAACCGGACTGATCCTGCCCCTGGGGCGTTGGGTGCTCCAAAACGCCTGCACCGTCCTGGCACGCTGGCAGTCGGATCCGGCGCTGTCGCATCTCACGATGGCGGTGAACGTCAGTTCGCGCCAGTTTCGCCACGCCGGCTTTGTGGACGACGTGGCGCGCGTGCTGGCAAGCACCGGGGCCCCAGCGGGGCGGCTCAAACTGGAGCTGACCGAAAGCCTGCTGGTGGAAGACATGGAAGCCACCATTGCCACCATGGGCCAGCTCAAAAGCCTGGGCGTCGGCTTCTCACTGGACGACTTTGGAACCGGATACTCCAGCCTGAGCTACCTCAAGCGCATGCCACTCGACCAGCTCAAGATCGACCAGAGTTTCGTGCGCGATCTCATGACCGACCCGAACGATGCGGCCATCGTGGACACGATCATCGGACTGTCACGCAGCCTGGGCTTGGAAGTGATTGCAGAGGGCGTAGAGACGGCTGAGCAGCGTGCCGTGCTGGCAGCGGCAGGTTGTGTGCTGTACCAGGGCTACCTGTATGGCCAACCCGCTGCGGCGGCCGCTGTGGAGGCCTCCATCAAGTCCGCTATGCGGCCCTGAAGCCCGGGCGGCTTCCCCCCCCAGAACATCCACCGCTGCCGGGCTGCGCACCCTGAAGGGCAGACGCAGGGCCATCGCCAGCCGCCCGCTGCTGCAGGCGGTAGCAGGCGGCAGCAGGCAAGGCGGTCCACCACGCCCACCAGACCATGCTGTACCTCGCGCCCTTGCACAACCGCACCGGCCTGCGCAAGCGGATGGCTGCGCCCCGGCGGGACTTGCCAGCGACCACAGCGCACGGCTGGTCAAACTTTTGCACCCCAACGCGTGGTCTGGCGCGGGCCTGGCGGCCTGTTCCACAGGTCCAGCCCACGCCAGACTTGGCGTGGCGGCGCATGGTCCACGCACTTTTACACAAAGTTATCCACAGCCTGGCGGTCGTAGAACCAAGCCCCTTGCCTTGGGCTTTGTTTGTTCATTGATGGTTTTATCTTGAAATAGTAGGAGTAGTAGAGACGCCATCCATCTGTGGATAAGCTGAAAAAACCTAGAAAAATCAATCACTTGTGTGAATGACATCCCTGGGTATGGCACCCCGTTGCGGCTGCACCCGTTTCGGGGACAACTTGCCAAATAGCCGCCTTGGTGTGGACAAACCGGCCTTTGTGCGCTGTCTGTCCCCAAAGTTGTGCACCGCCACGGGCCAGCGGCAGGGCGTCCACACCTCTTGCCATGGGGGGGTTAACCTGGAAACCGCCGTTGGACGGGTCCGAGGGCTGGCGTTTCAGGCCGCTGGCCGCGTGGCGGGTCCTCTCGTGGGCGGCGACCCACTTCGTCGGCGGACGGGGCAGATCAGCCCCTACAGATCCACAAAGCCGTGGTGCCAAGGCACCGGCGCGCACGGCGGCTGCATGTGGGCATTCACCAAGATCCACAGCACACGCTGCCCAGCGGCTGGCCTCACCCCGGAACTGTTTTTCACAAGCACGGCAGTGCTGCCCGCAAAGCGGGGACATCTTTGTTCTTTGAATGCACTATCTTGAAGTAGTAGTAGCTAGTAAAGGGCCCAGTGCGCTGTGGACAAGCCGACAAATGTTTTGGGAATCAAGGGTTTGCAGAACTTCTAACCCTGTGTGCCAACACGGGAGTCAATGGCTTGGAAACCGACAACAACTTCGGCAAAACGCCATGTTGTGTGGACAAGTCGTTTTTGTTCTGCTGTTTGTGCACGGCTTTGTCCACAGACTGCGCGCACGGGGGGCGGCGCCATGGAAAAACCCC
>JBKBUN010000082.1:0-2051 GCA_046289925.1 Burkholderiaceae bacterium | reverse complement strand
GGCCCGAAGGCTGCGGCGGGTGGAGTGGGGCGGCGGCACTGGGCCGATGCCAGGGGCTGTGCTGCCAGGCTTGGAAGGGGATCAGCCGTGGTGGCGTTCGTGTCGGCCGTGGCCTTCGCCGCGTCCGATGCGGCCCATCATGCGCAGGCTCTGGGCGTCAAAGGTCTTTTGCTGCTCGGGGTTCAGCGTGGCATAGAAGCTCTTGGTGGCCTGGGCGCGGCGGTCGGCCTCGGCGGCGTGGCGCTGGCGCAGCTCCTGCATGCGGTCGATGCGCTGGGGCGTGGTCAGTTGCGCCCATTGGTCGCGGCTCGGGCGCTCGGGTTTGGCAGTCGGCTGCAGTGCGGCGATGAAGGCGGTCCAGGCCGGCTCCTGATCGGGGCTGAGTTTGAGTTGGCCCTTGAGCTCGTTCAGGTGGCGCTGCATGCGCTCTTGGCGGCGCTGCTGCGCTTCTTCGAGCGATCCGCCTTTGCCCGCATGGCCGTGGCCCATGCCCATGCGGCCACCGTCAGGGCCGGGGCCCGGAGGGGTTTGGGCAAAGGCGGGTGCAGCCAGGGCGGCCAGCAGGGCGGTGGTGGCAAGGCGGGCGGTCCAGGGGGTCATGAGGCTTCCTTTCGGTGATGGGTTCATCGGTTGCCAGGGCTGCAGCGCAGTGCCTGTTGCGATGCAAGCCAGTGTCGGCCGCGCCTGTATCGTGCGTATGTCGCTTTGCTGCGCTTGTGTAAAGTTTGCGGCTTTCAACGCTTGGGGCGCTTGGGACCAAATAGGCCGATTGTGCTTATATATCAAGCACAAGCAGCTCATATTTTGATAGCAAATTTGTGGGGGCCGCCCACCCGCCTGGGCTTGAACGACAATGGCCCCCCTTGCCGCCCTGTGGGCGTGTGTGTTCCGTTTTGTTGAGGTGTTGCCGTGTTCAAGAACATGATCGTGTACCGCATTGCGCCGCAGTGGCAGTGCACGCTGGAGCAGATGGAAGAGGCGCTGCAGAAAGCGCCGTTTGCCGAGTGCGGTGCCACGCAAGACAAATCCATCGGCTGGGTGCCGCCGCGCGGCGATGCGCACGGCCCGCTGGCCGAGTCGGTGGACGGGCAGTGGATCCTGCGGCTGATGTCCGAATCCAAGATGCTCCCAGCCTCGGTGCTGGCACGCAAAGTGAAGGAAAAGGCCGCGCAGATCGAGGCCCAGACCGGCCGCAAGCCGGGCAAGAAGGAGCAGCGCGAGCTCAAGGATGAGGCGCGGCTGGATTTGCTGCCTATGGCTTTCACCAAGCAGGGCTCGACCTGGGTGTGGATCGACCCGGTTGCGCGCTGGCTGGTCATCGACACCGGCAGCCAGGGCCGTGCCGACGAGGTGGTGAGCCTGCTCGTCGAACTGCTGCCCCCGGGCTTTGCTGTGGCGCTGCTGCACACGCAGACCAGCGCCCAGGCCGCCATGTCGCACTGGCTGAGCACGCAAGAATCGCCCGCAGGCTTCAGCCTGGGCCGCGAATGCGAGCTCAAGGCCAGCGACGAGGCCAAGTCGGTGGTGCGCTATGCGCGCCACCCGCTCGACATCGAAGAAATCCAAGCCCACATTGCGGCCGGCAAGCTGCCCACCAAGCTCGCGCTGAGCTGGGACGACCGCGTGCACTTCGTGCTCACCGAAGGCTTGCAGATCAAGAAAGTGGCCTTTGAAGACACGGTGTTCGAAGGCACCAGCCAAGACGACGCTGGCTTTGACACCGACGTGGCCATTGCCACGGGCGAGCTGGGCAAGCTGATCCCCGATCTGATCGAGGCGCTGGGCGGCGAAGCCGACAGCGGCATCCTGGCTGCAGCGCCCAAGGCCCAGCAGGCCACAGCTGCCGCCCCGCAGCGCCCGGTGCGCGTCCAGGGTGGCGCTGTGGTCACCGGCCCGGCCAGCGTGCCGGTGGACACCGATCCGGATTCCGCGCCGTTCTGAGCGCCTCTTGGGTTGATCCTAGAAACCGCAGTGGACCGCTTGTTCACACTGAAAAGTTCTGATGTCCGTTGAAGTTGCGCCTTGTGGGCACGCTCACCTTCTGGGTGAGA
>JBKBUN010000081.1:0-14322 GCA_046289925.1 Burkholderiaceae bacterium | reverse complement strand
CTGCACACATGCCCACCGGGCTCGACGACCAGGAGTCATTGTGACTGTTGGGTTCCACACGAAATGACGAAGAGCCCAAGCATGGGGCCGCGGCGAGCGCTCGGAGCGCCAGCCAACGCGTCGTCAAAGCGAGCCGTAGCTGTGCAGACCGCTCAGGAACATGTTCACGCCCAGGAAGGCGAAGGTGGTGACCGCCAGGCCCACCAGCGCCCACCATGCCGAAATCGCGCCGCGCAGGCCTTTCATGAGGCGCATGTGCAGCCAGGCCGCGTAGTTCAGCCACACAATCAGCGCCCAGGTCTCCTTCGGGTCCCAGCTCCAGTAGCCACCCCAGGCCTCAGCCGCCCAAAGCGCGCCCAGCACCGTGGCGATGGTGAAGAATGCGAACCCCACGGCGATGGACTTGTACATCACGTCGTCGAGGATCTCGAACGAGGGCAGACGTGCGGCGATGCGCTTGCGGCCCAGCAGAATGCCCGCCACGATGAGTGCGGACACGCCGAAGTACACCATCCAGTAGTCGCTGCGCGCTTCGCCTGCGCCCTGGCGGAAGACGATGGGCTCGAAACACAGCACCACGCCCAGCAGCCACAGTGGCGCGAGCTTGTACCAGCGCGTTTCGCTGGCCTGTAGCTTGATCAGGTAGGCAAACGCCACCATGGCGGCGAGCGCGAACGTGCCGTAGCCAATGAAGTTGGCGGGCACGTGCAGCTTCATCCACCAGCTCTTGAGGGCGGGGACCAGCGGCTGGATTTCGTGGGCTTCACGCACCACGGTGTACCAGAGCAGAAAGCCCACGGCCGCGCTCACCACCAGCATCACAAAGCCGCCCAGCGCGCGGGTGGCGTACTGCTCTTCGTAGTACAGGTAGAACAGCGCCGTCATCCAGCAAAACAGCACGAACACCTCGTACAGGTTGCTCACCGGAATATGGCCAATGTCCGGGCCGATCAGGTAGCTTTCGTACCAGCGCACCATGGTGCCGATCAGTGCCATGGCGGTGGCCACCCACGCGATGCGTGCGCCCAGAGAACCCATGGTCTGGCCATCGCGGCGCGAGAAGATGCCAACCCAGTAGAACACGGTGCTCATGAAAAACAGCATGCTCATCCACAGGATGGCCGACTGGCTGGACAAGAAGTACTTGAGCAGGAACACGCTGTCGGCACGCGCCAGCTGGCCTGCGCCGTCCTGCTGGTACAGGCCGATGGCGCCCAGTGAGCACGCCGCGACCACGGCCATCAGCATGCGCAGCGGCCGCCAGAACCAGCCCAGCCAGATCAGGGTGGGGACGGAGCCGACAAGAATGGACTTCTCGTACACGTCCATGTGCACGCCGTAGCGCTGCAGCGCAAAGCCACCGCCCAGCAGCACGGCCAAGGCAAACAGCCAGTCGGTGGCACTGCGCCGCGCGAAGTAGCCCTCGTTGAGCGAAAGAGTCTGGGTGGCGGTGTTCATGCGTTGCTGCCTCGTTGGGGGGTGGCCCCGATCAGTTTGTCCGCAAGCCGTACAAACTCCTGATCGCCGTCCAGGGTCTTGCGGTTGGTGGAAAGGGCCATGGTGGCGTGCGCCTGCGTTCCTTGGGGGGACAGCCACACCCAGACGCGACGTTCACGCACATAGAGCATGGCAAAAATGCCGACGATCAGCAAGAAACACCCCAGATATACGATGTTCTTTCCAGGCGCGCGAGCCACCTGGAACACGCTGGCCTGCACCTGGGTGAAGTCGCGCAACTCAAACGCCACGGGCGCGGGATAGGCATGCACATCGCTGAGCGACAGTACGGCCTGGGTCATGAACGCGCGCGTCTGGTCGGTCTGCTCCAGCGGTGCCAGGCCGGCCCGCTCGCGCGTGAGCTGCACCAGTTCGAACAGCGAACCGTTGAGGATGCGCACCAGCACCTCGCCAGCACGCGAGCGCTCTTGGGCCGGCACATTGGCTTCCATGAAGTCGGAAATCGCCTGCAAGCCGCCCGGCGCGCCCTGTCCGTCGCCTGAGCCCACGGCAAACAGCGTGAGCGCACGCAGCGCCGACTGGAACAGCGGCTCCGACAGGTCAGGCCGGTCGGCTTCAATGGCCCGGCGCACATAGCGGCGCACGGCCTGCTCGCGTGCCGCCGGGTCCAACAAGGCCTCGCGCAGGCGCAGGAAGCCCTCTTTGCTGGCCTGTTCGTCCGCCGGAATGCGCAGGTAGCGGAAGGGCTCGGAGGGCGTCTCACGCACGCCGAGCAGGAACACGGGCACGCCATCGCCCATGTCCACCGGCAACATGTAGTTGTGGTATTCGCGGGCTTGCCCGGCGGGGTCGCGCAGCTTGTAGGTGACGCTCGGGCCCACGTTGCGCAGCGCCTTCTTGGTCACGGTTTTGTTGGCGGCGCCCAGGCGGGCTTCCACCGAGCTGCGCAGGTCGACCGAGCGCACGTCGGTGGCCGACGGACCGCGCACATCGGCGAAGTTCTCGACGTTGATGGTGCGCAGGCCGGTGAATTCGAGCGTGAGCGTCTGATCGCCCAGCCCGTTGGTGAGCTGCGTGGATCCACCGACGGTGCCCTCGACTTCAAAACCCTTGCCACCGGTTTTCATGGGTACCGCCCGCAGCTTGAGCACAGAGCCGCCGTCGTCAAAGCTCGACTGGTAGATCTCGATGCCGCGGTGGCTAGCCGGGTGGTTCACCTCCACGCGCGCGGGAATCTTCTCGCCCGTGTGGCGGTCGTGGATGATGATTTCGCTGGCAAAGAGCTTGGGCATGCCCGTGGGATAGTGCTCCACGATGAACTTCTTGAGCTCGATGGAAAACGGCAGCTCTTGCAGCAAGATGCCATCCGACTGATTGAGGATGGCCGTGCCCGACTGCGTGCCTTCGGCCACCAACAGGTTGCCACGGAAGGTCGGATTGCGCTCCGACAGGCGGTGCTGCGCGGGCACGTCGGCAATCAGACCGCCGCCGTTGTAGGGTTGCTTGCCACCCCACCACATCTGGGCGCGCACGATCAGGTCGCCGTCGAGCAGTCCGCCCACGCACACCAGCACGATGGCGCTGTGCGCGGCGATGTAGCCGAGCTTGTTGGCCGCACCGGCCTTGGCCGCCACCATCCAGCCCGTGCCAGGCCCCGCCGCGGTATCGCGCTGCTGCAAGCGCACCTTCCATCCGCCCGACGCCAGCAAACCGCCAATGCGCCGTGCCGCAGCCTCGGGTGTTTCGTTCAGATCCGACTCGGCCTTGTGGTGAAAGGCCTTGAGACTCTGCTCGCGGATGTTTTCCTTGTAGGCACGCAGATCGGCCAGGATCTTGGGCGTGTTGCGCGCAATGCACAGAGAGGTGCTGATCACCAAGAAGGCGAGGATCAGCAGGAACCACCAGGCGCTGTACACGGCATTGAGGTGCAGTGCGCCAAACAACTCGGCCCAGAACGGCCCGAACTGGTTGACGTAGTTGACCGCGGGTTCGTGCTGCTTGAGGACGGTGCCGATCACCGAAGCAATGCAGATCACGGTCAGCAGCGAGATCGCGAAGCGCATCGAGGACAACAGCTCGATCCCCGAGCGCAGGGCCTGGGAGCCAGACTGGATACGAACGCCTTGGGTGGAGTCGGACATGACAAAAAGAAAGGGCTCTCAAGCGAGCAAGAAAAAGGGCGGGACCATCGTTTCGATGGACCCGCCCGTTAGGAATGATTATTGGCGGTTGGTTCCGTGCGGAGTGCCTCCCGGGTCTCCGTCGCGGCAAGGGCCGCTCAGCGCAGGCCGGCGATGTAGTCGGAAACGGCCTTGATCTCGCGGTCGTTCAGCTTGGCCGCCACTTGCGCCATCTGCAGACTGTTGCCGCGGCTGCCATCGCGGAACATCTTGAGCTGGGCTTCGGTGTAGTCGGCGTGCTGGCCGGCCAGGCGTGGGAACTGCACCGGAATGCCCGCACCGTTGGGGCTGTGGCAGCCTGCACAGGCGGCAATCTGGCGGTCTGCGATGCCACCGCGGTAAATGCGCTCACCCAGCGACACCAGGGCTTTGTCCTTGGCAAATCCCGGCTTGGCTTGCTTGGAAGCCAGCCAGTACGAAATGTTGCGCATGTCGTCGTCCGTCAGACCGGAGGCAAAGCCCTTCATGATCGCGTTGTTGCGCTTGCCGGACTTGAATTCCTGCAGCTGCTTGACCAAGTACTCGGGGTGCTGGGCCGCGAGCTTGGGGTTGGCCACGATGGAGGAATTGCCATCAGCGCCGTGACAGGCCGCGCACACGGCGGTGTAGGCTGCCTCGCCCTTGGCCAGGTCGGGCTTGGCCGTGGTGGACGCCGCACCTGCGGAGAAAGCCGGGAAAGCGGGCGCTGCCAGCGCGGCAGCCATCAGCAAAGGGGCGAGCAACTTCATATCGTGGGTCAGGTTGAGGTGCGCAAAACCTCGTGATTCTACAATGACGCTCCCTCTGCACCCAATTCCCCATGACCACGCCCCCCAGCTGGGCGGCCGCCGGCGCGCTTCCTTCTGCGCCCTCGGGCCCCACGGCCCTCGGCTGGATGCACACGGCGCGCTTTCTGACCACCGCGGCCCAACTGCACCATCTGCCGCGCATCACGGTGCCAGAGATCGCGTTCGTGGGCCGCTCCAACGCGGGCAAATCCACCTGCATCAACACACTCACCCAGCAAAAGCAGCTCGCCTTTGCCTCCAAGAAGCCAGGGCGCACCCAGCACATCAACCTGTTCTCGCTGGGCAAGCAGGGCGTGACCGACGCGGTGCTGGCCGACCTGCCGGGCTACGGCTACGCGGCCGTGTCGCGCACCGACAAGCAGCGCTGGCAACAGGTGATGGTGAATTACCTCGTCAGCCGCGAAAGCCTGACGGGCATCGTGCTGCTGTGCGACCCCCGCCTGGGCCTGACCGAGCTGGACGAGGCCCTGCTCGAGGTCATCCGCCCCCGCGTGGAGCAGGGGCTCAAGTTCCTGGTGCTGCTCACCAAGGCCGACAAACTCACGCGCTCGGAGCAGGCCAAGGTGCTGTCGATTACGCGACTGCAAGCCGGCGGAGGCGAGGTGAAGATGTTCTCGGCCCTGAAGAAGCAGGGCGTGGAAGACGTGGCGCAACTGCTGTGGCAGTGGTCGCACCCGGTGCTGCCGGCCACGGCAGAGTCCGCAGGCGGCGATTCACCAGAGCCCCCCGCTGCCGACGCGTCACCCCCCGAAGCCCGCGGCTGACCGGCGCCTCCGCGCATCGGGCCGCACACTGGAGTGCCCCGTGACCATTGAAGAGCGCGTTGTCCCCCTGCCCCACGGCATCGACCTGGCCTGCCGCACCGCGGGCCTGCCCGGTCGGCCTGTGATGCTGTTCCTCCACGGCTTCCCGGAAGGCGCGTTCATCTGGGACGAACTGCTGCTGCACTTCGCGCGCCCTGAGCACGGCGGCTACTACTGCGTGGCCCCCTACCTGCGGGGTTTTGGCCCCTCGTCCAAGCCCACGGCGGTGGAGGCCTACCGCGCCAAGCACCTGGTGCAAGACCTGGCCGCCCTGAGCGATGCGCTGAGCCCCCAGCAACCGCTGGCCTGCCTGGTGGCACACGACTGGGGCGGCGCCGTGGCCTGGAACTTCGCCAACCAGCAGCCTGCGCGCATGGCACGCCTGACCATCGTCAACTCTCCGCATCCAGGCACGTTTTTGCGCGAACTGCAATCCGACCCAGCGCAGCAGGCAGCCAGCCAGTACATGCATTTTCTTTGTCGCCCAGACGCCGAAGCCCTGCTGGCAGAGAACGACTTCCGGCGGCTGTTCGGCTTTTTCGACAACCCGGCAGGCGAGCCCCCGGCCTGGCTGACCCCGGCGATGCGCGCGCAGTACCGCACCGTATGGCAGCAGGGCCTGACCGGCCCCTGCCACTACTACCGCGCCAGCCCGCTGCGCCCGCCGCGCGACGGCGACCCGGCCGCCCAGGCCGTGAGCCTGCCGGACAGCATGCTCACCGTGCAGGTGCCAACGCTGGTGGTCTGGGGCATGGACGACCCGGCGCTTCGGCCCGGGCTGCTGCAAGGCCTGGACAACTGGATCCCGCAGTTGCAAGTGCGCCCGGTGCCCGGCGCCTCGCACTGGATCGTGCACGAACAGCCCGCGCGCATTGCGTACGAGATCGGCCGATTTCTCCAAGGCCTGTAAAGCTATCAATTTGATAGCTGCTCGTGCTTGATTTTCAAGCACAAGCAGCCAATTCGGCTTGAGCCTAGAAACCGCAGTGGACCGCTTGTTCGCACTGAAAAGTTCTGATGTCGGTTGAAGTTGCGCCTGGTGGGCACGCTCACCTTCTGGATGAAAGCGCTATGCGCCCGCCAGCACCATGCCAGCCGCTGCATACGGCCTTGTGCCTTCTGGCGCACAGGAGTGCGCCGCGTCGTCTCGCCCGGCCTGGCGCGCCGATCACGGCACTGGTGGGCGCATCCCACTGCGGTTTCTGCTCACGCCGCACAGGGGCGCAGCGCGGCTTCAGGCGTAGGGCGAGGGTTCGCCGGCCGGACGGGTCTTGAAGCGCTTGTGCACCCAGTAGTACTGACCCGGATCCACATCGATCTCGCGCTGCAGTTCGGCATTCATGCGCGCGGTGTCGGCCACCACGTCGTCGGTCGGATAGTCGGCCCAGGCGGGCGAGATCTCGGCAAGGTAGCCGGTGGGCGTGATGCGCGTGACCATGGTGATCACCTTGGCCCGTCCAAGCCGCGCAAATCGGGATAGCGAAGGGACGGTAGCCGCCTGCTGGCCGTAAAACGGCACAAACAGCGAATCCGTCGGGCCAAAATCCATGTCAGGCAGCAGGTACAGCAGCCCCCCCTGGCGCAGGCCACTCAGGATGGGCTTGACGCCATCGCCACGGTTGAGCATGCGCACGTTGCCAAAGCGCTGGCGGCCCGCGCGGATCCAGGCATCCACCGCCGGGTCGGGCTGGGTGGCAAAGATCGAGGTGAAGGCCCGATCTGTGTGCAGCGTGAGCGCCGAGCCGCCGGCGTCCATGCCGTAGAAATGCGGCGCAAAGATGATGGTCGGCGTATTGCCTTCTAGCTCATGCAGAGCCCCCTGCAGCTTCACCCGCGACAGCACCACCTCGGCAGGCGCCTTCCAGAGCCAGCCGCGGTCCAGCCACGCCTGGCAGAACGCGACAAAGCTCTGGCGCGCCCAGCGGCGGCGCTGCGCCTCGGGCACCTGCGGATAGCACAGCGCCAGGTTGCGCAAGGTCACACGGCGGCGCGGCGCGGCCAGCAGGAAGAGCACTTCGCCGATCAGCCAACCCAGTGCGCGCAGCACGGGCAACGGCAGGCGCGCAAGCACGCCCATGAACCACACGCCAAGCCGCCCCGTCATGCCGCCTGCTCCTGCATTGGCATTTCGTCGCGCGGCTGCTTGTAGCGCGCATAGCCCCACAGGTACTGGTCCGGGCATTCGCGGATCAGCGACTCCATGGCGGCGTTGATCTGGTGCACGGCGGCGTCCAGATCGGCTGCCAGCGGCTCCTCCAGCGCTCGTAAGTGCAACTCGTAGCCCCGGCCCCAAGGCAGGCGCTCGCAGCGCGCCAACACCACGGCAGCGTCCGTCTGCAAGGCCAGTCGGGCCGCCAGCGTCATGGTGTAGGCCTCGCGGCCAAAAAACGGCGACCACACGCCCTGCCCTTGCGCAGGCACCTGGTCGGGCAGCAGCCCGACGGCCTCGCCGCGGCGCAGGGCCTTGATCATCTGGCGCACGCCCGTGAGGTTGGTGGGCACCGCCAGCATGCCTGGGCGGTTACGCGCAGTGCGCATGAGGTCGGCCAGCCAGGCCTGACGCGCCGGCCGGTACAGCACCGTGATCGGCCCCCGGCGCTCGCCCCATTGGCGCGCAATGCCCTGGGCCGACATCTCGAAACAGCCCAGGTGCGGCGTGAGGTACAGCACGCCCTGCCCTCGCTCGTACAAAGGCTCGATGGCCTCGACGTTCCGGATGCGACACGGCACTGGCGCACCCAGCCACAGCCGCGGCAGCTCGGCGGCCATGCGCCCGGCGTGCCCCACGGCTGCCGCCACGGCGCCAAAGCGATAGCCCGCCTGCCGGGCATTGGCCAGAAAGCGGCGGCGGTACACACCTGAGACGGCAAACACCCCCCAGCCCAACAGCGCACCGAGGGCGTGGAGCAACCCCAGCGGGCAGCGGGACAAGAGACGGAAGAGGACTGGCATTAAAATCAAAACGTCGCTGAGTTAACTGAGCAACTTGCAGGGCGACGGTAAATAAAACTGCTAAAGCGTTCGCCAAAGCTCCTACCGAGTCAGGGCGGCGCCCCAAATGCCGGAACACAGGAGTTTATTCAAATGGCGAACGACTTTCTCTTCACGTCCGAATCGGTGTCTGAAGGCCACCCCGACAAGGTGGCCGACCAGATCTCGGACGCCATCCTCGACGCAATCTTTGCCCAAGACCCTCGTTCGCGCGTGGCCGCCGAGACGCTGACCAACACCGGTCTTGTCGTGCTGGCCGGTGAAATTACCACCAACGCCCACGTCGACTACATCCAGGTCGCGCGCGACACCATCAAGCGCATCGGCTACGACAACACCGAGTACGGCATCGACTACAAGGGCTGCGCGGTGCTGGTCGCTTACGACAAGCAATCCAACGACATCGCCCAGGGCGTGGACCACGCCAGCGACGACTACCTGAACATCGGCGCGGGCGACCAGGGCCTGATGTTTGGCTACGCCTGCGACGAAACGCCCGAGCTCATGCCCGCGCCCATCTACTACGCCCACCGCGTGGTCGAGCGCCAGGCCCAACTGCGCAAGGACGGCCGGCTGCCCTTCCTGCGCCCGGACGCCAAGAGCCAGATCACGATGCGCTACGTGGACGGCAAGCCGCACAGCATCGACACCGTGGTGCTGTCCACCCAGCACAGCCCCGACCAGAGCGAGACGGCCACCAAGATGAAGGCCAGCTTCTACGAAGCCTGCATCGAGGAAATCATCAAGCCCGTGCTGCCCAAGGAGTGGCTGCAGAACACGCGCTACCTGATCAACCCCACCGGCCGCTTCGTGATTGGCGGCCCGCAGGGCGACTGCGGTCTGACAGGCCGCAAGATCATTGTGGACACCTACGGCGGTGCCTGCCCGCATGGCGGTGGCGCCTTCAGCGGCAAAGATCCGACGAAAGTGGACCGCAGCGCCGCCTACGCCGCGCGCTACGTGGCCAAAAACATTGTGGCCGCGGGCCTGGCGCGCCAGTGCCAAATCCAAGTGGCCTACGCCATCGGTGTGGCGCAGCCCATGAACATCACGGTGTACACCGAAGGCACGGGTGCGATTCCCGACGCGCAGATCGCCGCTCTGGTGCGCTCACATTTCGACCTGCGTCCCAAGGGCATCATCCAGATGCTGGACCTGCTGCGCCCGATCTACAGCAAGACCGCAGCCTACGGCCACTTCGGCCGCGAAGAACCCGAGTTCACCTGGGAAAAGACCGATAAAGCTGCAGCCCTGCGGGCAGCAGCCGGGCTGTAAGCCCGCCGCGCAAACAGCGCGGTATCGGTCTTCGGGCGTAGTTCATATCGCTCATATCGCGCCCGCGATGTGAGCGAAGACCACGGTACGGACAAGGCTGCCGCACTGCGTGCAGCGGCCGGCCTGTGAAGGCCACGCTCGCGCATGGGGCGGGCACCGGGCACACCGCCCGGGAAGGTGCCGGTGAGTGCCTTAAGCAGGGGCACGGCCCGCCAGCAAGCCGCCTGCGCCGGGCACTGCCGCCCTCGGCGCGCCGCCGATTTGTGCGGTGCTGTGGCGCTTCGACGCTGCCCGCTGGGGCAACGTTCTGCTGCCGCCACCCCAAGCGCATGCAGCGGCGGTTCACGCTGCGTCTTGCGCCCGTACCACGCAGTTGCGGCCGCTGGCCTTGGCCTGGTAGAGCGCAGTGTCGGCGCGCTTGATCAGCGCATGGCTGTCTTCCTCGTGGTTCCAGGCGGCGACGCCAAAACTTGCGCTGACATGGCCCACCGTGTCGAACGGCGTGCCGGCAATGCGGGCGCGCACCGCCTCGGCAATGGCCATAGCGGCTTCCACGGGCGTATCTTTGAGCATCAGGATGAACTCCTCGCCGCCAAAGCGGGCGGCGCAGTCCGACGAGCGCAGCAACTCCCGCACGCGCAGCGCCGTGTTCTTGAGCACCACATCGCCCGAGTCGTGCCCGAACGTGTCGTTGATGCGTTTGAAGAAATCGATGTCGAAGATCACCACCGACAGATGTCCCTTGCGGATGCGGGTCTCGGCCATCTCGGATTCGAGCCGCTCAAAGAAGCGGCGGCGGTTCACCAGATCGGTGAGGAAGTCCTTGGTGGCCAGATCTTCAAGCTTGCGATTCAGGCGCGCCATGGGCTCGATCACCAGCGACGACAGCGACAGATTCAGCACCGCAAACAGCAGCAGAAAGCTCGCCAGAAGCGCCCCCATCACGGTGTAGAAGGTCTGCCGCGCCTTTTCGAGCGGATAGAACATCGGCACCTTCACCACCTGGATGCCCACGGTTTCGTTGAGCTTCCAGCCGAAGCCGTTTTGGTTGCCGTACACCTGCAGCAAGCTGGGCGGCGCGAGCTCTGGAGCGCTGTGGCACGACAGGCATTGCGGCTGCTTGATGGTGATGGGCCGGGCCACGTACATCGCGCGGTGCACACCCTCGCCCACCACGCCCGACACCTCTTGCTGCAGCGGGGTGCGGCCTTCCCGGAAGTCCTGCACCACCTTCTCTTCCCACTCGTTGGCCTTGTCGCGGGGATTCGTTGGGTTGAGCACCGCCTCCTTGTATTCGTAGCCCGGAAAGCGCGCCTGTAGGCGGCGCAGGGTTTCGGTGGCGGCGTAGGCCGGCACTGTCTGAGGCAAAAATCGCTCCGCCAGCATCGGGTCCAGATGGGGCTTGATGGACTCGGTCGTGTAGTCGCGAATCGCCAGGGCTGTGTGCATCATCACCTGGGAGTTGTGGCGCACCTCCTCAATGGCGGCTTCTTCCAGAAACCGGTGCACATACCAGCCGGCCCCAGCCGCCGCCAGAAGCAGCACGGCCGCCAGCACCAGGTTGAACTTGATCCGCAAAGACATCGACCCCTCTCGCTGCGTGGTTGTGATGTGCCACCACACCGCGGGCAGCGCCCGCGTTTGTGCCAGATTTGCCCACGGCCGTCCAGCAAAAATCGACTTGCGCCGCGCACCTGGACGCAATGCCTCGCGCACAATCGCGACCAACGCTTCTGTTGTGCAGGCCCGCGCGCGCCACCCCCGCCATGTTTGACACCGCCATCCTGATCGGGCGTTTTGAGCCCGTGCACCACGGCCACATGGCCCTGTTGCATCACGCACTGGACCATGCTGCGCAGGTCATCGTCGTCATGGGGTCGGCTTGGCAGGCCCGTTCGCCCAAGAATCCCTTTACCTGGCAGGAGCGCGAGGCCATGCTGCGCGCTGCGCTGCCGGATGCGCAGCAGCAGCGCTTGAAGGTACTGCCGGTGCGCGACTACTACAACGAAACCGTCTGGGTGCAGGCGGTACGGCAGCAGGTGGCTGGCTGTGTGCCGCCCGAGGCCCGCGTGGCGCTGGTCGGGCACTTCAAGGACGCCACGAGCAGCTACCTGGACCGCTTTCCCGGTTGGGCGCTGCTGGCTCTGCCGCGCCAGGGCAACACAGATGCCACCGGGATCCGGGATGCCTACCTGGGCGCTCCGCCCGACCAGTTCGAGGCCGCCATGGCCCCCTGGCGCACGCAGATGCCCGAAAGCACCTGGACTTTTTTACAGACCTTTGCCAACGCGCCCGATAGCCGTGGCGCCTATGCACGGCTGCGCGCCGAGTGGCAGGCCCTGCGCGCTGCGCGCGAGGCCTGGTCGCAGGCTCCATACCCACCAGTGTTTGTCACCGTGGACGCGGTGCTGCGCTGCCAGAACCACGTGCTGTTGATCCGGCGCGGCCGCCCCCCGGGCGAGGGCCTGCTGGCCGTGCCCGGAGGTTTTATCGAACAGCGCGAAACGCTGTGGCAGTCGTGCGTACGCGAGCTGCGCGAAGAAACCCATTGCGCCGTGCCCGTGGCGCAGTTGCAGGCCGGCTTGCGCGCTGTGAAAGTATTTGACCACCCTGACCGCAGCCAGCGCGGGCGCACCATTACCCATGCCCACTACATCGACCTGGGCGACATGGCACTGCCCGCTGTGCGGGGCGACGACGATGCGCGCGACGCCCAGTGGGTGCCGCTGGCTGCGCTGGCGGCACGCGAAGCAGAGTTCTTTGAAGACCACTTCCACATGCTCGACCACTTTCTAGGAGTCTGTCGGACTTGGGGCGTCGAAAGCGAACATGCGCCCCAGCGATGACCGTTTCGCCGTGTTGGCAGCCCCATAGCGGGGCTATGGGGCCCAAAGACGGTGAACAATGGACCGCTGCGGCCCATTGGCAGCCGACGATTCCAAGTCCGACAGGCTCCTAGGGCTCACGCTCCGGCCATGACCGCCACGCATCGCGCAGCGCATGGGGGGTCAGCAAGCGGGGGCCATGTCCGTTGGCGTGGTTTGCAGCGGGTACGGCGACGCGGCGCATTCCACGCGGTTGCGGCCATTGGCCTTGGCGCGGTAGAGCGCCGAGTCGGCCGACATGAACAGCTCATCCACGGTCAGGCCATGGTCGGGGTACACGGCTACGCCGAAGCTTGAGGTCACGCGCCCCAAGGAGTCGAGGTCGGGCCAGACGGTCTGCTCAAGCGTACGGCGCAGTTGCTCGGCCAGCAGCACCAGGTGGTGCAGGCCGATGTCGGCGCAGACCATGAGGAATTCTTCGCCCCCCCAGCGAAACACATGGTCGGTGCTGCGCACCTGCGACTTGACCACGCGCGCGACCTGACGCAGCACCTCGTCGCCCACTTTGTGACCGAATCGGTCATTGACCTCCTTGAAGTGATCCAGGTCGAACAGGCACAGGCCTATGGGCACCTGCAGGCGGCGGCACAACTCCAACTGCTGGTGCAGCACGCGCTCGCATTCGCGGCGGTTGAGCAGGCCGGTCAGCACATCGTGCGATGCGATGTCCTGTAGCGCGAGTTCGGCGTTCTTGCGGTCGGTGATGTTCTCGACCATGCCCACCATGCGCGTGGGCTGGCCCTGCGGGTCGCGGTCGCACACGCGGCCGCGGTCGTGCACCCAGATGTAGTGGCCGTTGCGGTTGCGCAGCCGGTACTCCACGTCGTAGCGCTCGCGCAAGCCGTCCAGATGCTCGTGCAGCACCCGTTGCACCCAGGCGGCGTCATCGGGGTGCACGTTGTCCGCCCAGGTCTGCAGGCGCGGCTCCATCTCGTGGGGGCCATAACCCAACATGCGCTTGAGCTGCGGGCTGAAAAACACCTCACCGGTGGACAGGTTCCAGTCCCAGAGGCCGTCGGTAGCATCGGTGAGCGCATAGCGCAGCTGCACATCGCGGGCGGCCTGCTCCTGCTCCAGCGCCACGCGCTGCGTGATGTCGCGCGCCACCGACAGAAACAGCTCCCGGCCTTCGTGCGTGAAGCAGCTGGTGTGCACTTCCACCGGCACCTCGCCCCCGCCGCTGTGGCGGTGCCGCCCAAGAAAGTAGTAGCCCGGCGTAGCGCGAATGGCCTGCGCGATGCTGGCCCATTGCGCGGCCCCCACCACATCCTTTTGCAAACTCAGCACCGAATGCTGGACGATCTCGTCGCGCGTAAGCCCCACCTGGGCCAGGGCGGCTTCATTGCAGTCAAGGATGAGCGAGGTGCTCGGATCGATGAGAAACACCGCATCGGGCACGTGCTGGAACACCGCCTGGAGCGTGGGGGACGGCTGGGGCTGCATAGGTTGGGGCGGGCGTACAGAGTCAGGTCAGACATCGGCCGGGTCGATCGTAGCGACGCACCGCACTGGACCGCAAGGACTTTCGGCCGCGGCCTTGACCCAGGTCCAGGACCCGGTCCTCAGGCCGGGGCGCCACCTGTTCGCACAGGCAGCCACTTATCGACATCGGGCGGCTGGCGGCCAACAGACGCTCCCCTTCGCACGGTCTCTCTGCGCCCCTCAGGATCGCCGTCCAGCCCGTCGACGCTGTGCGCTGGCCGGCTCTGCGGCGGTGCCCACCCAGCAGTAGAGTAGCCCGGGGCGTTCGGCCCACATCTGGCCAGATCGCAAACCACCGCTCGTGACGCGCGAAGCGCGGCTCTGAAGCCCCTGCGTTTTGCCCCGTGGGTGGCTCGGCTGGGGTGAGCCAAGTATCTAGGAGCCTGTCGGACTTGGGAATCGTCGGCTGCAAATGGGCCGCAGCGGTCCATTTTTCACCGTCTTTGGGCCCCATAGCCCC